>JAYZQT010000040.1:0-54785 GCA_036136335.1 Pseudomonadota bacterium
CACCGAGGCCAATCGAATCGTGGGTAAGTATGTGTATTGCCCTTACTTTCATGAGGGCTCCCAGCCTCAGGGCTGGCCGAAGATAATCAGAAAATATCAGAAACGTGCCCGAATAGGGTATCACGCCGCCGTGAAGCGCCATACCGTTCATCGCCGCCGCCATGCCGTGTTCGCGTACACCGTAAAACATGTACCGCCCGCCATAATCGGGGGGGGCTAGCCCTTCAAAACCCGCCGCCTTGGTATTGTTTGATCCAGTCAGGTCAGCCGAACCACCAACCATGTCTGGCACAACCGCCGTTATTGCATCAAGAACCTTGCCGGACGACGCGCGGGTGGCCAGTTTGGGTGCATCCGAAGAAAATGCCTTTTTTACATTTATGACCGATTTTTCCCAGTCCTTGGGCAAGTTGCCAGCCACAGCGCGTTCAAATTCTGCTCGACAACCAGATCTCTCCAGACGATCGGACCAGTCATCCTGCTCGCCGGCACCGCGAGCCCCCGCTTTCTGCCAGGAGGAAACAATTTCCTTGGGGATAACAAATGACTCATGCGGCCAGTCAAGCGTGGCGCGCGCTGCCGCGATCTCTTCGGCGCCGAGTGGCGACCCATGAACACCGGAGGTGCCCTGCTTATTTGGAGCGCCGAATCCGATCACCGTTTTACACGCGACCAACGAGGGCTTGTCCGAGGCAATTGCCGTTTCCATCGCGACATTCAATTCAGCTGGACTATGACCGTCACACTGCTGCGTATGCCAGCCATAGGAATTGAAACGCCCGAGCGCGTCATCTGAAAGCGACATTTCCGTTCCGCCGTCGATCGAGACGCTGTTGTCGTCATAGAGCACGATCAGCCTGTCCAACTTCATGTGACCGGCCAGAGAGGCGGCTTCGTGGCTGATGCCTTCCATCAGATCGCCATCCGATGCAATTACCCACGTCCGGTGATCCACCAGACCATCGCCATAACGTGCATTCATCCATCGCTCCGCAATTGCCATGCCAACGGCACTTGAAATTCCCTGACCGAGCGGTCCGGTGGTCATCTCTATTCCACCCGCTTCACCGTATTCCGGGTGGCCGGCAGTTTTGCTGCCGAGTTGGCGGAAGTTACGAACCTGCTCCATCGTCATATCTGCATAACCAGTCAGATGAAGAAGCGAATAGAGCAACATTGATCCGTGCCCGGCCGACAATACAAAACGGTCGCGATCGGGCCAGTCCGGATTAGCTGGATCATATTTCAGATGCCTGGTGAAAAGCACCGTCGCAATATCAGCAGCCCCCATAGGCATACCAGGGTGGCCGGAATTGGCCGCCTGCACGGCATCCATGGAGAGAGCGCGGATAGCGTTGGCTAGTTGGGTGTGATCGGCTGGTGTTTCAGACAAAACGCTATCTTCGTTGTGACCTACGCAGGCTCGCGCAGACGTAGTATGTCCATGGCATTGAGTACTGTCTGCACAAATCACTAAAAGACATATCAAATGTCCAAGACCGTCAGACGCATCCCCGATACATGACATTGGCAATGTATCTGCCTCGTTGATTGATTCAAGCCCCTTTAAAGCGAATCGGTACGCTTTTATGGCGATCGTACCGGTGCAATAGACTCGTTCAGTCGCTGCGGCGTAGACTTGTGTCAAACGCACAAATCAATGTTCGGCAACTGATGGGTATCAACATGCAAACCGTCATAGTCACTGGAGCTGGTAGCGGGATCGGCTGCGCACTCACACGGCGAATGCTCTCAGAAGGATTTCACGTTTCCGCATGGGATTCCAACCCGGGCGAACTGGCCGGCACCAACGACCCCTTGCTTGATTTCTGGGAACTCGACGTGCGTGACGCGAACACGATGACAGATGCCATCGCCGCTTCGATCGCCAAAACCGGCAGAATTGCGGGACTTGCCACCTGCGCCGCAATTTACCGAACGATGCCGTTTCTGGAGCTTACGGAAGAGGACTGGGACAACCACCTGTCGGTCAACCTGAAAGGGTCTCTATTGGCCTGCCAGGCCGTTCTGCCGGCGATGCTGAAGCAGCAATCCGGCAGTATTGTCTTATTCTCTTCATCCATTGCCCGCCGTGGCGCACCTGACAGTGCGGCCTATGCGGCAACCAAGGGCGGCATACTTGGCCTCACCCGCGCGCTGGCGCTTGATCACGCGGGAGAGGGTATTCGAGCTAATACAATTTCACCCGGCATTACGGACACCCCGCAACCCCGCGGCAACATGACCGAGGCGGAAATTTATAGCCGCGGCGAGACAATCCCGTTGGGCCGCATCGGCACAACGAAGGACATGGTGGAAACTGCATCGTTCCTCCTGAGCGACGAAGCCAGCTTTGTCACCGGCCAGGATATTCGAGTTAATGGAGGGGCAGGGCTGTTTTGATGGAAGACAAACCTAATATTCTGATCACCGGTGCGGCGAGTGGTATCGGACGGGCATCAGCACTGCGGATGGCAAAAACCGGACACGTAATAGTTGCGGACTGCAATGAAACCGGTGCCGCAGAAACCACGGACAGTATCAGGAAACAGGGCGGCACGGCGACAGCCATCAGAGTTGATGTCAGCGATGGCGAGAGCGTTACGGAGATGAAGAAACAGATAGCTGCGGATATCGGGGCAGTCCGGAAGGCATTCTTTGCCGCAGGCATTTTTATTCGGGGGGTCACGGGCAAAATTCCAGAAACGGATTGGGACCGCATGATAAATATCCACGTAAAAGGGACCTTCCTTGGATGCAAGGCGGTGCTGCCAGACATGGTAGACGCTGGCCGGGGGGAAATCGTCAACATGTCCTCGGATTTTGCGGTTATGGCCGTGCCCGGAGCTGCAGCCTATATGGCCGCAAAGTCAGCAATTTATTCACTAACCAAATCTCTGGCCCTCGAATTTGCGGCCCATGGCATTCGTGTTAACGCTCTGGGTCCCGGGCCAATTGATACCCCGATCCTGAAATCCGGTCGCACTGAAAATGAATGGCAGGAAGTACGTAAATTGCATGCCAGCAAACTGCCCGTGCGCCGGCTGGGTCAGCCCGAAGAGGTCGCAGCAGTGCTCGACTTCCTGCTCAGCGACCGGTCATCATATATGACGGGTCAAATCGTTCACCCCAATGGCGGCCAGTTAATGTGGTAGCCTGAATACATATGAAAAAAAGAGGTAACATGAGCAACAAACCCCGCATTGCCCATCTGTCGGGCGCCAATGCGACCATTGGAAACAGTCCGCCGCTGGTGACCAGCAACAAGGCACGTGCGAAATACGGTCTGCCCCTGAAAACCAATCCGGACGGCAGTGTCATGCGCTTTGATATGCTTCGGACGCAGCGGCTCGCTGCTCCGGCAACTGTCTACGTCGAGCAGTTCAGCGCCCACCCTCTGGAACACGATGCCGCTGAACTGTATGGACCACCAGACGGGTATATTGACGCCGCAGGATCCTTCCATACGAATCGTCAGTCACATTCAGACACACCCGTCTACAAGGTGGAACTGAAGCCAGAAGACGGACTCTATCCCCTGCCATATATGGCGCGCCAGGCAAATGGTAGCGCGTGGGAAGACGATTGTGCATTCCCTCTGGCGCCGACCGAAAATTCCCGGCAGGCCTATTATCCGGACGGATCGCGCATTTTCGAGGAAATCGACCGATTTGGTATCACCGATGATGGTACCGGCAATCTCATATCTAGGAAGGCGCACATTGATTTTTTCCGGGTGCTGCCATCAGGCGGCTATACCAAAGGCCTTAAAGCGGCCGAACGGACCGATGTGGGTGAGGGCGATATTCCTCCCGAACGTCTGGGGCGTGATTTCTTTGCATATCGCCCTGTGCATCTTGCCGCATCGCCACCACGTGGTGCAATGGCAACCATGATCAATGACATTCAGGATATACTCGATAGCGGCGTTTACCTCGGCGCGATCTGGACACAGGCCAGCCCGCGTCTTGAGGAAACACTTTACTGGTTCAACCTCCTGCTCGATACCACCTTACCGGTCGCCGGTAACGCGGCACAGCGAACCAATGGTGAAATCAGCAATGACGGACCGAAAAATATTGTAGATTCAGTAGAATATATCGCCTCCGGAGTATGGCAGGACAGTGAGGGGAAAAACCGCGCCGGGATGGTCGCTATCCAGGAACAGCAGATCTTTGCTTCCCGCGAAGTTCAGAAAGGCGAGGCGAGGCCTGGCGGTTATGTGGCGACCGGCGGCCATGGCGGGCTGCTCGGCGCAGTGCGCCACGGCATGCCCCCAATCCTGACCTATCTCCCAGGGGCCAAACATACGTATCTATCGGACGTGAACCGGACGCGTTTGCCAGACAACGTTACCGGCTACCTCAAATCCGACAACGGAATGGTACCAATGGAGGTCGCCATCAAGGACGAGGACGGCACGCTATTGGAAACTGCCATCCCCAAGGTGAATATACTCAAAGAGGGCAACTACTCCCCAGAGTCAGTGGATTCCGGTCCCGAACGTGAAATCGATATGCTCGCGTTGATGAACGACAATTTCACGCACTCGCCACTGGCGGGTTTCGTGATCGAGGGTCAGGCGCCTTACGGCACCATGACCAATTCAGTCCGCAACTCGCTAGCTATCAGGGCAAGTTACTGCGGTATGCCTGTGGTTCGGGTTGGACGCGGTAATAACGAGGGCTTTGCCGCCCAGGCCGGGGTCCATATCGGAGGCGGCAACCTTACGTCAACCAAGGCGCGTTTGCTTCTGCTCGCCTGTCTGATGAAGTTCGGCGCGCTGCCGGCGGCGGTCGATCCGGACAATCCGACAGCGGAAGAGACAGCAGCTATCCTGAAATGTGTGGCCCCATATCAGGCGGTGTTCGATACACATTAACTTTTTAATCAGTTTATCTCGCTACTTATCGATTGGAAGAATACAGCACCGATCGGTACTTGCGACCGGCATTATTATTCTTCGTTCTGCGCAAAACCTGAGGCAAAAGTCATCGTGGCCACGAGATAGTCTCCAACGCTGTCACAGAGTTTAATTAAAAGCGTGGTCATGCTTCAGGCGTCATGAGCGAAACGCCGAGGCTCGCGCGGCGCGTAAGCCACGGACTCGGACGATATCGTGGATCACCATAGAATTCATACATGGCCGCCAGAACGGCAAGAATTTTCGCGGCACCCAGCGTGTCCCCGAATTCAAGAGGTCCCTGAGGGTATGCGAGACCCAACCTGACAGCCTTATTGATGTCCTTCGGCTTCGCAATACGCATTTGGGCAATTTCAGCAGAAGTATTAACAATGGTGCAGATCACCCGCTGCGCTATGAAACCGGGACTGTCATGTATGACCGTCACAGTGCCACCATCAGCACATAGAGCAGCATGGGCGAGATCCCTCACACCATCATCGGTCACGCTGGTGGTCATAAGTGTACGTCGGCCATCCAGCCCAAACAGAACGTCGACTGCAACCGTCCGCTCTGCCTCGATCCCAAGATCGAGTGCAGTCATGGTCGCATCGCGACCAATAGGAGCAACCATGCAGATGGCCTTCGCCGATGGTTTCTCTCCACTTTCCACATCTACATAACGTCCCAGCAGTCCTTTAAGGGCCTCAGCACCCTCATCACCCGGAGGACCAACCCAGACACTGTCCGGCAGATCTTTAGGCATCACGCGTTCTTTAGGGTCAACTTTTTTGTTATCTTTATAGGTGTAAAAACCCTGACCAACCTTGCGCCCGAATAATCCGGCCGCCATCCGGTTACGAATAAAGGCCTGCGGCCTGAACCGCGGTTCCTGATAGAACTGCTCGTAGATTGACTCCATTACCACACCGGACACATCCAGCCCGGTGGTATCCATCAGCTCGAAAGGCCCCATTCGGAACCGGGCACCGCCTTCGCGAAGCACCTCGTCAACCTGATGCGGCTCAGCAATACCCTCGGCGAGTATCCTTATCCCTTCCGTATAAAGCCCGCGCCCGGCGTGATTCACAAGAAATCCCGGCGTATCCTTAGTCCGGACCGGTTCGTGCCCACACTTTCTCGCAATCGCGTCCAGTTTATCGGCGACCCAAGGAGCGGTTACCTGTCCGTCAACAACTTCCACCACCTTGAGTAGCGGGACCGGATTAAAAAAATGATAGCCTGCCACTCGCCCCGGCTTATTACATTTAGCCGCGATCTGGGTAACTGACAGCGAAGAGGTATTAGACGCCAAAATTACGTCTTCGCCAACAATCTCTTCAAGCGCCCTGAAAAGCGCGCGTTTCACTTCTAGGTCTTCTGCAACAGCCTCCACCACCAAATCGCAATCTGCGAAATCAGACAGGCCATTTACGATTCCGAGGCGTCCATTCGCGGCCACAGCCTCCTCTTCCGTCATCTGACCCTTCTCAGCGGCCCGCTTAATCATGCGATGGATGAAGTTCTGAGCCTCGTTAGCAGCTCCCTCCTGCACATCAAAAATCTTAACCCTGTAACCACCTGCGGCAGCGATCTGCGCTATCCCTCGGCCCATAGTACCGGTTCCAATAACACCTATAACAAAATCGGGAGAATTGACGTCCTGCGTCATGCTTCTTTCCTTTTCACAAAGTGTTCACGCGGTCACGAACCAGAACCGCTTCAGCGATTATGCCATCAAATATGTTTTCGACGGACTGAATATCATTAACAAACGCCACGGATTGTCCGATCGAACACGTTCCCTTGTTCCAGTCGCCGTCCATGTAGGCTTCCTTCTGAAGGGTCCCCTGTACATGGGGACGATAGGCTTCATAATCCGTTATCCCATTCGCCTCCAAAGCCAGAACCGCGTCAGCGGAATCGTTGTGTATCACTCGGGAATTATCACCGAAAATCGACATGATTATTCGGGTTCCTTCCGGTCCAAGTTCAGTGAGACGTTTCTTATACATTTCGTGTGCCCAGACTTCTTCGGCACCGACCATTTTTGTGGCCAGCAGCATCGCATCAGCCCCAAGTGCCAGGGAGGCTACCAATTGCCGGCCCGTCCCCATGCCACCGGCCAGCACTACCGGCACATCCAGCGCATCGGGCACTATAGCGCCCTGAACCATTGTGCCGACCATGTCCATGCCTGGATGGCCGCCGGCTTCGGCACCGAGGATGGTAACTGCATCAACCCCAGCGTTCTGGGCCGACAGCGCATGCCGTAGGGTGGTGCATTTGTGAATGACCGTGATTCCCGCGTCCTTTATTTGGGGCATGAAGGCCTTGGGCGAGAAGCCAGCCGTTTCTACAAACCTGACATTCTCCTCAACGAGAATTTCCAGAAATATCTGCAGTAATTCATTTGCTTCGGGACGAGCGGAGATATACAGATTTACTCCAAAAGGCTTGCCATCCGACTGCTTGCGCGCCTTCTTTAACTGGGCTCGAAAGTCATCCGGAGCGGCAAATGATCGTGGTGTAATAAATCCGATGCCCCCCGCACGCGCTACGGCCGAAACATAGTCGGCATCAGCCAGCCACATTAAACCTCCGCACACAAGCGGGTGATCAATCCCAAATAGATCAGTAATTCGAGTTCGAAACTTCTGTGGGGTCACCCTTATCTCCGAAAAACGGGTGGTCGCTTTTCCATGAAGGCGGAAAACCCCTCAAGGAATTCATCAGCACCAAAACAACCGGCCTGTGCCAGCGCTTCCATTTCCAAAGCCTCTCCCAGATTCACGGGCGCGAGGCCAAGTTGCTGTTTTGCTATACCGAATGCAAAGGGCGGCATTGATGCCAGGGTCACAGCTCTCTCGACTGCAACATCTTCGGCCATACCCTCGGAAACCAGCTCATCAGCCAGACCAAGACCCACGGCCTCGTGCGCCTTGACCATCCGTGCGTAAAGAAGCAGTTGACGCGCTTTAGCACCACCTGCCCGACGAGGCAGGGTATGAAGAATGCCATAATCCGGAATAAGTCCAACCCCGAAGAAGGGAAAGCCAATGGTCCCACCTTCGGCAATTATTGCCGTGTCTCCGAGCATTGCCAGGCCGGCCCCGGCTCCGACCGCAAAGCCTTCGATGGCAGTCACCACAGGCTTCTCCGCCTCTGCTATCATTCGAACAATCTTGTGATTGTCTTTCATTCGTGCGCGGGCGCCTTTTGCGCTCAAGCCCTCCATGCTGGCAATATCACCGCCAGCACAGAAATGGCCGCCCTCGCCCGTAAGAACAACCGCGTGAACTCCCTTATCGGCAAATATACCAGGCAGTTTGTTTATGAGCGAATTGCGAACTTCGTCGTTCAATGCGTTTCGTTTGTCGGGCCGGTTAATTGCGACCCGGGCAATCCCGTCCGTTCGACAGTCTATGTTCACCGCCCCCATTATCGTTTTCCTCCCATCATCTGCGCGGCAATATTGCCGTTTTGCTATGTTCCGGCAAGGCACACCAGATGGGCGGGACAAATTCTACAATCCGAACTTCCAAAACCAGGAACAGGTGTACTTGCCCCATTTTGTAGAAGCTCCCTGATCACTGAACACTCGTTTCCACCTAAAAACGCGTCCACCCGGACGCAGGAAGCCTCTGTAGATAGATAATCTATGTGCCAATGGAGGGTTTTTTCTCCCCTAAGATGGCGGGCGACCCGTGCTCGGATACCACCAAAACCGCGCGCATTCCCCACATAAACATACCGCCCTGGTTGTAAAACCGGTTCATTTAACCGGGTGATGGTAAGTGCGAGTGGTGCGGCAAGGAGGTAATAAAGAGCGTAAGCACCGGTTTCCTGTGGCAGGGCAGCTGCAATCATGGGGTTCAGGTCGTCGGTTTCTGGTCTGCCAGCGCTTTGCCAAACGCCGACATTAAATCATCCAATTCGACACCGGCAAATTCAACCTCATCATCTGACAGAAACCCCGCCACCCGGGCACGCACTGCATCTACTGTGGCCAACACGCCAATCAGGGTTTCCTCAAGCCGGGCAACAGAATCTATGGGGCGTGGATGCCAGTCGCCGTTCAGGAGAGCGTGGAATATAACACCGTCCCGAACAACAAGAGTTGCCCACAGCATCCCGCCAACAGCCTTCTCGCGCCCATATCCCACCGTATCACCCCTTTGCAGCAGAGGCCGAAACTGATTGTGTTCACTTTTTCCATAAAGCCATCGATTGTTATCGTATTCGGCACGGAACTCGTCCGCATAGGCGTGTTCCGCATCAGTAAGGCCGCCGACCAAAAGGTCGGGATCACCAAACACATCGGCAACCGCGACGCGGGTTAAGTTTTCAAGATCAATCGGCGAGATATTGCGGCCCGTTTCGCGTTCCAAACAGGTAAAACGAGACTGTAAATTTTTAAGGACCTTGTCTTTGGTTTTTTCGGGTGGCATTGGCATTGCCGCGGCAGCGACCTCGGTATCCATCTCCTTGACGTTAACCACAAATCGAAAGGTCATTACCCCGTTTTCTATTTTCAGCGACGTAGGCACCATTTTCCGGCCTTCTACCTGTACATCATTCAGCGGTCGGTATTTCGCTGGAATGCCATAAATGTTGCTGAGGGTCTCAGCAAAAGCCGTGAGTATTTTTGGAAATGCCTCTGCCGTGGTTTCTGGCACATCAGGATGCGAAGTGGGCACAAAGTAAATTAGAAATGCGGACCCCGTACCGGCATATATAGCGCCACCACCGTTCGCGCGGCGACGGAAATCAATGCTATTGGCACGGCAGAAATCCAAGTCGAGCACCTGTTCAGGGTCCTCGTTGACACCAACCGTAATAGAATCCTGATCAAATATATTGAGAAATATCGTAGGTGGCACTTCGCGGTTGACTACAGCTTTTTCCACGGCGGGGGAAACAGACACGGAAAAATCCGCATAGGAATTTTTATCAACAATAAACCTCCATGTGGTACCGGTCATATTAGATCCGGTCTTTGGTCAACTGGTTACGATGGTCGATGACAATCGAGCCGCCATCAAGGTTTTCCACGAACGAAATTTCGTCGGCAGATATCAACGTCTGGCGCTTAAAGCGCGTGGAGATTTCCTCGCAAACCTTATCGCCGCCCGCACCTTCCAATACAAGTGCAAGCTGGTCACCGCCACCACGCCTGCGGGATACTGTAAGTTGATAACCACCAGTCGGACCGTCCAAGCCGAGGAGCACACTTCGGATTTCAGAAGGGTAAATCTTTACGCCCTTTACCTTCACCATATTGTCCGTGCGCCCGAAAACCACATTTGGCAAACTTACCGTCCTTCCATGGATGGGCTCTGTGATAGTCCGGATGGTCAAATCACCGGTCCGGTACCGAACCAAAGGCTGGGCCTCCTTTTTCAAATGAGTAAGCACCAATTCACCCCGCTCACCATCCGCGACGGATTCACCCGTAGTTGGTTCGATTACCTCCGCATAAACCAGTTCGTGAAACACATGAACACCATCGCCACCCGGAAACGTACGCGCGACGGGAAGGAATTCGGAAAGAGAGAACGAATCAATCAGCAGAGTGTCAGGCATAGCAGTCTTAACCGCTTTATATAGCGTGGGATTTCCTGTAAACGCCTCACCGCCCGCAAAAAAAACTTTAGGCGGCTTCAGACCTGCGTCGATGAGTTTCAGTGAAAAGGTGGGATTTCCCGCCAGCACATTCACACCGTGTTTTGCGCACAACTCAACTGTTCGTTTGGTATCACCCGGCCCCAAAGGAATACAGGCGATACCGTGCGCTTCCATTTGCGACTGGTAAAAAAGGCCCGCAACAAACATATGATATCCGAACGTGACCGCACAGACGTCGCCTGGACCAAGCCCACAGGCATCGAGATGCGTACGGGCCGCAGTAACGATATTTTCAATATCCGCCGCGGTCTGCAGGGCCGGCACAAGGGTTGACCCCATCGGACTCAAGTTGATACGTACGGAATTGACCCCGCCAAAGGCTCCGTACCCGGGCTTTTCCATTTCCGACACAAGGTCAGCGCGGCTCATTAGCGGGACAATGTCGGCAAACTCTTCAAGATCGTTAACCGAGGCCGGTAACCTCGTCGTATAAAAAGGATGACGCGCGAGGCGCGCGAGTGCCTGGTTCAACGCCGCAACAAACAAATCCTTCAACGTGCAGCATCCGCCTTTGCGGCAGCATCGTCGTAGGTTGTATGTACATTGATAACAGCCTGGCGCTTGTCAACATTGATTGCCTTCAGTCCGCGTTCGAGAGCATCCAGCAGGTCTTCCGGATCCTTGACCTCTTCGCCATATCCGTCGGACGCCTCGACAATCCTATGATAGTCGGGTGCAGGATCAAGGTATGTCAACGGCGCCTGATTGGCGCTGGACGCCGCTCCATCGGGGTAAAGCCCGAGCGTCGCTTTGCGGACCGACCCCCACATCTTGTTGTTCATAATCACGGTCAGAACCGGCAGATCGTAAGCCGCCGAGACAAAATGTGCGGGTGTCGGATTGCCAAACATATAGGCCCCGTCACCCACCACACAGAACACTCTTCGTCCCGGATCTCCCAATTTAACACCATGGGCTGCGCCAAGGCCCCAGCCGAGCCCACCAGATGGACTCGTTCCAAAAAACCCACCCGGTTCCCGCAAAGATATATTGGCTAACGCAAGTTGGGATTCTGACACCAGGATGTCGTTGTCCTGCTTAACCTGATTCAGACAATGGGCGACCCATGCGTTGTCCATCGCAGCCGCACCGGAAGCAATTTTCTCGATACGCCCCTTGCTTGCCGCAGCCTGTTCCGTCTTTGTTTGTGCAATCTTGCTTCGGCGTCCATCAACTCGCGCCTTTGCAGGAATTTCGCGGCTCGCCATGGCCTCTTCAAGTTGCGCAAGCGCCACTACGGAACTTCCTTTTAGTGCCAGATCACAAGGAAAACCGCGCACAGGATAGTTTTCGAAAAGCGGGTCAGCCCCAAGGTGGACCACCTTGGCATCCGGGTTCAGTTTATGTAGGGAGGGGATCCATGGCACATCGCAATCAACCACGAGAACCGCATCGACTGCAGGCAAATAGGCGCCCGGTTCATAACCCATATGCATCGGGTGATCCGAGGAAATATTAACGTAGCGCGGCCGGTAGGTAATAACTGGCAAAGCAAAACGTTCCGCAAGCGATTCCAGTAGTGGCACGGCGGCACGGTTTTGACCCATGCTGGCAGTAATGATGAGCGGGTTTTCCGCATTCATCAGAATTTCAGCAGCTTCATCCACAGCCGCCGGATTCGCGGCTGAGCTCTGTGCGGCCACCCGACGGGTCGGCGAATCAAAAGTAAAGGTATCCGGATTTTCCGCTAGAACCTCGCGCGGCAGTGACAGATATACCGGGCCACGTGGCTCTGACATAGCCACGGTAATGGCCCGATCAACGATCGTTTCTATTTGTTTTGAATTGCGCAGTTCGTAATCCCATTTGACCATTTCCCGAAGGGTCGACGCCTGGTCAAACATTTCCTGCCCCCAATGAATGTACAGCGACCGAGAACCGTCAAATCCCTCCTCAGTCAGCGGTGTACGGCCAGACGTCATCAGGATGGGGACATTCTCCCTCGCCGCATTCATGACACCGCAGATGGCATTGGCCGTCCCGACGTTCACATGCACCATAACTGCGGCAAGACGCCCGGTGGCCACGTAATAACCATGTGCCATAGCCACACCAAGATTTTCATGCGGAACGGTGACGGGCGTGGGCGCGGCTCCTTCGCCCGTCAACGACTTCGAAAGGCCTTCAATGATAGACGGAAAATCCGTTCCAGCGTTGCCCAGAAGATAATCAATTTCCCGGTCCTTAAGAACCGTGAGATACGCTTCAGCGGCACTGTCCACCCGGATAGTCTTGGCTGGCATGATCAACTCCCTGTTTCTTAATTAACGTCTCGGATAGCACGGACCGCCCGCTATTTCTAGTTCACGGATAACGGGCGCACGCATCCGACTGCGCCAGAATACGTTAATTTGATGTTAAACTGATAGAGATCGATTAAAGGTTTCGTGAAGACATGACAATCCGCTTCTCGCTCTACTACGCCGCTATATTTCTGGCTGTTGGTATTCACCTGCCGTTCTGGCCAGCATGGCTGCAATTCCGTGGGCTAAATGAGACCGAAATAAGCATAATGCTGTCTATGGCGGTTTGGGTCCGGGCCCTTGCAAATCCGCTAGTTGCCCATTTGGCTGACCGCTCCGGCCGTCATCGCCGTATTATCGTGATTTCAGCAGCTGGTGGTGTCATCACATACGCCATGTTCGCCGCAGTCGAAGGATTCTGGGCGTTGTTCTTGGTGAACATTTTGGCTGGTACGTTATTCATGTCGTTGATTCCGTTAGGTGAAAACTTGGCATCGCGTGCATCAGTGGAGCACGGCTTTGATTACGGTCGGGTCCGGCTCTGGGGATCCATCACATTCATTTTCGCAGCCTATCTGGGTGGCTGGATTGTTGACCAGACTGGCGCGCCTGCAATTCTCTGGATGATTATAGCCTCAATGATTGCTGCATTGTTTGCGGGCCTTGGTTTACCGGAGCGACCGCGACGCGAACGATCCGACACTCGTATTCCCGCGATCACCTTACTGCGCCAAAAGCGGTTTCTGGTTTTTCTTGCAGCGATCAGCCTACTCCAGGCCAGTCACGCGATGTTATATGTCTTTGGCACAATTCATTGGCGTACCGCCAGGATTCCTGACCACATTATCGGAGCCTTGTGGGCCGAAGGAGTAATTGCGGAAATTATTCTTTTCGCATTTTCAGGCGCAGTCGTCGCTCGCCTAAATCCGATTAGACTTATGTGGATTGCCGCTGCCGCTGGCTTCCTCCGATGGGGAATACTTGCAAACACCGTGGATCTACCGTTTCTTTTCGCTACCCAGTGGCTGCATGGCCTGACCTTTGGGGCATCCCATCTTGCAGCCATGCACTACATCTTGCGAAATATCCCTGAGGATATGTCGGCGTCCGCACAAAGCCTTTATTCGGGTTTTGCAATCGGCGTCGTAATGGGAATGATGATGATGGTAACTGGGTGGTTATATGAGGCTCACGCAGGCAATGCCTTCTACGCGATGGCGGTTTTATCCATTGGAGGTGGATTTATTACCTTGTGGTTACACAACCTCGGCGAAAAAAATCCGGACTAGTGGCTAGTTTCCTTGTGATCCAACACAGTGCGCACCAAATAGAATACAAACAGCGTGGCAAAGACAAAGATGGCCAGGCCACCGTAATAACCAACACCGTGGCCTGCATGCGACGCAACGAAAAGGCCGCTAATACCCATGATGATGCTGAAAAATCCAAGAAGCCAGTCGGAGATGTTTTCCATTACAAACCCCGCAATCGAAAGAGGTAATCTGTCAAACTAATAAACCTTCATAGGCCCGGACACAACATTGCGACCGGCAGCATTACTTTAAACTGTTGATTTAAGAATGGTAAGCAGCCCAACCAAACAGGTTTTTCCTATTGGGGAGCGTTACGGCTTGTTTGACGACAGATCAACAGTCTCAGAGGCTTGAATGCAAGCTGTGGAAATCTCTTCCGCTACTCACCGCGCTGGAATGCATCAAAATCGCTGCAGCAAACGCACAAGCTTCTTAGTTTTGTCGCTAAAGAGCTTCGGTGTGTAAAAGCTCCCCGCCGCGCGCTTGCTCACTTCACCAAGTGTGGGATAGGGGAGGACTATCCCAGCCAAGGCCTTGATTTTCATTTTTTTCTGGATCGGCAGGATCCAACTTTGAATCAATTCCCCCGCGTGAGATCCTACAATAGATGCTCCCACGATAAGCCCAGTGCCGGTAGTAATTACCTTTACAAATCCGTTAGTTTCATGCTCCGCGTGTGCCCGGTCATTTTGGGAGAATGGATGGCGTAGAATTCGGATGTCACCGTGTGTCTGACGGGCATTTGATTCGGTCATCCCTACATGAGCGAGTTCTGGCGCTGTATAGGTAACCCAAGGTATTGCGGAATAGTTGACTTTCGCCGGTAATTTAAACAATGCGTTCCGAATAACGATCCCGGCGTGGTAGCTGGCCACATGAGTAAATTGCAAGCTGCCGATTGCATCGCCTATTGCGAATACCTTCTTGTTGGTAGTCCGCAGACGCATATCGACGGTAACTCCGATTTTGTCATATTTGACCCCGGCTGCTTCGAGGTCCAGGCGATCCAGATTGGGCAAACGGCCGGCTGCAACAAGGAGGTCGGACCCAATGAATTGTTCCTTCTTAGCATTCTTTTTGACTGTCACCGAGACACCGCCTGGTATCCGGTCAACTCTGGTCACTTCAACCTTTTCCCGGATAACAAGCCCTTCAGAAATCATTTGGTTTCTGACAATGTCGGAGAGTTCGGGATCATCTTCACCGAGAAGAGATAATTTCTCAAGAAGCGTCACCTTGCACCCCAGTCGGCAATACGCTTGTCCAATCTCGCACCCCACTGACCCACCCCCAATCACGATCAGGTGATCAGGCGCGGTGTCTTTATCAAAAATCGTTCTATTAGTCAGATACGGCACATCGTTGATACCGGGGATCGACGGAATATTGGGGCTGGACCCCGTGGAAATGACCACCCGTTTCGCGTTAATAATTGTATTGCCCGCCTGTAAGCGCGTCGGCCCTATAAATCTTCCGAAATCCTGTATTACGCGAACGCCCAGCGCTTCAAAACGGTGCACAGAATCGTTCGGTGCAATAGTACTGATCACGTTATGAACATGATCGTGCACCCTCTTAAAATCGATGGAGGTTCCGACGGAAGTGATCCCGAACCTGCCAGCAGAGCGAACCATGTATGCGGTGTGCGCCGCTGCTAACAGAGACTTTGAGGGCACACAGCCGTAGTTCAGACAGTCACCGCCCATTTTACCGCCCTCTAAAAGGACAACCTCAGCTCCCATCTGAGAAGCACCCGCAGCGACCATCAACCCGCCGGAACCCCCACCCACGACGCATATATCGGCAGAAATTTCTTTTGGCATTACGGTACCTAAACTGGTTGAGTTGGTAATTCGGGTAGGTTTATTTAAATCTGGTTATTCTCTTGTAGAGCATCGGTGTGCTTGCGAGAACAGCGAGGCCAATTATTGGGGCAAGAAACTGTATTTCAAAAATCAAACCAACATTCAGATCCTCACCGGCCTCTAGCACTGCGCCAGCGCCGGCGCCCACAAGGGCATACACGAATGTGCCGGGTATAATGCCTGTCAAGGTGCCAATTGTGTAGGTCCGCAAGCTGACCCCACAGAGTGCAGGTACAATGTTAACAAGCCAGAACGGAAAAAGGGGAACAAGGCGCAGAATTAGCATATAGCTCAACTCGTTTTCCCGAAAACCGACCTTGAAATGTTTTATGGCTAGGCCGGCTTTAACGGTCAGGAACCGGGCCAGTAGGTATTCGGCCACCAGAAATACAGCAACAGCACCCATTGTGGCTCCAACAACCGCATAAACAGTGCCGAGGTAGGACCCGAACATGAACCCAGCTGCAATTGTGATAAAAACAGCACCCGGTATACAAAACGCAACGGCAAATGCGTAGGCAACTGCAAACACAACGGGAGACAACAGATAGAATTTTTGTGCCCAGTAGTGTAATGATTCCCGGTGAGATCTGATTGCATCAAGCGAAAATGTTTCATTCAGAAATAACGCAATGAATACTGCTAGGCCCATCCCTATCGTTGTGAGCGTCAAAACTTTCACACCGGAAAGTTGGGTATCCCGCGCAGGGTTTGTGAAATCATCCACGGTAATTCCCCCGGAAGGTTTTGGCGCCCGTAATCAGCAAATATAACCAATGTTCAGCAAGACAATAACACAACAAAAGGTGCCAAATATCTTCACGAGCTTGCGTTCGCGCGGATAGAAATCACCGATAAAAATATCAAGGGTTTTAAACGTCACCAGAAATGACATCAAAGCTGATATGCTCAACATACTGCATTTTGTCGCCAATCTCTGTTTCGTTGACTTACGCGGGTCAAGACACTATACACCGGCCCATCTTTCCGACCAGATAGTAGCCGGGGTCCGCCTTGAAACGCACATTTCAGCCAAGCGTACTAGTACGCAAACGTCGGCACGGCTTTCGCGCGCGCAAGCAAACCGTTGGTGGTCGTCGGGTCCTGGCCCGGCGCCGCGCCAAGGGGCGCAAGCGTCTGTCTGCCTGAAAGCGCCGGCGCAATGTTGGAGCGCCTCAAAAAGCGGCGACAATTTTTAAGAGTGGCGGCGGAAAATCGCAAATGTGTTACACGGGGAATTCTACTACAAGCGGCGCCTCGACCAGCTGACGAACAGCCGGTGTCGAGCGGCCCGCGATACGGTCTTACAGTGAGCAAACGCGTCGGGAACGCGGTTGTTCGAAACCGCGCTCGACGCCGCCTCCGCGCAGCGGCAGAAGAAATTCTGCCGCGTTGCGCTATAACATCATTTGATTATGTCCTGATAGGACGTAAAGAGACACCTGCTCGCGACTTCGCATCGCTCAAGCAAGACTTGGAAACCGGACTGCAAAACCTTGATGCATTTAGGGCGGAGTTTTAAAACGTGGGTCTGCGCCAGCCTCACTGAAACGATTGGATTTCATGAACATTTTTGCGAGAATTGCAAGCCTTCTGATAATTGGCCTGGCACGGGGATACCAGCTGTTCCTGTCGCCGGTGTTGCCGCGTACGTGCCGTTATCAGCCAACTTGTTCGGCATACGCAATCGACGCAGTCAGCCAATACGGCGCCGCACGAGGAAGCTTGCTTTTGGTGCGCCGTATCCTGCGATGCCACCCGTGGGGTGGAAACGGGTATGATCCCGTGCCGGAGAAGGATCGGCTTTAGTCATGGACCAACGCAACCTGATTCTCGCCATAGTTTGCTCAGTATCCATCCTGCTCGGCTGGCAGATTTTTATCGAGGCGCCGCGAATCGAGCAGGAACAGGCAACGATTGAAGCCGAAAATTCCCGCAAGATGAATGAAAATCAAGGAACCGCACAACCCGGGATTCCTTCGTCCGGCTCTATACACGCACCCGCCGCCCCGGGAGGTACAAAAAGCGTTAACGCACCAGTCGCGGGACAGCCGAACCAACCAACGGCAAAAACCCGCGACTTCATCATCAACACAAGCCCCCGAATCAAAATCGTTACTGACAGGATCGTTGGATCAATCCGTCTAAAAGGCGCCCTAATCGACGACTTAACTCTTCTGGATTACAGACAAACGCTGGACAAGGACAGTGACAATATCGTCATGCTTTCCCCACAGGATACCAGCAATCCTTACTACGCCTGGTTCGGATGGATTGCTAAAACCCCGGGCATCGTTGTGCCCGGACCAAATACAGTCTGGCAGGCAGACCAGCCATCGTTGTCAGTAGCAAAACCCGTAACTCTGCGCTGGACAAGTCCCGACGGCATTGAATTTCGCCAAAGCATCTCCATCGATAAAAATTATATGTTCACAGTGCTACAAGGGATTTCAAACGGTAGTAAAAACACGGTAGAAATTCACCCTTTCGGCCTAGTCTCGATGACTGGTACGCCAGAAACATCCGGTTTCTGGATACTTCATGAAGGTCTTCTTGGGGCGTTTGACGACACACTCACTGAAGTGGACTACGATGATATTCAAGATGAGGCCGGAGGGGTAAAGTCACAGTCAGCCACAGGCGGCTGGATTGGAATTACCGCCAAATATTTTGCGACGGCTCTTGTTCCGGACCAGAAAGCCAGAAACAAAAGCCGTTTCGTGTACACTGCGCCGAATGGAAAAGATAAGTACCAAGTTGATTATCTGGCTCCAGCGCAAACAGTTGGCCCAGCAGGGGCCTCAGACTTTGAAACGCGCCTTTTTGCAGGAGCAAAGGAAGTAAGGCTTCTGGACGCCTATCGCGATAGTCTTGGCCTGCCGGTCTTCGACAAAATGGTCGATTTTGGCTGGTTTTATTATCTTACAAAACCGATTTTCTATGCGATCGAGTATTTCAATCGTATTCTGGGCAACTTCGGACTGGCCATATTGTTGCTAACGGTATTAATCAAGATTGCGTTTTTTCCCTTGGCCAACAAATCCTACCGCTCAATGAGCCGGCTTAAAAAATTACAGCCGCAGATGACAGAAATCCGGGAGCGCCATAAGGATGATCGGCAGCGGCAAAACCAGGCCATGATGGAACTCTACAAAAAGCAGGGCGCAAACCCAATGTCGGGATGTCTGCCCATACTAATTCAAATTCCGGTATTTTTTGCGCTCTACAAGGTTCTTTATGTCACCATCGAAATGCGACACGCACCATTCTTTGGCTGGATTCACGACCTTTCTGCACCCGACCCGCTGGGGATCCTGTTTGGCTTTGGATTATTTGATTGGAACGTACCAGCGTCGCTTGCCATTATAAATATTGGTATCTGGCCAATAATCATGGGTATTACCATGTATTTGCAGCAAAAGCTGAACCCTCAGCCCGCAGATCCCATGCAGCAGAAAATATTCATGGTCCTGCCAATTGTATTTACATTCATGCTGGGTCGTTTTCCTGCAGGTCTTGTGATTTATTGGGCTTGGAACAACCTTCTTTCAATCACGCAACAATGGATCATAATGCGCAAAATGGGTGTGTCGGCGTCCGGCCAAACAATCAAGACTGAACCACCCAAAGGCCCACCACGAGGAAATCGCAAAAAACCAACACAATCCGGACCGTCGGGAGCATCTAAAAACTCTACGAAACCTAACATCACCGCAACAAACAAAAGCCAAAGTAAAAATAAAGGCAAAACACGGCGTCAACGCAAACGGCGCTGAACTATACCGAAGGACCGGTCATGCCGGACGCATATGATAATCTGGACTGTGAATCGCTGGAACGCGGGCGCTGGCTTTTTGCGCAGGAATCCACCTTCATATCCGGTGCACCCAGATATGATAGTTTGCCAGAAGCTGTTCTGCCTGAAATAGCTTTCGCGGGCAGGTCAAATGTCGGCAAATCCACTTTGATTAACGCACTGACGGGTCGGAAAGCGCTGGCCCGCACCTCAAACACTCCCGGACGCACCCAGCAGATCAATTTCTTTCAGCTGCAGGAGGCATTAATGCTAGCCGACCTTCCGGGCTATGGTTACGCCAGAGCCTCCAAGACGGATATCAGGCGCTGGACAGGTTTAATTTTCGATTATCTTCGCGGACGCCCATCGCTTCGCCGCGTCTGCCTTCTCATCGATGTACGTCACGGACTAAAGATTAGAGATAAAGAGATTATGAAAGACTTGGACGGCGCGGCGGTGTCATACCAGATAGTTTTAACAAAATGCGACAAGGTGCGAACCGACCATCTTGACCGTATCATGGCTGACACTCAGGATTGGCTCCCCCAACACGTCGCCGCCCACCCCATTGTCGCACAGACAAGTGCGATCAAGGGTACGGGGATCGAGCAGTTGCGCGCAGAACTAGCAATGATAGCCGATATCCGCTAAATGCGGACCCAATTAACCGATCCTCTTTCCTTTCCTGGAGGGTGAAAAATGTCAAAAAGCAATCAAACCGAAGCCAAAAACATCTTTGAGATCAAATCTCTGCTTCGCACTGCGGAAACGCTTATTGAGGCCTTACCATATTTACAGGAGTTTACTGGCGAAACGTTCGTCATCAAATACGGCGGCCATGCTATGGGCGACGACAAACTGGCGAAGCAGTTTGCCCAAGACATTGTTCTGCTCAAACAGGTAGGGATCAACCCCGTGGTCGTTCACGGCGGCGGGCCACAAATCGGTAAAATGCTGGAACAAATGAAGATCGAAAGTGAGTTCATCGATGGGCTGAGGGTAACAGACAAGCGAACGGTTGAAATTGTCGAAATGGTTCTGGCAGGGTCTATAAACAAACAGGTTGTTACTGCTATTAACGACGCAGGGGGGACAGCGGTCGGAATATCGGGCAAGGATGGAAACCTAATACAGGCGCGGAAACTGAAACACAAAAGAACCACAGATTCGAATATCGAAAAGGTGGTGGACCTCGGATTTGTCGGTGAGCCCTGCGCAATAAACACGAAGGTTCTGGATACCTTGGCCGGATCTCACATGATTCCAGTTATCGCGCCTCTAGGAATAGGCGCCAACGGCACAACATACAATATCAATGCCGATACGGCTGCCGGAGCAATTGCGGGAGCGATCGGAGCGATACGCCTTTTGATGCTCACAGACGTGGTAGGCGTTCTCGACAACAAAACCGAGCTAATTACTGAAGTCAGTGCTCGCCAAGCGCAAGCGTTGATCAAAAATGGAACGATCACGGGTGGCATGATTCCGAAGATCGAGACCTGTTTGGAAGCGGTTAAACATGGCGTCGAAGCATCCGTTATTATGGATGGGAGGGTGCCCCACGCATTACTCTTGGAGATATTCACGGAACACGGTGCTGGCACGATGATCCGTAATTTGAAACCTTGAAATGCCTGGCAACCTGAAGAATTACACACGACTGATTTCTGTGCGCAGGTTTTGAATATTTTCTCAATGACCAAACAATATCCCCCTAACGTCCAAGCACTGCAGCCTGAAAATATAGATACGTGGATTTTTGATCTCGACAATACGCTTTATCAAACCACACCAGCCATGCTGACACAGATAGACGATCTGATGGGATCGTTTATAAGTAATTTTTTGAATGTGAACCTAAAAGAAGCCCGGCAAATCCAGAAAACCTATTTCAGGATCCACGGCCTCACCCTTCGGGGCCTAATGGTAGAACATGGGCTTGACCCACAAGCCTACATAGATCATTTATCGCAGCTCGACTTGTCCGACATCGTAGAAAATCCAGAACTCTGCAATTGTCTCGCTGGCCTTCCAGGTCGGAAGATTATCTATACGAACGCCTTTACCGATCATGCCCATGACGTGATGGCACGTATCGGACTTACCCCTTATGTCGATGCTGTTTTTGACATCAGCGATGCCGAGTTTGTCCCCAAACCGGCGATAGCACCTTATCGGTTGCTGTGTGAACGGCATGTTATTGATCCTTCACGTGCAGCCATGGTTGAGGACATTGCTCGTAACCTCAAGCCGGCCGCTGAGCTGGGTATGACCACTATCTGGGTGCGAACGGACATGAGTTGGGCAAAGGACATTACGTCGGCAGAATACATCGATTACACAACAGATAATTTGACTTTTTGGCTAACCAATTTGGCAAAATGTAGCTGAGGCGTTTCCACCAGAGCCAAAAATGATCTATATTCGGGGCCGCTTTATGGAACTGACTGCGGGACATGAGAAACAAAAATCTCGAACAACTAATCAATTTGGCGTGGGACGAGCGCGAGGGCATCACACCGGACACAACGGGTGAGTTGCGTGAGGCAATCGAAGCGACCCTCGCAGAACTCGATTCTGGCAAATTGCGCGTTGCCGAGAAAGGTGAAAACGGCTGGACGGTCAATCAATGGCTGAAAAAGGCGGTACTGCTTTCCTTCAGAATTTTCGACATGGTGCCCTTGCCTGGTGGCCCTGGTTTTCCGGGGGTCGGTGACAGTCCATGGTTTGACAAAGTACCTTCCAAATTTGCTGGCTGGGACGAGGCTGAATTCCGTGCAGCCGGCTTTCGCGCCGTTCCAAATTGTACCGTTAGACGGTCCGCCTATCTAGCACCAGGCGTGGTGCTTATGCCGAGTTTCGTCAACCTTGGTGCTTATGTGGGTTCCGGTACTATGGTTGACACATGGGCTACTGTAGGTTCCTGTGCGCAGATTGGTAAGGACTGCCATATCTCAGGCGGCGTCGGTATTGGTGGCGTGCTAGAACCACTTCAGGCCGATCCTGTTATTATTGAGGACAACTGCTTTATTGGTGCGCGTTCCGAAGTGGCGGAAGGTGTAATTGTCGAGGAGGGCGCGGTTTTATCGATGGGGGTTTTTCTGGGCCAATCGACCAAAATCGTGGACCGCGAAACCGGTCAAATTTACCACGGCCGTGTACCAGCATATTCGGTCGTTGTACCCGGTACTATGTCAGGCAAACCGCTTCCCGATGGGAACGATGGACCAAATCTTTACTGCGCTGTAATAGTGAAACGGGTCGATGAACAAACCCGCTCAAAAACCTCGATTAACGACTTGCTGCGAGACTGACACCATCGTTGACGCCGTCGAGCTTGCCCGCGATTTGATCCGCTGCCCCAGCGTGACGCCGGAAGACGCTGGAGCGCTTGACGTTCTTCAGGGCACGTTGGAATCATTGGGATTTATTTGCCATCGGCTATCATTTTCAGATGTTGATACCCCAGAGGTGGACAATCTATACGCGCGACTAGGTGTAAATGCACCAAACTTCTGTTTTGCTGGGCATACAGACGTTGTACCGCTGGGAAACCCTGGTTCATGGTCGGTAGATCCGTTCGGTGGCGAAATCATTGACGAGGTTTTATATGGCCGTGGTGCGACAGATATGAAGAGCGCCATCGCAGCATTTGTCGAAGCAGTTTATCGGGTAAAAGAACGCCGCGCGATCAGTGGTTCGGTCAGCCTGCTAATCACCGGAGACGAAGAGGGCCCTGCCATAAACGGCACTAAAAAAGTTCTGGAGTGGATGGCAAAGACGGGAGAAGAAATAGCTGTCTGCTTGGTTGGAGAACCTACAAACCCCGAGAAACTTGGCGATATGATTAAAATTGGTCGCCGCGGGAGCCTTACGGGCCGACTAACCGTCACAGGCATCCAGGGCCATACCGCCTACCCACACCTAGCCAGCAATCCACTACCTATTCTCATTCGCATGCTTGACGCAATAGTAACCCCCGAGCTTGATCTAGGAACCGAGCACTTTCAGCCCTCAAACCTACAACTCACAACAATCGATACAGACAATGCGGCAACGAATGTGATACCCGCACAGGCGACCGCGAGCTTTAACATCCGGTTTAATAATTTACATACCGGCGAGAGCCTGAGCAACTGGCTGCGCAGTCAAATCAATATAGTGAGCGAAGATTATGAACTGGACATCAGGATATCAGGCGAGGCTTTTTTAACCCCACCCGATGATTTCAGTACCCTGATAGCACGATCGGTTGAACAACAAACCGGCACCATACCAGAATTCAGCACGTCAGGAGGTACATCCGATGCAAGGTTTATTAAGGATTACTGCCCAGTAGCGGAATTTGGCTTGGTCGGCCAGACAATGCACAAGGTAGACGAACGCATCCCAGTCTCCGACATTCGCTCACTGACAAATATTTATACCAATATCCTGACCGAATATTTTGCCGGCAACGTATAGGTGAGTTTTCGCGACATCTCGTTGGGTGTATACGGAGCCTGCAGAATGGCTCGACTTGACAAACGCGCCTCGCAGTATTTTGAAAATACGCCAGATGCGTTTTGGCGTTCATTTCAGGCCGCCTTGGTTGCCCTTCCGGCGTACGTGGCACTTCAACTTCTCAGTCCGGAAGAAAAACCGATGGGTACGGAAATAATGCGTATCCTACTTGTGGAAACCTCATCTTACGTTATTGGCTGGTTTCTCTTTCCACTAATTATGATCGGCGTTATAGAGGCGATTGGCCGATCGGATCGATATTTTCGATTCATTGTTGCTTGGAATTGGGCAATTGTTGTCCAGGTATTTTGCTATCTCTTCGTGGTAATAGTTGCGGCAAGCGGAGTTTTGCCCGCCTCAATCTCGGCTTTTATAGGGTTTGGCATTATCTTGGCATTTTTCTTTTACCAAGGGTTTATCGCATACTTAATACTTGAGTTGCGTGTGCCAACAGCCTGCATGATAGTTTTGATTGATTTCGTTTTCGCCATAATTCTACACCAGATCTCCGTTTTGCTTTACGCAGGCTGAACAAAATTCGCAGCCGTCCGTTTCATAAAAAGACGACTAGTCATCCTTGTACCTGACTGAAACCAGAAAGAGCCCATCCGGTGGCGCGGTGGGGCCAGCGGCCCTGCGATCCTTTGCTGCCAGCGCATCATATACGTTCTCCGCTGACCATTTGCCCGCGCCCACTCTTTCAAGAGTACCCACAATGTTCCGCACCTGGTGGTGCAGAAATGAACGCGCTTGACCAGTAACGAGCACCTCTTCACCCTTCCGTCGCACAGAGAGTAAATCCAGTGTTTTTATCGGTGACCTTGCTTGGCACTTGGTAGCACGAAAGCTGCTGAAATCGTGCCGCCCCACCAAAATTTGGGCAGCGCGGTGCATAGAATCGGCATCGAGGGGATTTCGGACGTGCCAGACCCGGCCGGCCTGCAGCACCGGCGGCGACCATCGGTTATTGATGCGATAATGATAAACCCGCTCTCGTGCCGAGGTTCGCGCGTTAAAGCTGTGATGTGCCTCGACAGCTTGAAGTATCACAATCGGCTGTTTACGGAGATACGCATTTAGCGCATCGCGGACTGTATCACCGCCTACGGATTTCTGAATATCAAAATGGGCAACCTGTCCGAGTGCATGAACGCCTGCGTCGGTGCGTCCCGCCCCGAAAACCCTGACGGTTTCGCCACAAAATTGCTGAATCGCCTCCTCTAATGCCTGTTGTATCGACGGGCCATTATCTTGGCGTTGCCAGCCTACGTAGCCAGCACCATCATATTCAATCGTTATCCGCCACCGCGTCACGAGAGCACGGTAGTTTTATTGATTGGATTCCCACGGAGGTATTCAGATGTCGCCATTACCGCCCTTCCGGCTCTCTGTACGCGGTCGATGCGCAGAGCACTCCCCGCACACGCTACGGTTAGTGTTTCCCCTTTTATCACCTCACCTGGCACTCCAGCGCCTGCTACGGGCGTCGCTGCCAGGACTCGAAGCCGTTCTCCATCCCGCTCACACCAGACGCCAGGCCAGGGATTAAGCGCACGCACCTGACGCCCGATTGACATTGCATCATCTGTCCAGTCTATACGTCCATCGCTTCGCGCGAGCTTCGCCGCGTATGTTATCCCTTCTTGTGCCTGGGGTGCCGGCGCAGGTATCGCATCCGCGAGGACCTGTGTTATTAGCCGACCACCCATCGTTGCAAGTAAATCTTGAAGACTGGATGCAGTATCGTGATCCCTGATTGGAACGGTTTCTACCGCTATGATCGGCCCAGTATCCAGCCCCTCATCCATCCGCATAATAGTGATCCCGGTCTCAGAATCTCCGGCCAATATTGCCCGTTGGATAGGGGCGGCACCTCGCCAGCGGGGAAGAAGTGAAGCATGAATATTCAGACAACCGAGAAGTGGGGCGTCAAGTATTGATTTAGGCAGAAGCAGGCCGTAGGCCGCGACCACCGTTACATCTGTCTCCAATGCATAAAATGCTGCCATCACGTCGCCATCTTTAAGACTATCCGGGTGGCGCACCTCGATCGATCGTTCTTCTGCCACCCTTTGAACGGGTGAAACCTTTTTCTTCTGGCCTCGTCCCGCAGGACGGGGAGGCTGGGAATACACGCAAATAACGTCGTGTCCTGCATCTATCAACCCGGATAGCGCCGGTACCGCAAAGTCCGACGTCCCCATAAAAGCAATACGCATTAGCGCCCTCTCAAGTTTTTGCTTCTGCTTTTTTTAGTTTTTTTAGCTTACGAAGAATCATACTGCGTTTCAGGCCCGATATATGGTCTACAAACAGAATGCCATCGAGGTGATCTATCTCGTGTTGCACGCAAGTGGAGAGAGGCCCCTCCAGTGTTCCTTCGCATATTTCGTTTTCGTAATCCAGATAACGCACTGTCACCCGCTCGGGACGCTCCACCTCGGCAAAATGTTCGGGCAGTGAGAGGCAACCCTCCTCGAGAATGGCAACGTCGAGAGATGAATAAATAATTTCAGGATTGGCCATCCGTATCGGGCAGCGCTCTTGCCCCCGAGACGAAACATCAGCGACAATCACCCTTTTTTGCACATCAATCTGGGGGGCCGCTAACCCCACCCCTGGTGCTGCATACATGGTTTCCAACATATCATCCATCAACTGGCGGATTTCTCCATCAACCGCCTTGACGGTAGCGGACAATTTTTTTAGTCGTGGGTCCGGCGCGGTAATAATAGGCAGTAAAGCCATCGAACTTAGCAGCCCCTCTTTCAGATGCCGTTTGGTATTAGCATAGCCAAAGGTGGTCAAGCGCGACATCGTGGTAAGCCTGATTCGAAAAAGTTCGTGATAGGTTTGGGAAATGGATCCTGTGACGTTAATAACGCTGGGAATCGCCGTAATTGCTCTTGCATTTGCCGGTTACGCCGGATTGAAGGCTGGAGGAAAGAACCACAACGAAGAAATTGCAAGAACTACCGAGCGCGTTGCGTCCGCTCAGGCAGAGCTTGCGGGACGCCTTTTCCAGTTGACGGAGGCTGAGGCAGCCAGCCAGAAGTTACTTTCTGAACGTTTACAGAATCAGGAACGCACTATTACTAAAACCCTTGAGGAACGTCTTGCCGATCTGAATAGGAGGGTCGGCGACACACTGCAGAAAACGAGTGTCAGATCGTCCGAGGTGATGACCAAACTACAGGAGCGCCTCGCGGTAATTGATGCGGCACAGAAAAACATCACCGATCTCTCAGCCCAAGTCGTTCAACTTCAGGATGTTTTGACCAACCGCCAAGCCCGCGGGGCATTCGGCGAAATCCAACTACAGGACCTCGTGAAAGCCGCGCTCCCACCGTCAGCTTACGCATTTCAGAAAACGCTGAGCAATAATCGACGCGCGGACTGTATTCTGAAACTACCAAACCCGCCGGGCACAATCGCAATCGATGCAAAATTTCCACTTGAAAGCTATCATGCCCTGCGTGCGGCCTCTAACGACACCACAAAGTCCCAGTATGCCCGCGCATTTTCTGTTGATGTTCTGAAACACGTCCGAGACATTGCCGATCGCTATATTGTTCCAGGCGAAACCGCTGAATCTGCATTAATGTTTCTGCCTTCGGAAGCGGTCTACGCCGAACTTTACGCCAATCACCCGGAAACGGTTGAGAAATCATATAGAGCAAAGGTATGGATCGTTTCACCGACAACACTTATGGCAACACTTAACACCGTGCGTGCGGTACTGAAAGACGCGTCCATGCAAGAACAGGCCGGCGTTATTCAGACGGAGGTAAAAAAGATGCTGATTGACGTCAGTCGTGTCGACGCACGTGTTGAGAATCTCGAAAAGCACTTCCGCCAAGCAAATGACGACATTGACAAGATACGAACATCGACCAATAAAGTCCTCTCCCGGGGTGAAAAGATAGAGCAAATTGAACTTGGTGAGAATGCTGAGGCTGAACAGATAGGGACGAGTGCCAAAATACCGACGCTCGGGCCCAACGAAGGTTGAACCTGCACGCAAACGGCCTTTTTCTCAAAAAAACCGATTTTACCGGAGGATGCTTGCTATTATCCAAGTTACAATTCCGATAAGAAAACATACATGAAACCATTCTGGCGATCCCCACTTTACGTTTTGTGTGCAGCTACTGCCGTGATATTGATTACAAACGGTTCACGTCAGAATTTTGGATTATTCCTTGTTCCCCTCAGCGAGGACCTCGGCTGGGGACGCAGCGAATTTGCCCTTTCAATAGCAATCCAAAACCTCGTAATGGGTGCTGCAGCCCCCTTCGTCGCAGCCGCAGGTGATCGGCTGGGGCCCATACGGGTCATAGTAATTTCCGGTGTGCTCTACGCCATTGGCGTAGGGTTGATCTCAGTTTCAAACACGCCTGAAACGATGATCCTTTCCGCTGGTCTTATTGTTGGGCTCGGAGCATCCGGCATTGGGTTCACGCTGCCATTGGCATTGGTGGGGCGGGTCGCGCCAGAAAAATCACGAACCTTCTGGCTTGGCATAGTTACCGCGGGAGGTTCAGCTGGACAATTTGTCTTCGCACCTACTAGTGCGGGTTTAATTGACAGTTTTGGATGGTCACAAGGCATCGTGATTCTCTCAATTATCATAGCGTTCGCAATTCCCCTTTCTATATCCATGAAACCTGGAAGCACGGAAACACTCGCGAAGGCGGATCAGCAAAGCCTGAAACAGGCCTTGGGTAAGGCTAGCCAGCACCGCGGTTACTGGTTGCTGGTAATCGGCTTTTTTGTGTGCGGATTTCACGTGCAATTCATTGGAACGCACCTTCCTGGTATTCTTCAGGATTCAGGTGCCGATCAATGGCTTGCCGCCTGGGGATTGGGAACAATCGGATTATTTAATCTGGTCGGCACGATCATGTCGGGTTGGTTGGGTTCACGCTGGAGCAAGAAAAACCTTCTAAGCCTGCTTTACCTGGCTAGGGCACTGTTGTTTCTAATTTTTATTCAACTGCCCATAAACGAGTTCACGGTTCTGTGTTTCAGCGCAATTCTTGGGTTACTTTGGCTTTCAACAGTACCATTAACAAGTGGGATAGTCGCTCAGGTTTTCGGCCCTCGTTATATGGGCACCCTTTTCGCTATCGTGTTCTTTAGCCACCAGCTCGGCAGTTTTTCTGGCGTGTTCTTGGGTGGTTTGTTTTACGACTACTATGGCACCTATGAAGCCGTTTGGTGGCTAGCAATTGCACTCGGTGGTCTTGCTGCTCTGATTCATTGGGGAATTGATGATCAACCGGCAGAGCGCCCGGCGGAGGATTTTGCGAGGTGATGTTCATTCGGTTTGTGCACTTTCGGATAACGCGGGATCTCGCAACTTCACTAAGTCATCCTTCTGAAACAAACACCCAGTATTAAAAATGAGGGGAACCGAATGACCGAAATATCATCGTCGTTAAAATTGACACATAAAGGGGCACTCGCCGCACTGAACGCTGCGATCGACAAGGCTAGCAATATGGACCAACCACAGTGTATTTCTATCGTCGCCGCCGGAGGAAATTTGCTTGCCTTCGTTAGAATGGATGGAGCATTTTATATGTCGATGGAAACCTCGATCCGTAAGGCACGGACTGCTGCATGCTATGGAGACCCCACCGGCGGACTTCCAGAAGGTATAGATTTAAAACTCGCAGCGGGTACCGATGGACAACGGATCAACCTGCCCGGAGGGCTGCCAATAATCGTCAACGGACACTGCATCGGCGGCGTTGGCGTCGGATCGGGGACAGGCGAGCAGGACCGGCAGGTTGCCACAGCAGCTATTCAGGCAATACCGGACAGCGAAAGTTTCTAACAAACCGCATCACTAACATTTAAAATGAAATATAATGAGCGTTGGTAATGCCCAAAAAAAATTACTGTGAACGTAACTTTTTCTCACCTAATTGTGTTTCTTTTCGGATATACTGTGGTTGCGCCATAGCGGAATACGAACCAGGGTTAAAAAGGTTTGGGCCGTTAATACCAATTAATAGAAAACGGCGCAGGAGGCGGAATGTTATGGGCAAATGTCCGCCTGCCAACCTACGCAGGCGCATTTGGTGCTGGTTACAACAACGAGGACGAAAAGAGGGAGCCTTTTAAATGAGTGAAACGAACACCAGCTCGCTGGAAGCGGAGGAACCGGTAGTTGATCACCGGGCAGCGAGCGATATACCAACCGAACGCGCATGTATGTCTTGCAGTGAAACGTTTGCGAGTGAGGGTTGGCACAACCGCCTGTGTCTGCGTTGTCGCAAACGCAGCGAACCGGATTTCGTCTGAATTACAGTTTCTATTTCTCGAAATTCTTGACACCTAGGTCGGGATTTCCTTATCGGAAGTGTAAGGCGTGATGAAGACTTCATAATGTAAGCGCTACGAAGCACGATGAACCTAAAATAACGGAGAAAGCGGATGGCATTAATTAACGTCGGCGCTGATGCGCCAGATTTTAGCCTCCCAAACCAGGACGGGGTTACCATAAAGAAAGATGATTTTGTGGGCCGTTACGTTCTGCTCTGGTGGTACCCTAAGGCCGATACACCCGGCTGAACAATCGAAGGCAAAGGGTTCCGTGATAGAATCCAAGACTTTCAAGATCGAAACACAACTGTCATTGGTATAAGCTATGATGCCCCCGCAGTTAACGGAGCATTTCGCGACAAATTCACCTTTCCTTATGATCTCTTGAGCGACGAAAATGGTGCTGTGTCTATCGCCTATGGCGTATCTGAGCCAGACAGTGCACGCTCGCCAAGAAAGTCCGTCCTTATCGGTACGGATGGCTGTGTTGTGGCGTCCTACGACGAGGTGACGCCCGCCGACCATCCCAGCCAGGTAATTCGTGATCTGGACAATTTATCATAGGGTCGACGCCATTTGAGATGGGGGCGGGTAAGTAACCCGCCCTTTTCAATGGGGCAGTTTCCCCGGATATATGTTAAAGGGTGATGCTTGGGTTGCGAAGATTCTGATCGTAGTTAATCAGATTGACCTGTTTTACCATAATTTCCCAGCGACCCTCTTTGCGATGAAGCCGATGCCCGTACCAGCCAGCCCACGTTCGATAATCCCCCGCATGAAACTCAGTGATTAAGAAATTCGACCGCGTCATTACGGTATTTTTCCGGCCTGTCTTAAAGACTGCAACATTCGTCACCATCCGGCTTGTGCGAGATGGCGGCTGTTGCGACCAGACATACTCGCTACCAAGCCGGTAAACTCGGTCTTCAAGGCGACGGCGATCATCAAACGCGATGGCTACCTCACGGCGTGGATCACCACCACCTGCAGACGCAGGTACCCAGTAGAGGCATTCGGCAGCATATAAAGCTAGCCAGTCGGTATGCCGGGCATCGTCCAAGAGCCGTGCTTCGCGTTCCAAAACCTGACAAAGCTCATCTCGCCGTGGACGTTCAAGGATTTCATTTTTCTCTAACTGCCACTCACCAAACATATCAACTAAATCGCGAGAGAATTCGTCATCTATATAATGGGAGGTCTGTGAAGGGTCGTGTTGCATTTTCTTCAGACGTCCCGCACGATCTGGATGTTGGGCTCAGTCGTCATAAGTCGACGGTATTCTTTGAAGTATTCCCGCAAAAACACCTCGTCAGTGGCTGGCCCTTTTATCGTCCCGGCAGCGTCAACCGTAAAGCGATCAGGTAAACCAAGGCCTCGATGGATATAGGCCCATTCATCCTCCTCAGCCTGTAGACCAACCTGAATTTGTTCGAAGTTCATCAGATCATCAACCTCACCAAAGTTCGGAAATCCTTCCTGCGTGCGCATCCTAATTGCATTTATGTCGTCAACCGCACCGTCAAGGTGGTTATCGTCATCAACGACAGCCGTTCCCCACCAGGTGGTATCCGTTTCCGCGACGGAAATGGGCCGAACTACCTGTATGTGGTTGCCTAAAATATGAAGATTGGGAAAAACATTGATATTCATCGGCTCCGACGCAGCAAGATCCAGAAATTCTTCTGCTCTCGCGGGATGCTCGCTGCGTAACTTCTCTTCAAAGTATTCCATCCCAGGGGCCTTCCCCTCGATTTTCCACAGCGCACCGGGTTGGCCACGTTCCACATTTCCACGCTTATCCTTGAAATGGTGGCCGTTACCAAAATAGTAAACATACATCGGCGCGGTATCAGGATTTTCCTTATAAAATGCCATGCCCTTGTCGGCGGTACCCATCATTCTATTTTCCATAGCGATCAGGGAACGATGCGAGAAGATGACATGGTATCCGTCAGCTGAGTTATCGTAGACTAGCTTCCAATTACCGTGGAGCTTAAGTCTATTTGCGTTACATAACGCTACTTTTTGGCCCGGGTGCCGATCGACCCATTCTGCCAGAGGTTTCTTAACCGGGCCCAGATAATCCAATAACGAGGGTGCATCCAGATTTAGGGTTCCAAACACAAACCCTTTATAGGTCTCTACCCGCGGTACCTGTGCTAGGTTAAATTTGGAATCAGTGAATTCGTCCGCATACCCCTCCGGCCATGGCACCCCGCTGATTTTGCCATTATTGCGAAATGTCCAGCCGTGGTAGGGACATTGAAACGCCTTGGCTGAACCGGAAGGCTGTCGGCAAATTGTCGAGCCACGATGCGTACATCTATTGTACAGCGCACGCACCCTTCCTTCAGAATCCCGAATAAGAATTATTGGCCTCAACCCAAGCCAGGTTTGTATAAAGTCATCGTTTTCGGGGATTTCGCTTTCGTGTCCAAGATATACCCATACAGCCCCGAAAATTTGATTCATTTCGGCCCGGAAAATTGGTTCTTCGGTATAAATCTGACGGTGAACCCGATCTTCCTGTATTAGGTGATCAAAATCATACTCACTGACCCTGGTTTTTCGTTGTTGCGTTAGTCCGTCCATCTCGTGCGGCCCCCAGTGATCATCGGAATATCAGAAGAAGTCGTAATATTCCTGTTGTTCCCAATCGGTCACGTCTGCATGCGACACGCCAATATCGGTATCATCGCAATATTTTTGAAAACGTTCCAGCTCCGCATCTTTTAGTCTTAAATAGTAATCGCAAAAATCCTTGCCAAACGCGCTTTGGAAAAAGGTATCGTTTTTTAACGCTCTTAAGCCCTCCGCCATGCTTGTGGGTAATAGAGGGCGGTCAGAGTCATAGGGAGCATCGTCCGGTGCTTGAAGTGAAAGCGATCGATCAAGCCCATCGAGCCCCGCCGTAATTTGAGATGCGATGAAAAGATAGGGGTTAGCGGCCGGCTCTCCCGCTCGGTTTTCAATTCGCGATGTCTGGTCACAAGGCGCTGAAATCACACGCATCAGAGCGCCACGATGGTCATCTCCCCAGGTTACCCGATTGGGTGCTAGGGAATTTGGTTTGAATCGACGAAACCCGTTAACGGTCGGCGAGGCAAAAATAGTCGCGGGTATCGCGTGCTCCAGTAAGCCCGCCAGAAAAGACTTCCCCACGTCAGACAAAAATTGTTCCTTCGCATGCGGCATCATCCGGTTGGTGCCCGTCTCCTTATCAATAAGTGATTGGTGGAGGTGCCAGCCGCTGGGAAAATGACCCGCCAAACCTGGGCAGCACATGAACGTCCCAAAATAGCCATGACGGCGGCAAACCTGGCGCGTAGCGGTCCGAAACAACACATAATTATCTGCTGCCCGCATCGCATCTTCTGCTGCAAATGTAAATTCGACCTGACCGGGCCCGAATTCATTTTCGACAGACCGTAATGGCAACCCCAGGCTGATACAGGCTTTCGCGAGCTCCGAGAGTATCGGCTGCATAATGTCAAAGTTGGTTTCCGAATGATAAGAATAACCGGGCTCAAGCGGGGCGGTTTCAAGAGGCACTCCGCGATGGCCCGGTGTCCCTGTATTATCCGGTCTCAGTCGTTCTTGCACCAGACGGGCTAGGTACCATTCGACTTCGAGTCCAACTAAATGTCCGTAACCAGCATTTTCTAGGTGCGCGATTTGAGTCCGCAACAAATGACGAGACGAAAAATGAAACGGTGTGCCGTCCCGGAAATACTCATCACACAAAATCCACCCAACGCCAGGCGCCCAGGGTAGGATCCTAAAGGTGCCCGGGTCGGGCACAATAACCAGATTTGGTGATCCGGTCATCTCGTCGAGATCCATCCCTCCGCCCCGAACGAAAGACGTAAAAACCCTTCCACCAGACGCATCTAACGTCGAGGTGGCCACGTTAATGTTGTAGCCGTCCTCCATCGTCACGCGAAAGGTGTCAGGCGTTACCTCTTTCGCGCGTGCCGCGCCATGGGGATCCGCCCACGCAAGGCGAATAAGATGCAGCTCATTTAATTCGACCTGCTGCAACACCTCAGGGGCTAGCGCCGCCTGTTCTTCGGTCCACAGCCCGTGCCGTCGTATAAAAGCCTCGCTTGTCATATTAATGGGATATCTATTATCAAAACACTTGTCGAGAATGTTTAACAATGGGTTCGTTTAAAAAAACACGCCTGCCGGTTGCCAATACCCGCACGGCGCAGTCGGAATATCCAAATGTAACCTTGCATTTAGGTTGCGTAGTTTACCTTTTATTTGCCTTTGCCATAGTGGGTCAGTGAGTTGCGGAAACTAGGCCCCTCAACGGTTTATCCTCATTGTGACCCCTGTCGACCTAACCCCCTGCAAATCTCATTTTACCTAAAAATTGGATTTGCGTTCTAAAACATTAAAATGTCCGAGATTTTATAAATTTACATCCTCCACCAAACTCTTGCCACCTCCAAAAACTAGGCGCTACACTCTGGTGATGAAGAAACTCTTTCCAATTGTAGCCCTTCTGGGTTGCCTCACCTTCAATGCCGCCAGCGGCGAAGAGTTTTTATGCAAAATACTGAATTGGGGGTGTCCCCAATTCCATACTCACACCTATTCTGGGGGTGAAAAATATGTCGGTTATTTAAAGTTTTCGTGGGTCGGTAACACACAGGAAACAAGACATGGGCAGGGTATCTATACCTATGCCGACGGGAGCAGATACGTAGGGGGGTGGCGAAATGGCCTGCAGCATGGTCAAGGAACCTACACCTTCGGGCCTAAAAGCAAATACGCGGGAGACGAGTACATCGGTGAATGGAAGGGCGGGATAAAAGATGGACAAGGCACCTATACACATGCCGGTGGTGATAAATACATCGGTAAACACAGCAATGGCAAAAAGAACGGACAGGGCACCTATAGCCATGCCAATGGTAACAAATACGTCGGTGAATACCGAAATGATAAAAGAAACGGACAGGGCAACTTTACCTGGGCCGGTGGCAACAACCATATCGGTAAATGGGAGAAGGGTAAAAAGCATGGTCCAGGAATCTTTACTTGGGCAAATGGTGATCAATATGTTGGGAAGTGGAAACAGGGCGTAATGTACGGGCCGGGTATCTATACCTTCGCCGATGGCTCCAAATCTGTCGGTAAATGGACGAACGGCGTGTTTCAAGAGAAGTTAGGTCCTACCGATCTACCGAATGAGACCAATGCTGACAAGAAAGTCCACAAGCACAAACAAATGTGAGTCCCCCACGTTTGCTGGGATAGGTCTCAATAGGGGATCTCGGCTTAGGTCCGTCCCTATTTCAGTGTCGGCTGTTACCCTTTCCTCAGCCATGTCTTTCATGGAGGATCGGTTTCAATGAGTACAGCCTTTTATGCGACTGAACCGTACTGGGGATAAGACGCTCTCGTTTTTGCATCCATATCACAGGAAATCCAAACAAACATGTTTGATTGCCAAAACACCAATGGTTCTGCCAAGTACAATGAACCCTACGTTCAAAGGAGGTTAGTTTATTTAATAAGCCTCTTTGGTGTTGATAAAAAAATCGAGCTAAAATTGGCAGAGCCGAGAATAATCGAAATACCAACCTCTGTATTGCGAATACACCTGTCCTTCCAAATACCATGCAAACCCCTGCGTTCGGGAGCGGGTGCGACACCTTGTCCGCGATGGGAATACAATCAAAATTTGGAACGATCAGCAGCAAAAGCGGGTTAAAGAAAATATTGACAAAACCTGTGACAATAGACCATGTCGTAATTTTCGGTGCCGCCGGTAGTAGCCCCGAAACTAAAAACTAATTAGAAGCCCCTACACATTAATATGTGAACCAAGATGAATGGATCCTTAATTATTCAAACATTGTATTAGGCAGGAATAGGGCAATATCGGGGAAGGCGACCAAAATGGCCAAACAAGCTGCCATAGCAAACCAAAAAGGCCAAATTCCTCTGAATATCGTACCCATTGGCACATCGGGCGCGATGCCTCGAACAACAAAAACGTTGACACCGACCGGTGGACTGATCAGCCCCATTTCCAAAACAATCACGCATACAACACCAAACCATATGGGGCTTAAGCCCAGTTCCAGTATTAATGGATAAACAATTGGTAGCGTCAAAACTAGCATAGCCAAACCTTCAAGAAACGTACCCAATACAACGTATGTCACAAGAATTATAATCAAAACACCCAGATCACTAACATCTAGGGAAACCAAGAAACCGACCAAATCTTCCGGCATTCCAGTAAGTGCCATAAAGGGTATGAAGACATGCGCACCAATCAAGATCATAAAGACTGTAGCGGTTGTCCGAAGCGTTTGAAAAACAACAAATTTACTTTTTTCCCAATCAAGCTCCTGTCTCAATAACGCTATTACCAGCACGACAAAAGCACCAACACCGGCCGCCTCGACGGGCGTAAACCACCCAACATAAATTCCACCAATTGTTAGAAGAACGACACCAACAATTGTGCTAGCACTGCGCAAGGATTTAAGTTTTTCACCAAAACCTGTCTTTGGGCCGGCAGGTCCTTTGGCAGGGTCAAGTCTTGTCACAATTGAGATCGCAAATAAAAAAAGTGTTGTCAATAATATACCCGGCAAGACACCGGCGATGAAAAGCTTGCCGATCGATTGCTCCGTCAAAATAGCGTAAATGATCATTCCGGTTGATGGTGGTATGAGAATACCCAATGTGCCACCGGCAGCGACGGCCCCAGTTGCAAGACTATCGCTGTAGTTAAAACGCTTCATTTCAGGAAGAGCAACCCGGCCCATTGTGACAGCAGCAGCAATTGACGAGCCACTCATCGCAGCAAACCCAGCACAACCAGCAATTGTTGCCGAAGCCAGTCCCCCCCGAAAGTGACCAATCCACTTATAGGCCGCAGTGTAAAGGTCACGGCTCATGCCAGATACACCTGCCAGATTTCCCATCAGCACGAATAACGGCACAACAATTAGCTCCGAGTAGGAAATAATTTCAAAAGCCTCTCCACTTAGAGACGTCAATGCCGGAACAGAACCATTAACCACCCACGTGCCAACAAAACCAACCACCAACATAGCCATTGCAACAGGCATGCGGAGAATCAAAAATAAAAATAAAAACAAGAGTCCGATAAAGCCGATAGCCGTTACTGACATATGCAAAATTCTCCCACAGTTCCGGCAGTGCGATTATTCGTTTTTATATTGGAGGCTCTCTCCTCGAAATATCGATATTATTTCGATAAGCAAGACTATTGCGTAGAGCATGATACCTGCAGCCGACAGATGCATAAACGGTCCGTAGGAAATCTGGAGCGTCCCACTAGCCTCACCAAACTCAAGTGCCGCAGAGCCGCTAACGGACAAATGCCAAGACAATACAAGTAACATGCAAAAGCCAATAAATTTAACAACGATGTCGGTCCACCTCGTCGCTCTTTCACCAACAAAATTACCAAAAAGTTCAACAACAACCTGTCCACCTGATCTACCGCTATAAGCAACAGATGCTGAAACAACGATAACTAGAAAAAGCTGGGCAATATCGCGACCTCCCAAAATAGGAGAATTGAAAACTGTCCGCATAATAACATCCGACACAGTTACCATAGTTAAAGCGAGCAGAAACAGGCCGCCGGCCCAAAATGCTACATGGCGAACCACACGATCGAGGTGTTCAATCATGTGGTCCGCCACTATTTACAATCGTCACCATTGAAAATCGCTTGCGAGTATTTTTATGTGACAAATTAATTTTTTAATGCGTTAAAAATTTCAGTCGCTTGCATACCCTTTTTATCCAACTCATCAAGTTCCTGCTTCACGGACGCTGTGGTAATATCATTAAACTTTTTCGCTTCTGCAGCAGACAACTTAATCAATTTCACCTTTTTGCCTTCTTTAGCTGCTTTGAGCGCGCGGAGATCACCTTTGCCCCAACCTTCAGAAGCTTGAATACTGGCACCCTTACCCGTGAGTTTTGAAAGTGCTGATTGTTCAGCACTCGAAAGACCATCCCAGCTCTTTTTGTTCATCATGACATAAAACAAACTGGAGGTGCCATTAATCCCGGTAGTCACAAAATCACCCGGCTCATTCAGATTCCAAGGACGTTGCAGTGCAACCGGTGCTATCTGGATGGCGTCAATCACACCATTTTGCATTGCGTTATAGGTTTTAGTCACCGGAATGTAGACGCCAACGGCACCCCATGCGTTAACGTGCCGAATATCAAAAGGCGAAGATGTCCGGATCTTCATACCCTTGATATCTGCAACCGAACGCACAGCTTTTTTTCGGGTGATAATTACCGATGGCCAGTTTGCGAAAAGCGCCAGTAATTTAGTTTTTTTATATTCGCTAGAAAGGTATTTATCGTAAATTCTCCACATTTTACGAGTGACTTCGACACCGGATTTTCCCACCCCTGGTTTGCTGGCAATCATTGTTTTTGGGAAAAGTTTCGGCGTATACACCACAACACCGAAAGCGATATCGGCAACCCCCTGGACAACACGTTTATATTGTTGGACTGGCCCTTTACCCAAAGCTCCGGAAGAATAAATTTTGATCGTTAACTTGCCATTTGTCGCTGCGGCTAAACCCTTAGCCATTGGCACAAACATAGCCTTATGAAGGTGGTGAACCGGCGGCATAAAATGTGCAAGTTTTAATTCTTTTGCCTGAATTAAAGACCCTGTACTTCCCGCAATGACAAGTCCTATACCCAAAATAGTTGATGGTAGAAAACGTTTTGAATTTCTAATAGTCATGTTTATCCCCCTTAAATGTTCCGACTGGTTATATAGGCAGGTGATACCTTGCCATTAGACATTTATTTTAGATTTAACACCACCCGCCGGCTTTTTAGTTTGGTTGTGAGACTACCAATCTATCTCCTATTATCAATGACCTGTGAGACAAAAGAATATGGGAGCGAACCTAAGATGTTTTCAAACCCTCTACATTCAACCAATTAATGTCCGCATTTAGCCACGAACGGACAAAACACCCGAAGGTAATATCCCAGATGCCCATGAATTGTGTTGATGTTAAATCGGGGCTAGGTCTTACAAAGTCCGTTGTCGACGGGACAAACTTGTCCTGTGACAGTTGCTGCCAGTGGTGAAGCTAAATAAAGGCATGTTCCAACTATGTCCTCAGGCTTGGTCGGTTCCTTAATTGATTGCGCCATAACCGTCATATCGAGATACTTATCATACATATCGCTAAGACCCTGAGAGGCTTCGTTGGCGACAAATCCAGGCGCAACGGCATTTACTCGCACGCCATGTCCGCCAAGCTCGGTTGCCATGGAGCGTGTCATCCCGATCACGGCTCCTTTGGAGGCTACATAGTGCATCAGGCCGGGTGATCCACGAAGAGCCGAACCGGATGCAATATTTATAATGCTGCCTTTGGTTTTTATTAGCGCCGGCATCAAATTTCGCACAACCAAATAGGTGCCCCGGACATTGATGTTCATGACCTGATCCCAAACATCGAGATCAATTTTATCCATCGGCATCATTTTAAGACCACCATAGAGGGCAGCATTATTCACCAGTGCATCGACGATCCCTTTGTCAGAATTAATCATACCGCACGCTTCTTCGATTGAGGTGGGGTCGGCGAGATCGGCATTGTAAGCTGACCAATTTCCACCAGCGACATTTACTTTTTCCCCAGTTTCCTCAAGATCAATTATATCGACGCCAATTACGTTTGCACCAATTGCCGCAAACCCGATAGCAATTTGCTGACCGATACTTCGCCCAGCACCGGTCACAACAACATTTTTTCCTTTTAACCCAATATCCACCTTAGCCTCCATTTTCTACTTTAAGAATGGTGGTTTTAAATCGCTAAAAACGAAACTCTCGCACGCCCCCACAAGTGTAAAAAACGGGCAAATAGAACCCAAATTTGTAAACCAAAATCTCTGACCCACATGGACAATGACGATCGTCCACACTATCAAATTTTTTATGTCTATTAATGCTAATTATGAAAAACCTTAAATTTTAACCTTGGATAGCAATGTTCTGAGGGTATCTTTGGTGTTATTGGAAAATTTTCAGTCACGGTTGCAGCCCAGATAATTTATATGGAGAAAAAGCCCTTTCAGTGAACCTGCTATCGGAAGGGGTTCTTTTCTACGTGGGTTCAAAAATTCTACCCTCGAGTTTAATAACACCCTTTGGAATTCAATTCTGGCGAGATATGAGGTCTTGAGCAAAGGTAAATGGTGGAGCCGAGGAGGATCGAACTCCCGACCTCTGCATTGCGAACGCAGCGCTCTCCCAGCTGAGCTACGGCCCCACCGCCCTGATTTGAGAAGATCAGGCGCGCGGATAATGTGTATCAAGTGATTTTCTGTCAAGCGATCTAAGAAGCCTGTTGAAGAATGTCCGGACAGACCTCTGGATACCAGTTATAACCCACAGTCGTTGCGTGGTAACAAGGCCATCGCCAACCTGTATTAATTCCTTTATGGACATATTTTATGCAATTAGTCACCACATTATTCGGCCTCATCGATGTCGTACTGAACCTCTATATGTGGTGTTTTATCCTAGCCGCCATCCTTAGTTGGCTGGTAGCCTTCAACATTATCAACACCCATAATCGGTTCATTTATTCGATCGCTGACGGACTATATCGGATCACAGAACCCCTTCTCAAACCGATCCGCAACCTTCTGCCAAACTTCGGCGGGATCGATTTTGCGCCACTTATCGCTATCTTACTGATCATTTTTGTAAAGGATGGGATTGTTCGCCAGATTTATATTTGGCTTCTGACTGGACGTTAATGATCGTATCGGACCTTCCACAAATCTGATTGTCAGCGATCGGATTTCGGTAAATGTTATACCTTGGACAGAAAGGAATAAATTTTCCAGTTTTGCTAAAGCCCCACCAGAAATAGAATGATTAAGGTTTGGCTCACTAACATCCCCGGAAGAGCCAAGGCCCATGCGGCGATTCCCAAACATTTGGCCAAGCCTTTAAATAGCCAACATCATCTCTCTCAATCACGTCGGTAATAACCGGCGGATGTAATAAAAACGTCACTGTATCAAGCAAGGTTAATGAGATAGGTACTAATTTAATTGCTGGGCGGAGAATTCGATAAATGACACCAGAACGCTTAATGGACGGAAAGGCCCTTGCCGCCCATCTACGTGCCCGTATCGCAAACGAAACGGCTCGCCTCAAAGTCGCTCGTGGATTGATACCCGGCCTAGCCGCAGTTTTGGTTGGTGAAGATGCCGCAAGCCAAGTGTACGTTCGGAACAAAGAAAGGCAAACAATTGAAGTGGGGATGAAATCCCTTGGCGAGACCCTTCCACAAAATACACCGGAAGCCGATGTTCTCAGTATTATAGAAAAGCTGAACAATGACGCCAGCGTTCATGGGATTCTTGTGCAGTTACCGCTTCCGACCCACATTGATCCAAATGCCGTGATCGACTCAATCACACCGGCAAAGGACGTCGACGGGTTTCATACGCACAATGTTGGTTTGCTGGCAACGGGGCGCAATGGCATGGTGGCCTGTACACCACTTGGTTGCATGATACTCCTGACAGACCGGCTAGGGGATTTGTCCGGCCTGAATGCAGTGATTGTGGGCCGATCGAATATTGTCGGCAAACCCCTGGCGCAATTACTGCTCAAAGCCAATTGTACCGTTACCATAGCCCACTCGCGTACTTGTGATTTACCCAAGGTATGTCGGGATGCCGACATTCTCGTCGCTGCCGTAGGGCGGCCAGAAATAATTCGTGGTGATTGGGTCAAACCAGGGGCCACTGTTATCGATGTAGGCATCAACAGAGTCGTGAGTAACGAAGACGGAAAGGCCCGTTTGGTAGGTGATGTAGCGTTCGATGAAGTCATTAAACACGCGGGAGCGATTACACCGGTACCGGGCGGCGTAGGACCGATGACCATCGCCTGCCTGTTGCGTAACACGCTTATCGCTGCCTGCGAGCAAAACAACATCAAGGCGCCAGATATCTGAACAAACAATGCAGTTGCTAAACCCAAAAACCAAAACTTTACACCTGCCGGGGAGGTGTCGAGATGTCTGCGAGAGAGCCGTTATACCTCTATAGGGGTTGACGGGACATCACGCCTTCGCGCCGGGTAATATAATAGCCAGCAACAAAAATTATCACGGCGCCAGTCCACGTCCATTCATCAATAAGCTCAGAAAAGAGAAAATACCCAAACACCGCGCCTAACGGCAAGCGAAGGAAATCAAACGGCATTAGGGCGCTTGCATCGGATGACTCAAACGCCTGGGCTTGGCAGAAGTGGGCGGCCCAGCCCGCCACTGCCATTATTATAATGGGTAAAATGTCCTGCCGACCGGGCGTTACCCATACGAAAATCAGCGGAATGACCGTCAGCGGCAACATCAGGGCGTTCATCCAAAACACCGTGACGACAGCCGAATCGGTTCGGGTAAGAATTTTCACGCTCGTCCAGGCGCCCGCGTAGAGTGCAGAAGACAGAACAACGAGCAGTACTGGTCCGTTTATCTCCACAAAACCCGGTCGAATAATTACCAATGCCCCCAGAAAGCCGACGCTAGTGGCAACCCAGCGATGTCGGCCAATCCGTTCTCTTAGGATGGTCCCGGCGGCTATGGTGGTAAACAACGGTATAAGGAAAGTCAGCGCAATTACCTCAGCAATTGGTATATCAGCCAAGGCATAGTAAAGGGTCGCCATCGCAAACAGCGCAAACAGCGTGCGCAGGGCATGCGTTGGCATCTGATCAGTACGAAGGGCACCAAATCCAGATTTGGCTACTAAAGGAATAATAAGAAAAACACCGATCAAGGCGCGGAAAAACACAATCTCAAACGCATCAAACCTGCCAAACATAGACCGAACACTAGTCATCATGATGGCGAATGCGAGCGCGGCAAGAATTGCCCACGCGGCACTAACGGCAAACCGAGAGGAAAACACACTGTGTCCAGAATCAGCCTTCGTGAGGTTTCATGAGCCGCAGCCGCAATGCATTCAGCTTGATAAAGCCCTCCGCGTCACGTTGGTTGTAGACGTTGTCGGCTTCAAAAGTGACATGCTCTTCGGAATAAAGGCTATTAGGCGATTTACGTCCAACAACACCGGCCATTCCCTTGAACAACTTCAGCCGGACCGTACCGGAAACGCGCCTTTGGCTCTCGTCTATTGCAGACTGGATCATTTCACGTTCTGGCGAGTACCAAAATCCATTATAGACAAGCTCTGCGTAGCGCGGCATGAGCTCATCTTTAAGATGTGCAGCACCGCGATCCAAGGTTAGGGATTCAATACCCCGATGCGCGATAATTAAAATTGTGCCACCCGGTGTCTCATAAACCCCGCGCGATTTCATGCCCACATAGCGATTTTCCACTATATCAGAACGCCCTATACCGTTCGCGCCGCCGAGCTCATTCAGCCGAGTCAATAGCTCCGCAGGCGACAGTCTTTCGTTGTTAACTGCTACAGCGTCACCCCCCTCAAACTCTACTTCGACATAGGTGGGCTTATTGGGGGCCTCCTCAGGCGAAACCGAGCGAGTGTACATCGCTTCGTCCGCCTCAACCCATGGATCTTCCAGCGCTTTCCCCTCGTAAGATATGTGGAGAAGGTTTGCGTCAGTTGAATAAGGCGGCTCATCTGACTTGTCGCGAGCAATAAAGATTTGGTGCTGGCGTGCAAAATCAAGCAGCTTTGTCCGGGAATCGAGATCCCATTCACGCCATGGTGCAATCACCTTTATATTAGGCTCTAACGCGTAATAACCAAGCTCGAACCGGACCTGATCATTACCCTTACCCGTCGCGCCATGGCTAACTGCGTCGGCATTTACTTCGCGCGCTATTTCAATCTGTCGTTTGGCTATCAGCGGTCTCGCGATCGACGTGCCGAGAAGATAAATACCTTCGTAAAGCGCGTTTGCACGAAACATCGGAAACACAAAGTCGCGCACGAATTCTTCCCGAAGGTCTTCAACAAAAATTTCGGTGACGCCAGCATTTTGTGCCTTTAACCGGGCTGGTTCGACCTCTTCTCCCTGACCAATATCAGCGGTGAAAGTGACCACGTCACATTCATAGGTCTGCTGTAACCATTTTAGAATCACGGAAGTATCAAGCCCACCGGAATAGGCAAGGACGATCTTGTTCACTTCTCCAAGTCTTGGGCCGGCCATCAAATGTTCCTTATATCGAACGCGCGCGGAGTATAGGGATAAAGTTGTATGCGGCAAACACGGTTAGCAGCCCCCATGGGGAACAATCTCCTTGTCATCACGTGCAACTTTTGGCCTGTCACGTTCAAAAGGTCTCCCCTAAACACTTCGAGATGAAGGTGGCTTCCGTTCAATCTTGCTGACGCTCTTCAATTGGCCACAAGCCGCGAGTATGTCGCGGCCTCGTGGTGTGCGTATCGGAGACGAATACCCGGCCCGATTAATAATCTCCGCAAATACTGCCATATCTTGGGTGGTGGAGCATTCGTATGGTGCGCCGGGCCATGGGTTGAACGGTATAAGGTTTACTTTGGCAGGAATGCCACGGATTAGCCTGACGAGTTCCCGTGCATCCGCAGGTGTGTCGTTTATGCCCCGGAGCATGACGTATTCAAAAGTTATTCGGCGCGAATTCTTCGCAGTGGGATAAGACCGGCAGGCGTCAAGCAGAGCGGCGATAGGATATTTCTTATTGAGTGGCACTATTTCATCGCGCAGATCATCCGTGACCGCATGCAGCGAAATCGCAAGCTGCACGCCCAATTCAGACCCGATCTGAGGGATTCTGGGAACAACGCCCGCTGTGGAAAGCGTAATCCGGCGCCGGGAGACATTAATCCCTTCCTCGTCCATGAGAATGCGCAATGCCTGAACGACATTGTTATAATTATAAAGCGGCTCGCCCATTCCCATCATAACAATATTGGTCAGCTGACGTGGTTCCCTTGACGACGGCCATTCGCCGTAGGCATCACGCGCCAGCAGGAATTGACCAACAATTTCACCCGGCGTTAGATTGCGAACCATGCGTTGCGTGCCAGTGTGGCAGAATGTACAGGCAAGGGTACAGCCTACCTGCGAAGAAATGCATACCGCGCCGCGGTCTTCTTCGGGAATATGCACAGCCTCCACCATCCTGCCGTCGACAAATGACATTACCCATTTTCGGGTTTGATCATTGGATGTTTGATCTGCAGTGACAGCAGGGCGCGAAATCACAAACGTCTGCGCAAGGTCGGCCTGGAGGCCCTTGGTGATGGTAGTCATTTCCGAAAAATCACGAACCCCGTGGTGATATATCCAATGCCAGATCTGTTTGGCCCGAAATACCGGCAAGCCCAGTTCTTTTAGGTGCTTCGCCAGTTCGGAACGGGAGAGCCCGACAAGATCCAGTCGATCGTCGGTCGCATCAGCCGCTGCACATATAGGAGTCGTTGACATAGGGACAATATAGGCGCAGGGACCGAGTGATCAAACGGGTCATTCACACCAACCCGGAAACACACTTGCATGAACCTCTCTCCCTCCCTTCAAGGCATTCTATGGATGCTCACCAGTACGGCCAGCTTTTCGGCAATGATAATCGCCGTGCGATTTCTTTCAGATACAATTCCGCCATTTGAACAGGTTTTCTTACGTAGTGTTATCGGACTCGCAATCACTTTGCCCACCATGGTTCGTGTTTCAAGCCAGGTTATCACAACCTTCAAACCAAACAGACTAGGCAGACTTTATGCTTTGCGAGGTTTATGCACTTTTACCGGCGTATCGGCATGGTTTTACGCGATCGCGATACTACCGCTGGCGGAAGCGGTGTCTCTTCATTTTACCCTCCCAGTATTTGGTTTGATCCTCTCGGCCGTTATTCTGCGCGAGCAGGTAACCAAACACCGTTGGATGGTGGTGGCGATTGGCTTGATAGGTGTGCTGATCATCCTTCGGCCCGGAATTGCAGTATTCAATTACGTAGCATTCGCCGTATTTCTGTCAGCCCTAGGCTATGCCGGTGGCGATATTTGTACAAAATTACTCGCACACACCGAAACGTCCCGAATGATTGTGTTTAATCTCAACCTTTGGTTGGTTTTTCTGGCTGCCGTTCCTACTGCTCTTGAGTGGCAAACGCCGGCGTTACCTGATGTGCCGGTAATCCTGATCATGGGAGTTACCGGATGGGCAGCGCATATGTGTCTTGCTCAAGCTATGAAGTGTGCCGACGTTAGCGTTATCATCCCGGTAGAGTTCGTCCGCCTGCCAATAACCGCGTGTGCCGCATACATTTTTTTTGCCGAAGTTCCGGGCGTATGGGAAATGATCGGCGCGGGCATAATTTTCTACGGTACTTGGCGACTTGCTGTAAAGGAGGGTGTGCACTAAATTGATCCTCGACCTGCTCCAAACGTTGGTGGTTATCCTATTCCGTAGCCAGTGCGCGCGCACTAACAAACCGCATCCACCAGACGGCGGCGCCAACGATAACTACCTGCGGGATAATGGCTATCATGACAGCATCCCACCCTATTTCAATTTGCAAATACCCCGCAAAAAATGAGGAGACGGCGGCAAGGACATAAGCGATGGTGTCGTTAGCTCCCTGAACCTTTCCCTTCTCCTCTTCAGTGTGACAGGTCACGAGCAGCGACGTTGAACCTATTAGCATCAGGTTCCAACCAGCGCCTATTAGCATGTTCGTAATAAAGAAATTGGCTAGCGTAATACCGGTCAGGCCAGACAAAATTCCACCGGCAAACAGCACAAAACCCATGATAATTACATTTAGGTTACCATAACGGCTTATTAGATGGCCCGCAAAAAATGACGGAGCAAACATGGCAAACATATGCCACTGAATGACGAATGGAACATCAGTTTCAAGACCACACAGCTTCATCGACAATGGCGTCGCAGCCATCATAAGGATCATTCCGGCCCATGAAACAGATGTACCGATAGCCGCAACGATAAAGGCTGGCTGTTTCATAATTTGCGCAAGAGGTCGGCCCGAAGAGGTTTTTTTAGTAGTGTTTTTCGATTTGATATCGACCGGAGGCATCCGAATAAACTGAATCGTAATTGCGAGCAGGATTGGAAAAACAGCCAGAACAATGTAGGTCGCCATAAACTGTGGCGCCATCAGTTGGCTTGTATTTCCTGCAAGTGTGCCCCCTACAAATGCTGCAATGATTCCACCCCCGATCACCCAAGAAATAGCTTTTGGGCGAAACATATCATTTGCCGTCTCAGCGGCTGCAAACCGGAGGTATTGATTGAAAGCGTTGAATGCTCCCATGCAGGAGGTGCCGCCAACAAACACATAGAAATGTCCATAGTAAAGACCAAGCGTGCAGAGGGTACATCCAGCGATTCCAAAAATAGCGCCGATCGCGAACCCTCCGCGGCGACCATACCTATCCATCAAAAGGGAAGCCGGTGTAGCGGTCAGGGCAGTCGCCACCCACATGAATGCATGCGGCAACGTTGCCAAAGACCTGTCTTCCAGTATGAGAAGTGACGCAAGCGCGGAAACACTAATAACCACAGTCACACAGGTCTGCGCATAACCTTGGCAAAGCGCCAGCAGCGCAACGTTCCGTTGCATATGGGGAATCTGCGCATCGGTCATAGAGGCAGTCTAACTGCGCAGACAGGATGGCGCCAGTTAGCGCTATTTACGGCCGCAGGCCTTGTCGATCGCCTTTTGAGCAGCAGTAATGCCCGATAGTGAGTAGGTGTCGGTAGTGCGCGTACCACGAGAAGAAACACCGGTTACGACCATTCTGGCCCCGGATTGCATGGTTTTGACCAATGCGGTTTCAACCTTCTTACTTTGAACCCACGCGCTATCAGCAACAGTGAAAAGTTTAAATTTCTTTGTCCCAATTTGCACTGTGACGATGCTGTGTTTCTTATAGATATATCCTGCGGTCAACTGAACCACGTTATAGGCTTTCCTTCCACGAAAATGGGAGATTAACGCGTACACTTGGCCGCGTTTAACGTACTTGCCTTTTTTTTTCTCGGGTTTACTGTAGATTGAGCACGCTCGTGATTTTCCTTTTCCCTCCGAGTAGGCCGTCCATTTTTTGAAAATGCCAAGGTCTTTTTGTTTGGCGTGTAGCGTCGCGCTTGAAAGCATCAACACGGCAATAAGCATAACGCAGTAGTGTTTCATTAATTTCCTTTCGTGTCCCGATCGCGCTTTCCCAAAACCGGTGCTCCAAAAACATGTTCCGGAAGTGGTTGAGGCGCCGCACCCGCCATAACCGGCCGGTCTGCGAAGCGCTGCATCGACAACAACCTGTCATACATGATTATTCCCCCCGTCGTTGCGAGGTTAAGCGAAAATTTCGTAGGAATTTTTATCAGATGATCACAGCATTCAATCATATATTCACTCAGACCTGTCCGTTCCATTCCTAGGACATAGGCAGCCCGTCTGGGGTGACGAAAACTTGGCAAGTTTGTTGCACGTTCATCAAGCTCAATTCCAATCAGTTTACAACCCTCAGGCAAGCGCATTGCCTCGATGGATTCGAACGAATAGAGCGGCACCTGCGCAGGTGTATCGGATGTATCCGACACACTCTTGGAAACGTCATAATTTGCTGCAACCGTAAACACAAAACTGGCGCCAAACGCATGGGCAGACCTAACTAGGTTGCCAACGTTGATGGGTTTGCTAACACCCTCGATACCAATGCCGAAATACCCACGCATATCGAGCGATTCTACATCTGAAAATGGATTGCGCAAGAGTCTGACGTTTGAAATTTGTATGAAAAACAGCTGTATAACTGCGTATTTGTCAGTTGAACTAAAATCAAGTCACGGGCAGAGATCCTAGGGGAAGTATCTCAGTTTACGTTGGCTACTTCGCCCAATGTTGGCCCGATTTCACGATGCAGGACCAAATCAGCAATAGAGTCAAGATCGGTGGGTTCACGATTTAGAATTACGAGCCCTGCACCATTCTGTTTTGCAACCGAAGGAAAGCCCGCCGCCGGAAAAACAACCAAAGACGAGCCCACAGCAAGAAACATGTCACAAGCCAGTGTTTCTGTGCGCGCGCGATCCATTGGACCCTCGGGCATCGCCTGTCCAAACGAGATCGTTGCGGTTTTTACGATACCCCCACACTCCCGGCATACCGGCAAAATCTTTTCCAATTCAAATGCCTGTTTGATTGGTCCCAACTCGTAGCGAAGACTACAGGTCAAACACTTGGCGTAGGTGCCATTGCCATGCAGTTCAATAATCTTTTCATCGGGCACGCCTGACAATTGATGAAGTCCATCTATATTCTGAGTGATAACCGAGGCCACCTTGCCGGTCCGCACAAGTTTGGCGACTGCGCGGTGCCCACGATTGGGCACTGCATCAATGATGTCCTTATCAATCTCAAATTTACGCTGCCAAGCGTCGGTGCGAGCATCGGCCGAACGAACATATTCATCGTAGTAGATTGGCGTGGTGTTTGCCCATATGCCTTGAGGGCTGCGGAAATCAGGTATTCCTGACTCTGTTGAAATCCCTGCACCCGTAAACACGGCGATACGATCAGCTTTCGCGATCATCTCTGCTAATTTAATTAGTTGGGCATTCATCCGTGTATTCTAGACAGCAGAAATAGGTTTTTCATTCTTCACCCTACGCTGTTTTCGGCGTTCCATTACGCCAACTGTAATTGACATCATCGGAGGCACAATCGCCATGGTAAGAACAGCGGACAATGATAGCCCTCCAAGAACAACGGAGCCCAGACCACGGTAAAGTTCCGAGCCCGCTCCAGGGAACGCGACCAGGGGCAGCATCCCGCAAACCGACGTCAATGTAGACATAAAAATCGGACGTATGCGATTTCGGGTTGCCGTTTCAATTGCCACATCCGCATCCATTCCGTCTTCGCGAATATGAAATAACGTCTGGTGAACCAACAGAATGGCGTTATTCACGACTATTCCGATCAGGATTACAAAACCCAGCATGGTCAGCATATCGAGCGACTGGGCAACAAAAGTATTCAAAAAGGCCAGACCCCCAAGCCCTCCGGCCGCCGCCACAGGGACTGTCAACATAACCACCCAAGGGTATAGGAAGCTCTCAAAAAGTACTGCCATGACAAGAAATACAATCACCAGGGCCAACAGCAGATCAAGCTGCAGATGTTCCCATGTGACTTTCAGTTTATCGGCACTGCCCCCTAGCTTAATCCGTACACCGTCTGGGAGACCCTGTTTTCTTATTGGACCAAGAACTTTTTCTTCTAATAGTTCCATCGCCGCTTCCAGCGGCAGTGAATCATTGGGGCTGACGCTCACTGTCATTGTCCGGGCACGATCGATACGTCTGATCTCGGTCGGCCCCGTCGTTTCGCGGACCTCCGCTAGGTTGGCTACCGGTACTATCCGACCATCAGCTGTGACAACTGGTAGTGATTGAATGGCCTGCGTGGACTCGCGTTCCAGATCCGGACCCTTGAGGGTCAGATCTATGCGCTTGCCATCTACGTTTACCTCCGACACCCTGATTCCATCATTGAATGCGTCTATCGACTCTCCCAATTCTCTCGCTGTCAGACCGTTATCTGACAGGCTGACCCGGTCAGGCGTCACCCTTACTTCCGGTTCACCAAGTGTGAGCGATGGGCGCGGGCGAATACGATTGCCTTTTTTTGGTGACAACACACCGAGTGTCGAAAAAAACACCTTTCTTCCCACGCCATAAATTGTATCTAAATCAGGGCCGGCTATCTCGATGTCTATCGCCCGCCCGGAACCTATGGATCGTCCAAACAACGAAGGCTGGAACATAAACGCAAGAACACCCGGCTCAGCACGGGCGGGCCCTTCAATTATGGCTTCCAGCTCACCCGCCTTCTGCGGATCGACGTGTGTGGCAGCCATGAACATGCGACCTAGAAGAGCAACGTAGAAGAAGCGCTCTATCTTCTGATCTTCCGGCCTGTTAATCTTCTTGTATTCTCCACGACTCCAGTATTTCTTTGTCGCATCCGCCACATTTCGAGCAATGCCTTCGTTAGTATCCAGGTTGTACCCTGCGGGCGGCATCACAATCCCAAATACCAGATTCCGATTACCTTTCGGCAGGTAATCGAGTTTTGGTAAAATAAGAATGGTGACAGTACCCGCAACGACGACGATAATGCCCACCATTGCGACCGCGAGGGTTTTGAAACGTACGACAAAACGGGCGTAAGCTGTCCAGAAATTCGTAAATCCGCGAGCAAAATCATCAAGCAAGGGCACCCGAAAAGTACCTTTCTCAGATGAGGTTCGGGTTAATAACCCGTTCGAGAGGGCCGGAATTAGGGTAACAGCAACCAGCAGCGAAAGCATAACGGAGACTGAGATCGCCACAGCAATGTCCCTGAACAATTGCCCCACTTCTAGATCCATGATCAGGATCGGAATGAATACCATTACCGTGGTGAGCGCAGACACCAATACCGCCGGCCACACCTGTTGCGCACCATAATAAGCTGCTTCCGCGCGCGACCGTCCCTCCTGCCGCAATCGAAAAATGTTCTCCAGCACCACTATCGCTGCATCAACGACCATTCCAACCGCAAAGGCTATCCCTGCAAGACTTATGACATTTAGCGACCGACCCAAAGCGGCCATGGCAACAAAAGAGCCAATCACGGATACGGGAATCGACATTGCCACTACAGCTGTAGGGCGCCAAGAACGTAAGAAGATCAACAGAACGAGAATTGCCAAGGTGCCTCCGTAGATAATGTTCTGACGAACCAAATCAATGGAGGAATTGATGTACACGGTCTCGTCGTACACCTGCTCAAGGAGAAGACCTTGTGCTTTTATTGGCCCTTCTGCCAGTTCTTTGACCAAGGTTCTAACCTTCGCCATCGTTTTGATGACATTGGCACCCTGCTCGCGGGTGATGTTAAAACCAAGAGCGGGCTGATTGAGCAGTCGAAGACGTGCCTGTGCTTTCTTGTAGCCGAGTGAGACACTCGCAATATCGCGAACGACTACACGACTCACACCGCTTCCATTTCCTGCACCATCGCTACGCAGGACAACGTCTTCAACCAGTCTGGTGGTATTAAGATCTCCCTCTGTTCGAACCACATAACGGCGTTTACCTTCCTCCACGTCACCACCTGTGATCGAAGCGTTGGCCGCCCGCAGTCGCCGTAACACCTCACTAACGGTCATACCGTACCGCGCGAGACTCTCAGGTCGAATTTTTATCGACATTTCACGTTCGGTTTCACCAAAAATATTTACTCCCGCGACGCCCTCGATTCTCTCAATGCGCTCCTGGACCACATCAATAAGAAAGTCGCCGTAAGACGTCATTTCTCTGGTATTTCCATCTTGGCGAGTGATAATGAACCAGGCGATGGCGTTATCCTCGGTTCCGGATGTCGACAACACAGGCTCGTTAGCTTCCTCAGGGTACCCTGAAACACGATCAAGGCGATTTGCTACCAGCAGCAGAGCACGGTTGAAGTCAATATCAGGCCCGAACTCCAGTGTAATCTCGGCCCGGTTACGCCTCGCGCGCGAGGTCATCTTGCGCACACCTTCCAGTCCTTTTAGCTCATCTTCCTGCGGGTTGACGATTTCGCGTTCTACTTCCTGAGGTGCCGCCCCGGGCCACAATGTCTTAACGATAATGACCGGCTGACGAACATCGGGGGCCATCTGTATTGGAATACGTTGGAGTGCAACGTAACCAAACAGAATTATCATCAGAACCAACGCGACGATTGCAATGGGTCGCTCGATAGAAAGCCGTATCAAATTCATCTGGTGTTCATGCTAGTTTGATTTGCAATCACTTGCGGCCCCTCACCTTGAACGTTTGGCGTTCGGGGCCGGACCGGAAAGAATTCGAACAACCGCGCCGGGGGGTAAGGTTTCATTTCCGTGAGTAACCACGACATCGTCCTGTTTAAGGCCAGCAAGAACAATGTAGCGGTTTGCCACGGCATCGCCGAGTTTTACCGGACGTGGAAACGCCTTACCCCTGCGGATGATACGTACCGAGGGTTTGCCACCAGTATAAACAATGGCATCTTTGTGGACCGTCATAACCTGACGCACTTTTCCAATAGGTACAAACACAGTCACGTTTTGATTAACGGCAAAGTGTCTAATCTTTTTATCAAAACGCGGAGTAAACCGAACTGGTCGGGTTCGGGTCCGCACATTCTCGCGTGGAATCACCGACCGTACGACTGCGCGGTTAGTTGAACCATCGCCTAGTTTAAACCTAAGCTGAACGCCAGGCTCAAGAGCCAGCAGTCTGTCAGAGGGGACGTCTGCTTCAACCTCTATTTCAGTATCGTTTATGAGAGTAACTACGCGCGCGCCCAAATTTACGTAAGACCCAACCTCCGTATGTTTCTCACTCACAACCCCATCATAAGGGGCACGTATACGACCATTCTTTATATCTATTGTGGCCCGTTTAAGTTCGGCCTGTGCTTCCTTCAGCTGAGAAAGACGTTCAGTAGTTGTGGCCTTTCGGGATTCTACATCTCGCTCAAGGTCCTCGTAGCGAGCGCGCGAAAACGCAGATGAACGCCGAAGTTTTTTCATCCGCCGGAGCTCTTGAGCCTTCTTCGAGAATTCCGCCCGTGCCGTATCAACCATGGCGCGACGGGTCGACCGGACCGCGGCATATTTGTCTCTCTGGGCAGAAAGCTTTTCAGTCGCCAACGTGGCTATCAAATCGCCTTTCTTCACACGGTCTCCTACCGAAACAGAAATGGCTATGACAGCACCGTTGATTCGCGCTGCCACGTCACCCATCTGGCGCGCAACAAGTCGACCAATAACCGGATAGGTTTGAGACAAAGGCTCCATAATCACAGAATCAACACGAACGCTGCGTATGCGCCGCCCAGAAGAATCAGATTTTCGCTTTTTAGTCGCTGCAGCTGCAGTAGAAGTGACAGTGATCTTTGGACATTCCTCACCAGTGAAAAAGCCACGGATCTCACCACCATCCAGCGTACCGGACTTGTCGCAATCCATCTCCGCAAAATTGTCCGCCAGCGGTCCACGGGCCTCATCGCGGTCGATCACACCATTCTTGTTCTT
>JAYZQT010000041.1:0-52812 GCA_036136335.1 Pseudomonadota bacterium
AACGGATGCAATTCGTGAGAGTGGTTGTGCAATATGTACTGCCCCGACGATAAGCATGCGAAGCGGTGGATTGAAGGTTTGGATGAAAATCTGCCGATCGCCAACCAAGTGCATCCTGCTCCTGTCGTCCTGGATGGACTGACGCGCGAGGGCGAGAACTTTAATGTCTTCGCTGTCTGGCCCTTTTGCACTGTTCTGATAGACAAGCGTCTGATTGCCGGTACCGGTATCCGTTGCCAGTGCGACAGCATGTTTTGCTGCCCGGTCAGCAAGCAAACATTGCAAAATTCCCTGTTTCATTCGACTCTCTCCACATAGACGTGAATGGATCCACCGCACGCTAGGCCCACTTCCCACGCCAACTCATTGGAAACCCCGTATTCGAGGGTTTTTGGTTTGCCGGTCTTCATGACTTCCAGTGCTTCAGTTACGACGGCACCTTCTATACAGCCGCCTGATACGGAGCCAACGATGTTTCCGTTCTCATCCACGGCCAGATGGCTCCCAACGGGACGGGGTGATGATCCCCAGGTCGATACGACTGTAGCCAGTGCCACATCAAGGCCGCCCTGTTTCCAGATGCTGGCTTCCCCCAGAACGTCGTCGTTCCGGGACAATTCAGGCGCTATATTTCCTTGAGCCATTCCTGTACTCCTTGTTTTCGTGGTCCGCCAGGGCGGTTCAGTGCATCAATCAACTCTTCAAGGCTCACTAGATTATGCACTGGGCGAAATTCGTCAACGCTTGGGAGAATAGCCTGGATGCCATGGCTTTTGGGCTGAAAACCATCGAATCGTAAAAGTGGATTGAGCCAGATCAGTCGACGGCAGGATTTGTGAAGTCGGTCCATTTCAATATGCAATCCACGGCCCGCAGCACGATCGAGCCCGTCAGAAATCAGGATCACAACGGCGCCCTGTCCAAGAACTCGGCGCGACCAGAATTTGTTAAAGTCAGACAGACTCTCCCCAATTCTTGTGCCACCTGACCAGTCTTCTACTGCTTCTGTGACCTGTTCGGTTGCCAGATCAATGTCACGGTTTCGGAGGTACCTCGTGACATTGGTCAAACGGGTGCCAAACAGAAATGTATGTACCCGGTCGCGGTCATTTGTTGCTGCATGCATAAAGTGGAGAAACATTCTTGTGTACCGGCTCATTGAGCCGGAAATATCGCACAGTATTACCAGTGGCGGCGTCCGTGTGCGGCGTTGGCGATATCTGAGAAGGATAGACGAACCGCCTGAGCGGAGCGCAGACCTCAGCGTGTTGCGCATATCAATGCGGGCCTGTCGTCTGCTGAACTTGAATCGGCGGGTTGAAACCTTGGTAATTGGCAAGCGCATCCTGGCAATCGCCCGTTTGGCTGCGTCAATTTCTTCCGCCGACATTTCCTCGAAGTCACGGGTCTGAAGCAGTTCACGCGCCGACATGGTCATTGCAGCATCTAGCTCAACTTCCTCTTCCTCCAGGCTTTCTTCTTCTGATTTGTCGTCTTGTGGCTGACTCAACGCTTCCTGAATGCGCCTAAGCGGCTGTTCTGACGGCGGCGGTGTATTATCGTCAATAGCCTGTGGCAACAGCATTCCCATCATTCGTTCCAGAAGCTTCGGGTCCTTCCAAAAGATGTGAAATGCCTGATCAAATAGCTCGTGCTGGTCGCGGCGGTTGACGAACACCGCATGCAGGGCCCAGTAGAAATCGGACCTGTTCTGGATACCGACGGCCATCACCGCATTTGTTGCGTCAATAATTTTGCCCGGGCCGAGGGGTAAACCTGCTGCCCGCAGCACTCTGCCGAAATGCATTATGTTGGGTGCGAGTTTGTTGTCGTCCAGCCGGTTTAGGAGCTGCATACCCGGCGTAAGGTCGGTGTGTGTGTGGATTTCTGCCATTGCGGATCAGGCTCCCGCAGCGATACCCGCTTTAACTTCATCCAGAATTTGTGCCGCTTCGGAACCCTGTATCTTTTCAATATCGTCCTGATATTTCAACAGAACACCCAGCGAAGAATTTATGGTCTCCGGATCAAGGTCAATTTTGTCTAGCTGTATTAACGCGTTTGTCCAATCGATGCTTTCTGCAACACCGGGAAGTTTGAAGAGATCTCGGTTGCGGAGATTCTGGACAAACTGGACAATCTGTTGGGTGAGCTTCTCAGGTGCGTCGGGCACCTTTACCCTGAGAATGTCAAACTCTCGCGTTGCATCGGGATAATCTACCCAGAAATAGAAGCACCGTCGCTTGATGGCATCGTGAATCTCGCGTGTCCGATTGGACGTGATAATCACGATCGGTGGCTTTTCGGCCTTTACTGTCCCTATCTCGGGTATTGTAACCTGAAAATCAGACAACACCTCCAAAAGAAATGCTTCAAAAGGCTCGTCGGTGCGATCGAGTTCGTCAATCAACAGGACTGGTGGGTCACCACTATCATCCCCTTCCAGAGCCTGCAGAAGAGGGCGTTTTATGAGAAATCTTTCTGAAAATATGTCCTGTTCAATTTTCTGCCGGTCGCTATTTCCTAAGGCTTCTGCGATACGAATGTCGATCATTTGCATCGCGTAGTTCCATTCGTATACGGAGGAGGCAACATCGAGCCCCTCGTAGCATTGGAGGCGAATCAGGCGGCGCCCAAGGGAATCGGAGAGAACCTTCCCAATTTCGGTTTTCCCAACACCAGCCTCACCTTCCAGAAACAGGGGCCGACCCAATTGCAGTGCGAGGTAGAGTGCGGTTGAAAGAGACCTGTCGGCCACATAATTACCGCTACGTAGCATTTCAACTACCGCATCAATGGAGGAAGGCATGGACTTGTTCATTTAGAATTTATTCATTTGGGTAATCGTTTGCAAAATAAACAAAAATTATGGGGAGACCAGAAAAATCAGGCCCCCCCAGTAAGGAAATTCGGGCTGGCATCACTGGCCGTGCCCGTTGATAAGGCTATCCGTTGGCTTCGGCAACCGCGCGTTTGGCCATGATTGTCACCAGGTGTGCCCGATACTCTGCGCTGGCGTGGATATCGGTGTTGAGATCTGTATCGGACTGCTTGATATTTTCAACCGCTTCCGAAGCAAAATTACCTTCGAGCGCAGTTTCCATTTCCGATTGTCGGAAGACACAGGGGCCGGCGCCTGTCACCGCGACCCTGCTACCCTGTGGGCCCTGGCTTACGAAAGTCCCAACAATCGCATAACGTGAAGCCGGGTTGGGAAATTTCATATAACCCGCCTTGGACGGAATTGGGAATACGACCTTGGTAACCAATTCGTCCTCGTCCAGGGCAGTATCAAATAGACCGGTAAAGAAGTCGTCACCGGCAATTTCGCGTTTGGTGGTATGCACCGTTGCGCCGAGCCCAACGACCGCGGAAGGATAGTCGGCAGCAGGGTCATTATTGGAAATGGAGCCGCCGATAGTTCCACGATTTCGGACCATCGGGTCACCGATTAATCCGGCAAGCTTCGCGAGTGCGGGAATGGCATTTTGTACTTCTGAGGATGCATTGACGACGGCGTGCGGGGTCATTGCGCCAATGGTCACAGATGCACCATCCGCCTCTATGCCAACTAGGTCACCAAGATCTGCCAAGTCCACAAGATCGGATGGTTTGGCCAAACGAAGCTTAAGTGTAGGAAGAAGTGTCATCCCGCCCGCAACGAACTTGCCCTCTTCAGCGGCAGCTACGCTTGTGGTCGCGTCGTCGAGTGATGTTGCGCGCTTGTAATTGAAATCGTACATGTTTCAATCTCTCCATTTACCGGTTTAATGTTGTAATGCTTCCCACACGCGTTGAGGTGTGGCCGGCATGTCAAATTCAGTAATTCCCTGGGTTTTAAGTGCATCAACCACAGCGTTTATCACCGCTGCGGTTGCGCCGATTGTGCCGGCTTCGCCACATCCTTTCACGCCCAGAGGGTTGTGTGTACAAAGAGCTTCTTCGTTCGTACCCACATTGAAAGTTGGCACGTCGGCGGCTCGAGGCATGCAGTAGTCGTTGAATGACCCTGTCACTAGTTGGCCTTGCTCGTCATAAACGCAGTGTTCCATCAATGCCTGACCAATACCCTGTACTAAACCCCCGTGGACCTGGCCTTCCACTATCATCGGGTTAATTACTTTCCCAAAGTCGTCCGTCGCATCAAGGCTGCATAGGGTAACTTCTCCGGTTTCCCTATCAATCTCTATTTCCGCGATGTGACACCCGTTCGGGAAGGTGAAATTTTTGGGATCATAGAACGCGGTTTCATCGAGACCAGGCTCCAACTCATCGTGAGGATAGTTGTGTGGTACATATGCGGTGAGTGCGATGTCCCCTATACCGAGTTCTTTATCGGTTCCCGTTACGCGAAAAATACCTGTGTCGAATTCGATATCGTCTACCGACGCCTCTAGCAAATGGGCTGCGATCTTTTTGCCTTTTTCGATCACCTTATCCATTGCTTTCACAATTGCTGATCCTCCGACGGCCAGAGACCGGGAGCCATAGGTACCCATACCGAATTGTATGCGATCGGTATCGCCATGGACGATCTCCACCTTGTCTATCGGTATGCCGAGGCCATCAGCTACAATCTGCGAAAACGTTGTTTCATGCCCTTGTCCATGGTCGGACGACCCCGTGAAAACGGTCACCGATCCCGTTGGGTGCATGCGTATTTCTGCGGACTCAAACAAACCCGCCCGCGCCCCAAGAGAGCCAGCTATTGTCGATGGTGCCATGCCGCAGGCTTCTATGTATGTTGCCATGCCAAGTCCTCGGATTTTTCCTTGTTTTTCCGAGGTGTCACTCCGGTCTAGAAAGCCACCGTAATCGGACGCCTTTAGTCTATCATCCATGTTTTTGACAAAATCACCTGAATCGTACTCTAGCGCTACCGGAGTCTGATAGGGCATGTCGGAGGATGCTATGAAGTTTCGTCGACGAATTGCTGCTTTGTCTATCCCCGTCTCGCGTGCTGCCTGTTCCACCAGTCGTTCCAAAAGATAACAGGCTTCTGGGCGCCCCGCCCCCCGGTATGCATCTACGGGAACGGTATTCGTAAACCAAGCCTTTACACCACAATGGATGAGAGGGGTTTTGTATAACCCTGCAAGCAGCGTCGCATAAAGATATGTGGGAACCGCGGGAGCAAACGTTGAAAGGTATCCGCCAAGATTGGCATCCGTCTGAACCCGGAGGGCAAGGAAGGTCCCGTCTTTGTCGAGTGCCAGTTCACCGGTGGTCACATGATCACGACCTTGGGCATCAGTCATAAAGCTGTCCGATCGGTCCGCCGTCCACTTAATCGGCCGCCCAACCTTTTTGGATGCCCAGGTGAGGACTGCTTCCTCCGCATAATGGTAAACTTTTGAACCGAACCCACCTCCAACATCAGGAGCTACTACGCGGAGTTTGTGTTCTGGAATCGAGAGAACGAATGCTCCCATGAGCAATCTAATGACGTGGGGATTCTGGGTTGTGGTATACAGCGTGTAACGCTCGGAAGTTGAGTCATACTCGGCAATCGCGGCACGCGGTTCGAGTGGGTTGGCTACCACCCGGCTGTTAACCAGGTCCAGCGTTGTTATGTGGCTGGCTTTGTCGAAGGCTGCGTCGACCTCAGCTTTATCACCTATTTCCCAATCGTAGCAGAGGTTTCCTGGCGCGTCTTCGTGGATTTTTGGCGCACCATTAGCCCCTGCTTCCGACATTGTTACGAGACTTGTTAATTCCTCCAGATCAAGCTCTATAAGTTCTGTCGCATCTCGGGCTTGTTCACGGGTCTCCGCAATTACGATCGCAATATTGTCCCCGACATGGCGGACGCGGTCCGCGACTAGGGCCGGGTGGGGAGGTTCATGCATAGGAATTTCATTTTTCCCTATTACCTGCCAACCGCAGGGAATCCCGCCGACCCCGTCCGCCGCCAAGTCCGCCCCCGTCAGTATCTTTAATACGCCGGGCGCATTTTCGGCCTTTCCTGTATCCACAGTTCGGATGTTGGCGTGTGCGACCGGTGATCGTAAAATCCAAGCATAGGCTTGGTTCGGGCGATTGACGTCGTCTACATACCGGCCCTTTCCTGTAAGAAACCGCTGATCTTCACGACGTTTGATTGGTGTACCAATTGTTCCGTCTGGTGTTCCGTCTGGCATTACCAACTCCCTGTAGTTTTATGAGAATTGGGCCGTTTACCGGCTCTTATGCTGTCATTTCTGTGTGGGCAGCGAGAATGGCCTTGACGATGTTATGATAACCAGTGCACCGGCAGAAATTACCTTCCAGTTCCTGCCTGACGGTCTTCTCGTCCAGGTCGTCCGGATGCCGTTCAACAATGCCGATGGCACTCATCACCATGCCGGGCGTGCAGAATCCACACTGCAGAGCATGGTTTTCCCGGAATGCTTCCTGCATTGGGTGCAGCGTATCGCCGTCAGCAAGTCCCTCGATTGTTGTGACGTCGGCGTTTTCCGTCTGACGGGCCAGGATAGTGCATGATTTAATTGGAAGGCCGTCAATATAGACAGTGCAGGCGCCGCATTGGCTGGTGTCACAGCCAACATGTGTGCCAGTTAGGCCGAGATATTCACGTAAATACTGAACCAGAAGCGTACGGTTTTCGACATCCGCCGAAACTTGCTTGCCGTTCACTGTCATCGAGACAGTGGTTGTCGTCATAAGACCCTCCTCAATTTCCCAAAAAGACGCAACGTTTGCACGGTTTATACACCATAACGCTGATTTGTCTTCCAGCGTCTGGATATATTATTTTCAAACCGAACTGCCTTTGTGCCTGTAGTAAACCGCCCGCGCTCCCAGAGGTCAAGAGTCACCCCCTAGTTTGCTGTTAACCTGCCACTACCAGAAGAACCACCACCACGACGGCAATCAGACCGCCCACCCAGACCGCGGGGCTGAGGCCGCGCTCCTGGCCTTTAGGGTCGCCTGACTGAGGTTCGCGGGGTTTCTCGGTGTCATGTCCTGCGGGATCCTCTGACGTTGAATTAACCTCGTCCCCGTCATCCCCGGAACTTTGCGGAAGTCCAACTTCTTCGACAAACTTACCGAAGAATTCTCCAGCCATTTTTTTCGCGGTTGAATCAATTAGTCTTGACCCGATTTGTGCCAACTTCCCCCCGACCTGCGCGTCAGCGACGTAGGTGAGAAGTGTTCCGTCGGGATCATCAATAAGTTCAATCTTTGCACCACCCTTGGCGAACCCCGCGACACCGCCCGAGCCTTCGCCGGATATGCGGTAACCGTTGGGAGCGTCAATTTCACTCAGGGTGACCTTACCCTTGAATGTAGCGGATACGGGGCCGACTTTGGATTTCACTATGGCCGATAGTTCCGTATCCGTATCCTTGTTTAATTCCTGGCAACCGGGAATGCATTTGGCAAGGATCTCCGGATCGTTCAGGGCGTCCCAAACCTTGGCCCGGGGGGCAGGAATTTTGTATTCGCCAGTCATTTCCATGCGGAAATCTCCAGTCATTTGATTGTCTTGAAGTGCGTCGGAACTTAGAGTGTTGACTGTGACTGGGCAAGGTGTTCGGCGCTAATAGAAAGAAGGATATGCGCGTCCAAGGAAACTTTTTTCACGATCCCTACTTTTCAAATGCTGGACACGGTAGAAGAGATTTCAAAAGTCACCGATTACTTGGATTATGCGGTGAGCTTCCACTCGGCAAGCCCGCATCCGATTAGGGTCTCAGGCTGGGGCATGTAATCAATCAAATCAAAGCCTTTGCCATCTGCAGCCGCGTGAGCGATCGACCAAGATCTCAATTCCGCTCCCCCGTTTCCTGTTCCCGCCATCAGGCGCTCCAATTCTGCTGCAAGCACAGAGTCCGAAGCAGTTTCAAACAGGTTGATACAGGCGCTATCGAACTTCTCATCAATCCAGCCCATGGTTGTCTCACCGATCGAATGACTAAGCCCGCCTGTTCCGAATACTGCCACCCGAAGGTCGTCCGGGTATGCTTCGATGGCTTTGCGGATCATATGTCCCCATGCAAGGCATCGTGTTGGAGTCGGAAATGGTTCTTCCACCAGGTTAATGAATACGGGGATCATTGGAGGGATCTTATCAAACCCCATGCGCCAGATGGGAATACCGATACCGTGGTCAATTTTAACCCGATAGGAGTATGCCGGATCAAAATCCGATTTTAATGCAAATTCCAGCAGATGCCTTCCAAGTCCCTCATGCCCAGCGAGGGTTTCTTGCGGAAGTAGATTTTGCATGAAAGGCTCAGGTGGTGGGTCGTGTTCGTCACCAATCCCGATCAGAAAAGCTGGTATGTTATTGAGAAAAAAATTGATCCAGTGATCGTTGGAATGAATGACCAAAACATCCGGTTTGAGCGCCTTTAACCGGTTGCCCATTTCTTCATATCGGCTTGATAACCAGCCCCGTGTTTCGGGCTTTAATTTGTCCCATGATCGAGCGATGTTTGGCGCATGTGAGGCCGCAAAACACCCAACAATTTTAGCCATTCACTCTCTCCCGATCTTCCTTCGTTTGGAATTCAGCAAGGACAGCGATTGATTTCTGGTCGTCATAACCCAACAATAATAAGAAGAACCTCATTAGATAGGGATTGACATGAGGGAGCAGGACCCCGATGTCCTCTTCCTTCAGTGCCTTTCGGAATGCCGGTTTCAGGTTGTAGTCGTTAATGACCTGATCCCGACTGTTGGCCCATTGTTCCTTGCCGTCGGGTCCCTGCAAGTCAAATATGAGCTTGTTGAGAAAGTAATCAGTCATTTCGGAACCTTCGGGAAATCATATTTAGTTAGGTTATCTATGTTTTTGAAGGTCTCCGCAAATCTTTGCGAGCAAATCAGAACAATGGTTTCTGCTATAAGGTTGGAAACACCACGTAGACGCCATAAATCTCTCTGAGAGACACTAACCGAGAGCAGTTTCTGGCGAGGTGGCAAGCAACCTGCAACATACTTTTGGCAGTTCGGCCCCTAGAATTGGCCGTAAAGGGAAAACAATGTTTTCACTAGCTTATTATTAAATGTAATAGAGCAGTAAAAAGCCCCCTAACAATAGTGCTACCCACATTGCCATCGAACCTGTCGGCCAGGTGCGTGCAAGAATACCGTCTGGTCCATGGTGTCTGAATATTTGACGTACGACGCTGATAACCCCGCTCTTTAAATCGTCGAGAATGCTGAACCACCCCTCATGGGTTACGGCGATAAACCAGCGGTAGACCGCGGGAAACCATTTTCGATAGGTAACATCGAGGTCGATGTTCACAGATTTAAGCTCGGGCGGATAAATCTTGTATTTCATGAGGACGGCGAACGCCAGCGCAGAGAACATCAGTAATTGTGTCTGGTTAATTACGTGGCTCACAGTATAAGGCTGATAGTCGACTGCGTGCGGTAAAATCCCATAGAGCCACGGCGAGTACACCCCAATTGCAATACATAGGAAGGCCGTGATTCCCATCGCTATTAGCATGTTAATGGGGGCTTCCTTGCACCGTTTGCCCGAATCGTGGGCAAAGAAGGCAAAGTAGGGAATTTTGATGCCTGAATGGTGGAAAACGCCGGCGGACGCAAAAAGCAGAATTAGCCAGACCGCGAGATAACCTTCATGTGCGACGGCGGATAAGGTAAGTGACTTTGCAATGAAGCCGGAAAACAGTGGAAACGCTGAAATGGAAGCCGCTCCTACCATGCAACAAACCGCTGTAAATGGCATGGACTTGTAGAGGCCTCCGAGTTCTGAGCCCTTAATAGTACCCACCCGATAGAGAACGGCGCCCATGGACATAAACAGTAAGGCTTTATATAGGATGTGGGCAAACGCATGCGCGACTGCCCCGTTAATCGCCAGGGCGGATCCAATGCCGACACCTACAACCATAAATCCCAACTGATTGTTTAGTGAGTAGGCCAATACGCGGCGCAAGTCATTCTCGATAACAGCATAAAATATTGGAAATGCCGTCATTGCCGCGCCTACGTAAATCAAAAGTTCGGTACCCGGAAATCCGCGGGCAAGGGCATAAACCGCGCACTTGGTGGTAAATGCGGAGAGGAATACGGTTCCGGTGACCGTAGCTTCGGGATATGCGTCCTGCAGCCAGTTGTGGAGAAAAGGAAATGCACATTTGATACCAAAGGCAATCAATATCAACCAGGTGGCGAGTGAGTCGAGCGACATTTTGATGAAAGCAACGGAGCCAGTTTCATGCGCCAATAGTATGGCACCCGAAAGCAGGAGAACGCCGGAACCCACCTGTATTACAAGGTATCGCATGCCGGCCTGGTAGGCAGCATCAGTGCGACGGGCCCAGATTAGAAAGACCGACGTAACGGCCATTGCTTCCCAATAAACAAAGAGCGTGATCAGGTCTCCGGCAAATATTGCCCCGATTCCTGAGCCAGCGTAAGCCAAACCCGCCATCTGCTCGATGGTATCGTCATTATGCCAAGCATAGATAACGCTTAATAACGCAGCTATATGGAAGATGTATCCGAAGATAACGCTTAATGCATCTATCCTTACGGGTTCAATTTCATACGTGAATAAAGTAAACGTATAGAAGCTACCGTGGTCGGCTCCGGCAAGTGCCCACAGTCCGGCTATGGGCAGAATAGCCATATAGGCTTTCCGCCACGGGCCGGCCAACGCAGGCACCAACAAAGCACCTGCGATCAACAGTAAACCTGGGGGGATTCCCCAAAACATTATTTTTCTTCTCCAGTATTTGCTTTATCGGCCTCGTAAAACTTTTCGTCTCTAATTATTAATTTCCGGATCTCTTTTGCAGTGAGAACGAGACCGACGCAGGCAACGAAGCCAAATATTCCGTAAAAACCAAACCAGTTTTCTAAACTAAAATATGGGTGCTTGTGATAAAGGGCGTCCGCGATAAACAAGAGGGCACAAACTATGACTACCGCCCAATAGACTTTGTCGACGTTCTTCATATTGTCGAGCCAGTAATCCTTTTCCGGCCCGGTTGGGCAATCTTTTTGTTTGGTACTTTCAGTCATTATTGTCCCCAAGGCCCTAATTAACGATAGGCGAAAGCATCGTGTAGAGGTGTTCGGCATAAAGGAATAACAAGAAACATCCAAAAGCGGTAACCCAGATGGGAACAACACAAAATATTGGGGCCTCCTTAATTTGTCGGCCCGGCTTTTCGGGTATTTTGTGCTGCGCATCATCAGGGTGGCTACTGTGACTTTTGCCAGATAATTGGGCGGCTTCTTCAACCCTGGGGCCGAAAAATCCTCGAGCAAATACCGGGATTAAATAGGCGACATTCAAAAGTGAAGAAATCATCAAGACGGCAATAAAGAGAAGTTGATCCGCATCCGCGGCACCGAGTGCGATATACCACTTGCTCCATGACCCGCCGAGAGGTGGGAGCCCGATTACGCTAAGTGCACCAACAAGAAATGCCCCAAAAGTAAAGGGCATCCGCCAACCTAGCCCGCGCATCTGACTGATTTCCGTCTTGTGTGATGCAACCATAATTGCACCCGCGCAAAAGAATAACGTTATCTTTCCAAACGCATGCATCGCGATGTGCATTGCTCCGCCGACAATACTGAAAGAGGTCGCGAGGGCTCCTGCGAGCACGACATATGAAAGCTGGCTAACCGTGGAATAAGCAAGCCGGGCTTTGAGGTTGTCTTTGGTAAGAGCGACAAGGGACGCAAGCACAACTGTGCCACCCGCAACATACATTAGCCAGACGCTTGCCCCAGTTTCTCTCAGGTGATCTGCCCCGAATATGTAAATAATGACTTTCAGAACAGTAAACACCCCAGCTTTCACAACGGCGACTGCATGCAGGAGCGCGCTAACGGGGGTGGGCGCCACCATCGCCGCTGGCAGCCATCGGTGAATTGGCATAAGTGCCGCTTTACCGATCCCATACATGTACAAAAACAATAGAATGATGACGAACGCGTCGTCGATTTTCCCTTTTATAATTCCGCCCTTGGTGAAATCCAGGGTCCCTGCTGCCCACCATGTCCACAAGACCGCGACCAATAGGAGACCGATAGATGTTGACATTAAAATTCCGAGGTAAACACGGCCCGCCCGTTTTGCCTCTTCGTTCTGGTTGTGGGTTACAAGTGGGTATGTAGAAAGCGTGAGGACTTCGTATGCGACGAAGAGGGTAAACATGTTTCCTGCAAACGCCACTCCAAGCGCACTCGAAATAGCGATAGCAAAGCACATGTAGAAGCGGGTCTGATTTGGTTCGTTGTGTCCTCGCATGTAACCAATGGAGTAAAAGGAAGTTACAATCCACAGGAACGACGCAATCAGAGCGAACATCATTCCTAGCGGTTCGACGACGAATGCGAAGGGAAGACCCGGAAGAATATATCCAATCAACAGCTTTGGGTTTTCGCCAGCAAAAACCGGCGGCAGAACCTGGAGCACGCACAGGAAGGTCAGAATTGCCGTAACAACTGTAACGATCTCCCGCTGGTTTGGCCGCGTGCCAGACATCCAGATCAAGACCGTACCGACAAGGGGCAGCAAAAGAGCAAAAGCGATGAAAAACTGTGTCGCCATCAGTTGCCTCCCATCAAGCCCTTTGCAGCCATCTCAGCCATACCCAGCGGTAATGATGTTTCTATCCCGAAATAGAAATTGGCAAGGACCAAAACCCAGGTAGGGATCAGCAGGCTAAGCGGAGCTTCAGATACCTTCAGCAGGTCATCAGGTGGTTCCTTGAAATATGCTGCCTCAATTACTCTCCAGACGTATATGACCGCAATTAACGAACTCAAAACGATGAGAACGGCTAGGTACCACCAGCCCTTCTCGAGTGCCGCGAGTATTAAGTACCATTTGCTTATAAAACCCGCAGTCAAAGGAATGCCTATTAAACTTAGGCCACCACCGACGAACGCAGCCATGGTCCATGGCATCTGCCTTGCAAGACCTGCCATCCGGTCGATGTTGCAGGATCCTATCCTGTAAAAAATTGCGCCCAACACAAGGAAAAGTGCGCCCTTCATCAAAGCGTGGTTAAACAAATGGACGATGCTTGCTGTCAATCCGGCCACGCTCACCAAGCCGAGCCCTAAAATCATGTAACCGATTTGTGCAACGGAGGAATAGGCGAGTACGCGTTTAACGTTTGTCTGGAAACAGGCGACGATGGAGGGGATAAACATGGCGAGTATTGCGAGTATCAGGAATGGTATCGCCGTTGGGAGGATTTCAAATGAAAACCGGATCCCGAACACGGTAAAAACAAATCTTAGCAAAATGTAAACTGAGACCTTGGTGGCGGTTGCCGCAAGGAACGCCGATACGGTGCTTGGCGCATAGGTGTAGGCGTTGGGTAGCCATTGATGCAGTGGAAACAGTGCAATCTTGAGACCCGCCCCGATTACGAGAAAGGCGAACGCCGCTATCACGGTTGTATTATCGTATCCGATCACCTGTAAGCGTTCTGCTATGTCCGCCATGTTTAGCGAGCCCGTGGCCTGATATAAAAGCCCCACCGCGATCACTATAAATGTGGCGCCGATAGTTCCCATAACGAGGTATTGATATGACGCGGTCAGAGCACGACGATCGAATCCCAGGGCAATTAATACATAGGAAGATAAAGAAGAGATTTCGAGAAATACGAAAAGATTAAACGCGTCACCCGTGACGGCAACACCCATGAGGCCGCATAAGCAGAGTAAATATGCAGAGTAGAACATGTATGCCCGCTCTTGGACATATTCGAGTAATAGCGAACTGCGGGAATAGGGGGCTACGATTGAGCCAATCCCCGAGACGATTAGCAAAATTAATGCATTTAGTGCATCTATCCTCAGTTCGATACCGAATGGTGGTGGCCAGCCGCCCATCTCGTATGAAATAACCCCGTCTTGCATCACCTGTGCCACGATGAGGCAGGCGCACGCAAACGATGCCCAGGTGGCTACGAGTGCAACAGAGAAAGCCCAATTCTTGCGCCGCAGTAATACGCATAGCGGCGCGCATATCAGCGGGATGACAATAACAAGTGCTGGAAGGTGCGAAAGAACCATTTACAGGCTCTCATCCTGCACGTGAATATCATCTTCTTCTATTGTGTTGTATTCTTGCCTAATTCGCACGACCAGTGCCAGTCCGAGTGCGGTAGTAGCTACACCCACCACAATTGCGGTCAGGATCAGAACGTGGGGCAGGGGGTTGGAGTAGGTCTCGACACCTTTGGCAAGGATAGGGGCAGTCCCTCCTGTGACTTTTCCAAACGAAATGTAAAGGATGAAGACCGAAGCTTGGAATATGTTCAGCCCTATCAGTTTTTTTATCAGATTACCGCGGGCGATAACGATATAAAGACCGGCCATCGCGAGAAAAATGACAATCCAATAGTTGTATAGCCCAGCGAATTCCACGAGATAGTCCGTTCTTTATTTGTTTCGCCAGGTGGAAAAGGTGAAGAAAACCGTCATCATTACCGACGCGACTGTTATCCCAACACCTAATTCGATCAGGAGAATGCCAATGTGTTGACCTTCCTTGGCTTTATGGGCGAGAGGGCTGTAGTTGAGGTAATTCTCCCCTAGCAGAAGACTGATGACCCCAACCACTGCGAATAGAAGTACGCCGCCTGCTATGCTGGCGCGCAGGATGCCATTGGGAAGAATTCGTTGTGCTGCAACAACGCCAAATACCAAAGCATACAGTATGAACCCGGCTGCAAAAATTACACCAGCCTGAAACCCGCCCCCGGGTCCGAAGTCGCCATGAAACTGAACGTAAAGACCAAAAAGAAGAATGAACGGCAACAGTAGTTTGGTTACAATTCTCAGGACAAGGAAATCTTTCACGCCTCGTCCTCCTTGTGCGGAGCGGGTGGAGAAAGCCCACGACGCCAACTTCCGAGGAGTAATATTACGCCAATGCCGGCAGTAAAAATTACGGTGACTTCACCAAGCGTGTCGTAGCCCCGGTAACTCGCCAAAACGGCGGTAACAACGTTCGGTATTCCTGTATGTTTTTTTGTATTTTCAAGATAGTATGGAGCAACGTGCCTGTTGGTAGCCGCGTCGGCATCTCCAAAACGAGCCATATCAAAGCTGCCATAAATCAAAGCAGCTCCGGTAATGACAACGACAATAAATGGCAGATAAGGTTTGTGTGCCGGCTTTTTTTCTACCCGTGTGGTTAGCGCAAGTGTGCCGATAAACAAAACCGTAGAAATCCCTGCGCCCACTGCGGCTTCCGTGAAAGCCACATCGACAGCATCAAGTACAACAAAGATTGAAGCGGCTAGGAGGCTGTATATCCCACCTAGCATGACAACTGCCATGAGGTTCCGAATAAAGACGATAGCGAGGACGGTTATCGCCATCAGGGCGAGGATCACAAAGTTGACAGCTTCTTCCATCAATTCTTCCCTTCTGTCTCCTCACCCTGCTTCACCGGGGGCTCGCTATCGAGGAGCGGGCGCAGGCCGCTTGTCCAAGCTGTATGGTTTAGGGCGAAAGACGAGGTAGGGCTTGTAAACAAAAGAAATATTAGGATAAAAAAAAGTTTGACAGTTACCAGCGTCAAACCGGCTTGGGCCATAAGTCCCAGCAGAATAAGCCCTGCGCCCAGGGTGTCAGTTATACCGGCGGCGTGGCTTCGGGTGTAGACATCCGGCATCCGGAGAACCCCAAACCCTCCGACGAGGACGAAGAACGACCCGCCGATTAGGCAAACCCATGATATACTATCAAGCAACAGCGCCATATTTAAGTGTCCTGCCGACCGTTATCCGGCGACTCCCCTGGACCAATTGAGAGATTTTCGTATTTAAAGTATTTGAGCAGTGCGATGACGCCTATAAAGTTGATTAACGCGTAAACCAACGCGATATCAAGAAATTCTGGCCGCCCCATCAGGAACCCAAGCACGGCAATAATTAGAACGGTTTTGGTTCCGAACATGTTCACAGCTAAAATGCGGTCATAGAGGGTAGGACCTGCAAAGGCGCGAATGATTGCCATTGCCATGGTGATCATGATTGCAACGGCTGCTGCTGAAAACATTCTTAAGCGCCTTCCAGTGAAGTAACACGCTTATCCATTTCTCCGCCTTCGAGCCCCTGGGTGCCTTCAGTTGAAATGGCATGTACCAGAATATGTCCATCCTGTTCCACATCTATCGATATGGTTCCGGGTGTTAATGTTATTGAATTCGCGAAGATTACAAGTCCCAAGTCGGTTTTCTGAGTTGCCTGTATGCGGACCATAGTGGGACTGATTGGCATAAGACCAAGAACCCGTTTGGTAACGTCGAGGTTTGCCTTGCATATTTCCCAAATTAACCAAGGCCAATAAAAAATAGTTTTAACGGTGATGTGCAAGGGTACGGCCTCTTCGTCAATCACGTCCATGCGCATTGCTATGACAACGACGAATACGCATGACAAAAATCCGAGCACCAAAGTTAACGGCTCGAAAATACCTGACATCAACAGCCAAGTGCAGCAAAGGATAAAACCTAATGAAACCGCGTGTACCAACGCGAAGCCCCGACTTAAATATATTCTATACAATCCGTCTCATGCGGATCGTTTCTCTGTCGACCGCTATTAAGAACGGTCTCAGGCGACCCTATAAGGATGACTGGTATTTTTCAACGAAAACTCATCGAAATCAGATATTCGGTATTTTTGCAGCAATTTGGTTGGCCGTTTGTAATCATAGGAACTAAATAAATTTTCATTGACCGGGAGAAAATTTTGACGAAGAATTTTGGACTGTAGTTGTTCTGATTTTCTATTGCGTTTCAGTTTAGTGGGGAGAGTAGTTGTGATCGAGGGGACAGCAATACCTGACTCCGTTGAATCTACCAGGGTAAAAGGCACTATTAAATGGTTTAACGTTGTTCGTGGGTACGGCTTTGTGTCACCGGACGATGGTTCGTCGGACGTATTCCTTCATATGACGGTATTGCGTCAGGCTGGGTATGAGCAGGTACCGCCTGGGTCGACGGTCGTGTGCGTTGCTGTAAAGGGCGCTAAAGGGATGCAGTGTGTTACCATTGAAAATGTTGATATTTCAACTGCGACCGAGGATGCCGGTTATGTTATCGGGGACCAAAATGAAGATCTGCTAAATTTGCCGGAGGATAATGGAGGTGAGTTTGTTCCTGCCACAGTGAAATGGTTCAATCCTCATAAAGGTTATGGGTTTGTTTGTCCGGACGGTACCGAAGACGACGTCTTTGTGCACATGGTAGTGCTGCGTCGCGCCGGTCTCAACGGCCTAATTACCGGGCAGGGAGTCGAAGTAAGGCTCGTCGCTGGGCCAAAGGGCCAGCAGGCGACGGAAGTGCGGGCTTTGTCTCCCATCTGATACGCAATTATAAACCTTTACGGATGAGTTGTTAGGCCTTTGGAATGTCTGACCGAACGCGATGATTAAATTTGCCATACCGTTCGCCGCCTACCTGATAGTCGGTTTTTGTTTGTCGGGGTCGCTTCGTGCGCAGTCTTTAACCCAATACGTTTCATTCCCCAAGTCCAGTTTGACGATTAATGTGCGCGGACGGATGCATAAATTTCAGATCGAATTGGCTTTAAATCAACGGCAACATGCGCAGGGTCTGATGTTTCGTCGTCGATTGCCCCGGGATGAAGGCATGCTGTTCGTGTACAAAAGTTCAAGCCCCGTAGCGATGTGGATGAAAAACACCCTTTTGTCGTTGGACATTCTGTTTATCAAAATTGGCGGTGCAATAACGAAAATTGTGGAGCGGACGGTTCCTATGTCGGAAACCAAGATATTATCGGATGGATCAGTTATCGCGGTACTCGAACTGAATGCAGGTACGACAGATAGACTGGGGATAAGAGTGGGTGATTTCGTGCGGGCATCTGTCCTGCGCGACAGTCGTTGACCGGTGATTGATCCCCTGGGGGGTTTATCAATCAAAGAAAAAAATAAATCTCGTTAAGGCTGATTGGTTTGCCTGAACCATGTCGGTTTTCGTCTATCGAGAAACGCTGAGATGCCCTCTTGGGCCTCTTTTGATAAGCGTGATTTTGCATTGAAACACAACGCGTTGGAAAGAGCTTCTTCTTCGCTTTTATGGTCAATTGATTTTATTAAATCTCTTGTTTTTGTAATTGCGTCAGGTGACGCAGCAAGTCCCAAGTTGACGTGCTTTCTAACCCGGTCCGTCAAATCGTCTTCTCCATCAGCAACTTCATGAATAAGCCCAGCGGTTCTTGCTGTATGGGTGTCGAACGTTATTGCTGTTTTTGCTAGATACCTGAACCAGCTGAGGCCAATGCGTGGTAAAATGTAGGCTGCGATGATGCCGGGAACCAGCCCGATGCCTACCTCCGAGATACAGAATTTCGTTTCTCTTTCGGCGATTGAAACGTCAGAACACGCTACTATACCGAGACCGCCGGCGATGGCGGCACCGTGAATGGCGGTAATAACCAGCTTGGGGCTATTGTTAATAGTGCGGTACATGTCGAGTAGATTGCGTGAATCTTCCATAACTTCTTCTTCTGTTTGTCCAATCACGTCGCGCATCCAGTTCAGGTCGCCACCGGCACAGAATACTTTGCCATCGCCCCTCAATACGATTACACGAACGCTGCTATCTTGATTAACTTCATCAAACGCTCGTTTGATTTCTCTAATCATTGGAAGGTTCATCGCGTTTCGAACCTGAGGTCGCTCAAAAGTCAGTACAGCAACTGCTCCGTCGTTCTTGACGGTGATAGTTTCAAACTCTGTCATGGGTAATTCCTAGATCTTTTCTACTGACTGGAATTCAGCGCTGTCTGGATAGCGTCGTATATGCGTCTTGGTGTCATTGGTGTTTCGGAAATTTTGGCATCAATCCCTCCGGAGAGTAGTGCGTCACGGGCTGCATTGGCCACGGCGGCGGGCGGAGCAATTGCACCCCCTTCGCCCATTCCCTTCATCCCGTATTCGGTTCCTTCGGCTGGTGTTACCAAATGGGAAATACGAAAATTCGGGAGGCTGGTGGGACCCGGCCAGTGGTAATCGGCAAACGTGCTGGCCGATGGTTGTCCAGAGGTGTCGTAAGGTATTTCTTCAAACAGGGCCGTACCAATTCCCTGAGCCACTCCGCCACAAATCTGCCCATCAACAATCATAGGATTAACTACGGTTCCGCAATCTTCTGCAATAGCGTAGTCTGTCACTTCGATCTCACCGGTTTCGGGGTCAAGTGCAACCACGGCGGCATGCGTTGCATACGAAAACACACCAGAGGTGATTTCTGGTTCGTAGACCGCTGTTTCTTCCAACGTGGGTTGCGTGTCATTGGGCAACAGGTCCTGTCGAATGTGCGCCGTCCGCGCAATTTCTGCCACAGAAACAGAGGCATCGTTACCAAAGACCGATCCGTCTCGTAGTTCTGTAATAGTGGGATCGCATTGCAAAAGGTGCGCCCCGATGAACTTCAGACGACTGCCAAGTTTTCGGCAAGCTGTTGCCGTTGCCCCGCCACCCATCACCATCGAGCGGGACGCAAATGTGCCGTTACCGTATGGTGATACGGCGGTATCGCCATATCGAATGACTACATCGTCCAGCGTCAAGCCCAGTTCTTCGCAGGCTACCTGTGAGAGGGTTGTTTCCATGCCCTGCCCATGGCTGTGAATGGCGACAAAAACTTCGACCGTGCCGTCCGCATGCATCCTTGCGGTCGCGGTCTCAAACGCCGGGATCACCGGAGTACCGCGAATTTTCCATTCCTGGGTACCGTGTGCCGTCTGCTCGGAATAGCTGGCGAAGCCGATACCGACCAGCCTGCCATCGGCTGATGATGCTTTTTGCTTAAGTTTTACCGCGGCCATTCCAACCGCCTCGGCGGCTTTTTCCACGCTCCTGGGGTAGTCCCCGTTATCAAATTTCATGCCTCCAGCTCCAGTGAACGGCATCTCGGTGGCGGAAACCATGTTTTCACGTCTAACGTCGTATGGCTCACGACCCACCGCACGAGCAACCTCATCCAAAGTTCGTTCTATTGCAAAGCAGGCACCTGGTCTCGCAACACCTCGGTAAGGCCCAAGCGGGGGTTTGTTTGTCGCAACCGTCCACGTTTTTACGCTTAGGGCAGGAACTCGATATGGCCCCGGTAAATTCCTAGCTGCCATACCGGTTTCCATGAAGGGCCCCGACGGCCAAATTGAATACGCCCCGGCATCGACAATAATCTCCGCTTCAATTCCGAGGATCTTCCCATCTTCGTTGGCATAGGCGGTAACCCTGTACCAGTGTTCACGTGCCTGATTGTTGGCCGTGATGTTTTCGCGACGGTCCTCCAGCCATCGTACAGGGCGCCTGATCTTCAGTGCCGCCGCACAGACCATGATTTCCTCTGGCATCAATCGGTTTTTTGAACCAAACCCGCCGCCGACGTCGGGTGAAATAATCCGAAGCTGGTGCTCTCGCAAATTTAGACATTCGGCGATACCAACCCGCATTATGTGAGGGCTCTGGGTAGAATGGTAAAGAGTCAGTTCGTCACGATGGTGATCCCAGAGAGCGAAAGACGCGCGGGCTTCAAGTGGGATCGCAGCATGACGGTTTAACCGAAATTCATTGGTGATGGTAATTTTGGCCTGCTTGCGTGCAAGTTCAATATCACCTCCTTCAATATTGCGGCGAATGTAGACATTGTCCCCCCAGGTTTCGTGAAGAACGTTGTCGGTCTGGACTGCCGCCACCCGCATATCGGTGACCGCGGGGAGCTCTTCAATATCCAGAACGTTTTGCCGCGATAGATCTTCCGCTTGCGCCTCAGTGGGTGCGAGACAGATGGCAATTGGCTGCCCCACATAGCGAACCTTTTCCGTCGCGAATACCGGAAAGTCCGACGGGTTGAAACCGGGAATTCGCGGTGCTGCACGGATTGGGCGTAAATTTGGAAAATCGCTTGCCGCCAGAAACTGACAGTTTTCCGGAATATCACCGTAATTAATGTCTTTAAGGTATCCGTGTGCGACAGGACTTCGGAGTATGGCAGCGGAAAGGGCATTGTCTACTGGGATATCTGCGACGAACTGCCCCCTACCTGCTAGGTGTCGCGCATCTTCCTTGCGGAGTGGGCGTGCGCCAATACCGTGCACGCTAGCATTATTGCCTCTTTTCATGTGACCGCGTTCGCTTTATCGAGGCTGGTAAACAGCCCTGCGTTGAGGCAATAGGCGCGCGAAAGTTTTGGGTCTTCCGCAGTCCGACGGACTTCATCTAGCTGATTGCGACGAACAGCCGGATCTTTGGCTTCCATCAGTTTTTTGTTAGCTATAGAAGTGGCCTGTATACCGTCTTTTTGAGCTTTTTGGCGCTGACGGGTGTAGAGATCCAACAGACTGTCATTTTCACCATTGATTACTCTCGAAAGTTTGTCCGCAAGCGCTACGGCGTCGTGGATTCCGCCGTTCATTCCGAGTCCGCCGATTGGGTTGTTGACATGGGCGGCGTCTCCCGCAACCAAAACGCGGCCTTTTCGGAATGTTTCGACAACGCGTTGGTGCACGTGATAAAGCCCAACGTAGATGATGTTGTAATCGGTATCGTTAGGGAAAAACTTCTGCAGTCTTGCCTGAATGCCCTCCTGCGACAGGCAGTCCTCGTCACTTTCTCCGACGCGTGTCGGAAATACCGTGCGCCAGATTCCAGGCGGCCCATATCCGTTTACCTTGAACAGGTTGCACCATTCGTCAGGATCGGAGAAAAAGTTGCGGATACAGAGTGCCTGACCGGCTTCATAGAAATCAAAGTCGGATCCAATTTTCACGAATTTTTCGGGGTAGGTAAAACCGACAAATTCAATGTCGGTTGCCTGACGCACCACGGAATTGAAACCATCACAGCCGATCACCCAGGGTGCTCGGATTGTTTCGTTGGACCCCTCTTCGTTGATGAAGGATACGAGAGCGGTGTCTGCAGTCTGTTCGACGTTCGTTACCTCACACGAGAACCTTGTTTCTACGTCGGTGGTTTTGCCAATCTCGGCAATGATTGTTTTAACAAGCTTGAACTGTTCATACTGAATGACATAGGGAAATTTCGTGACATCGGCGAGTTGTTTGAAGTCAAATTCCGCCACCAGTTCCCCCGAAACACGGTCGCGATAGTGAAACGTTGGCGAAATCAGACCTTTTTCATGAATTTCGTCCGTGACACCGAGTTCCGAGAGCATTTCAAGCGAGGATGGCTGAATGGCGGCTGCGCGCTGGTCATCAATTGGCGCGGCGGCCCGCTCTAGTACTGTAACCGGCAGCCCCTTTCGATAGAACGCCAGCGCGAGTACCATTCCGACTGGGCCACATCCGACAACAACTATTCTTTCACCAGGTTTTAATTCCATTTCCCATCCTTTCCCCAATGCCGCAATTTAGTCGGAGAGGTGAGTGGGTCAACCGTACAAGAGCTACTCACTTCGCTCCAGTTGCAACCGTGCCATAAAGGGAACGAATGGATGAATTCCGAGTTGCGTAAATACCTTTTGATCCATCGCGATTAATGCAGCCTTCTCTTCTTCGGTTAAATCACTCTCCTCCGCGAACACTTCACGATTGGCTACAAAACGGGTGCGTTCGCTCTGGTCGTTTGCGATCCTTTGCAGCGCGCTCGTCAAGTTAACGAGTTTCGGGTCGACGGGAGGATAATGAAGACTAGCACCTACCCTTGGTCTTTCTGACCACCAGGCAAGGCTCGCGTAATTGTGATGCCAGCTTGGATCGAATGACACGGTGTCGGGAACTCGCTCCCCAAGCATGCCGGCCGCCACCGCCCAGCATCGCAGCTCGATATTACCGGTATCGTCAAGAGTGGTTTCGTCAAGCGAGAGCAGCCAGCGCAAATTTCCCGTACCGATTTCCTGCATAAGTTTTAGATCAAACTCAGTTGAAGGACTTGCATAACGGTCGGTTCCCGGAAAATGGGAAAGGCCGCCGCTTGCAACGACGACTGCGCGGATATTGATTGATTTAAGGGCCCGGTTAATCGCCTGACCGAGGTGATAACACCGTTCCATTCGCGGTTGTGGCGGAACATAAGCGTTTACATATAGGGGTATGATAGGTCCGGTCATTTCGAGAAAATTCAGAGGTATTCCGAATGCGTAGTCAAGGGCAGCGTTGCTAGTGAAGGCTGGATCGAACTTTTCCTCCTGAAGGTAACGAATAAGGTTCGTTGAAGTCTCACTATCAACCTCAAATTGGAAGTCCTGACCCGAAAAATGTCCCTTGGCTACTTGTCCGCGATGAAGTGCAAACGATGGCACACAATGGAGCAGGAATTGGTTGGCGTGATCATTGGCGACAACAATTGTTACATCCGGTTTTAGTGCTTTGAGTTGACGGCCATTCTCGACAGCGAGAGTTCGGACCCGTTCGACGGTCTGGCGGTCTTCAGTCTCGGGTAACGTAAAAAACTGAGGTGCGTGAGCCATGCAGACTCCGCCAACAATACCGGTTTCAGCAGACATTTCAGACGTTTCTCCCTGCAGGTTATCTAAATTTCGCCAAACTGATATTCTTATGTGAAGAAGAGAACGGATGTAAATAATTTAGGCCGTCAGCCCTTACAAATTGTCGAAAGAAACATGTTAGGGCATCGGGCATCTCCCTGTTGGGAAATCTGAGCGAACAATAAGGCTTATTCGGGTCACTCATGTATTTTTCAGACTTTGGAGCGCATGTGTTTTCGTGGATCATCTTCGTAGGCCGTTTCGTGAACCTCCCAGACCAACGCCAGAATTTGGTGAGTGGTTTTCCCGAAGTCGGCGATCAAATCGAGTAGTTTTCGGCTCTGGGCCTGCTTGTCCGTAATTTTTCTGCCAACCAGAAAATTTTTAAATTTCAGATAATCGGCGACTGGGCTTTCGGCGTATTGTTGAAATCCCCGGGGCATGGTTTTTAGTGTTGCCCGTCGTCGGAGGTAATACTTTGAGCGGGGTTTGACAAACTCTTCTATCATTTCAAGAAAGTGATCGGGTTTGGTAGCAATGCGTGTTCGCCATGCCGCGAGAAACTCCCGGGTTGGAGAATAAAATCCGGCCGACAGGAAGCATTGTCCTGGTTCTATGTGCACATATATCAGTCCGGGGTCACCTTTGGATCCTGACCGTGTCATCACCGCGCCCGCATGTGTTTTGTATGGGTTCTTATTCTTGGAAAATCTTACATCCCGGTATATTCTGAACGCCCCGCGTTTCGGGTCTCCCTGAACGGGAAACCCCGTTGGTCGGCGTGCGTCACTAAACTCAGCTAATAGACATTCCATTGTGAACTTGACATCTAAGTCATAAATCGTTTTCTGGGTCTTAAACCACGTTCTTTCGTTACTATTTCTTAGATCTGCTAGGAATTTGAATGCGGACGGAGAAAATCCCATAAAGTCAGGCCGGATATCGTCAGGAAATTCTAGTATGGTTTTCATAAATGCAATCTTACCCTGGCGGCTACCATCGCAAAACAGGTGAATTTGAATTTGTACCGTCCGGATTGCACAGATCCATCGGAGGTTTTATTGATAAAACGTAACAAGACCATGTGGGGCACCGATGACTGATCAGTACCAGAAAGCGTTTCCGGTCTCTTGGGACCAGATGCATCGGGATTCAAAGGCGCTGGCGTGGCGCTTGACCGAGTCCGGGCCCTGGCGGTCGGTTGTGGCCGTTACGAGGGGCGGATTGGTTCCAGCAGCAATTGTTGCTCGTGAACTGGAAGTCCGATTAATCGACACGGTTTGCGTATCGTCATATGAACACCAGGATCAAGTCGACCTAGAGGTTTTAAAACCAGTTTTGGACGATAAAGACGGACAGGACATGCTAATTGTGGATGACCTCGTTGATACGGGAAAAACTGCGAAATTGGTCAGGAAAATGTTACCGAAGGCGCATTTTGCAACGGTTTATGCGAAGCCGGAAGGGCGTCCCATGGTAGACAGTTTTGTCACGGAAGTGAGTCAGGACACTTGGATATTTTTTCCCTGGGATACAGAGCTTCGTTTTGTCGAACCAATCGCAAACATGCCGGAAAAGGCACGGCCTGGTTCCGTATAAGAATTAATTTCGGACATAAGTTCTTCAGTATCCGTAGGGCTATCTATCAATTCGGTGGTGACAATTTGTCAAAGTTATCGATTGGGCAAATCTACCGATCAGCCGTTGTCCCATACCTCTTTTGCTGTCTCGACTATCAAATTCAATTTTGCGATCTCGTCATCTACCGATATCTGATTGCCAAAGTGATCACTCGCAAAGCCACATTGAGGGCTAAGGGCTAGGTTGTTGAGATCGGCAAACTTGGAAGCCTCTTCTAGCTGTTGCCTTATTTTGGCTTTGGTTTCGAGTGCTGGGGTCTTTGTTGATATTAATCCGAGGACAGCTGTTTTATTTTTGGGAAGAAATTTTAATGGAGAAAAATCACCAGCCCGTGGCGTATCGTACTCTAGAAAATAGCAGTCCGCATTCACTTGGTTGAATAGGGTGTCCGCGACAAGGTCATATCCTCCCTCCGCCTGCCAGTAACTTTGTTTATTTCCTCGACACAAATGAATTCCTATTCTCATATTGTCTGGCCGAACTTCGAGTACCCGGTTGATAATGTTTGTGTACAGTGAAAGGAGGTCTTTCCAGTCGTCACCCCGTTCTGAGAGAGCTGCCTGTATTCTGGGATCAGAGAACTTCGCAAGTGCGGTTTCATCGAGTTGTACATATTCGCATCCAGCCTCTGCGAGCGCCGAAAGTTCGTTGTGGTATGCGGCGATAATATCGTCCCAGAATAAATCCAGGTCGTCATAGGCAACCTTGCTGATATTTCCGGCACCGCCAAAGAAGTGAAGGACGCACGGGCCTGGCAGCGTTACCTTCACAGTCCGGCTGGTGAGTTCGTCAACAAAGGTAAAATCATGTTGATTGATTGGTTCGTTCCATAGGATACGAGTGCTAATCCGCACCCGCGCAGCGCCTACTTTATCACCGGCGGCATTAGTATAATCCCAGCCTTTTTCGGCGTTTCGGTCGAATTCAAGGGTCCCCATTCGCTCAAAAAAATGAGAGAAGTAGGTGTTTCGGCGGTATTCTCCGTCGGTGACAACCTGGAGACCTGTGTTCTCCTGAAGTCGGACCACATCACGGATTGCCAGATCCTCAATTTCCCGAATTTCTTCTTCGTCAATTTCATTGGCCTCAAACTGAACGCGTGCATCGATGAGATTGTTCGGTCGCAACATGCTCCCGATATGTTCCGCTCTAAATGGCGGATCGATTGGTCTTTCGTTAGTCATCTTGTTCTCATTATGAACATGTATAACGAATGTTAGAAAAGAAGCCGGGTTGTGGTCAACGGGGGAAGTAAGATTTAAACGCCCGGCGCTGTTGCCGTAATGCCGCCGTCAACCACAAGTTCGGTGCCTGTAATGTAGCTGGCGTCGTCCGATGCTAGGAATAGGGACGCGTACGCGACGTCAAACCCGGTCCCCATTCGACCGGAGGGTATTATGGCATTACGCGCAGCCCGGTATTCGTCTGCCGTGGAGTACCCCTTGTATTGGTAATTTGGCCGACCGTTATCTATCCGCTGGCCAAACGGAGTGTCGATGTAACCGGGCAGAATGCAGTTTGCGCGGATTCCGTCCCCCGCATACTGCGATGCAATGTTTTGGGTAAACTGGATCATCGCACCTTTCGTCATGGAATAAACCGCCGTGGGAACGTTCAGGTGCCGGATGCCCGCTATTGAAGAGATGTTAATAATTGCACCGCCGTTTTGATTTTCTTTCATAATAGGCACTACAGCGCGGGTTGTGAGCATTGCCGTAGTGACGTTCCGTCTGAAAGTCTCGTTCCAGTCTTCCAGAGTGATGGTATCGAGTCGCCGCCCGGTTCCCTGCCCACCGATATTGTTGTGCGGGATATCTACTGTTCCCCAATTATCGACGCAAGTCTCCATTAGTTTTATTACAGCCGATTCATCCGTTACGTCTGCTTTCCATGCCACGGCATCGCCACCCACAACCCTAATTTGTTCCGCGGTGTCTTCAGCGCCTTGAGGCGGTTGTCGACGCAAAAAACTTTCGCACCTTCCTTGCCGTACACAAACGCTGTCGCCTTGCCGTTACCCCACCCCTCTCCGATGGCACCGGCACCTGCCACGATAGCGACTTTTCCCGTAAGGCGGTGCCTGGTCTCCGTATGTTCGTCTGGTGAGCAAAACATCCTTTTTCACCTGTTTAATTTTTCCAAGCAAAATGCCTAGCGTTTTATTGACAGGATATATACATACCTCAATCGTAGTATGCGTAAATTACAGCGCCAAATGTCAGGTGTTTCGGGAGTAAAACCGAGAGTACTCAGGCATGCCTCATTCGTTCGTTGACACAGTATTTAGTCTGTCGCCGGTGATAACCCGAGGTAGAAAATTCAAGACAGAAAAACATCCCCGCGTCGCTAGGGCGCGACGCGGGGTTTTCTGCTGCCTTCAAACTGGGGATTATTGAACGACTTTTATACCAGCTTCTTTATAGGCCTTAACTGCACCTGGATGATAAGCGGTCTCGGTGACCGAACCCATTAGATCCCGTTTGTTACGTTTGAATGCACCGAAGCTTTTTCCGAGATCTTTCTGGTGATTGATTAACGCTTTCGTGACCTTGTGGGCGAGCGCATTGGTCGTTTTGTTATGCGTTAACATGACGTATGCCATTTCAACGACGTGGGTTGGCTCGTGGATACCCGGAAATTTCTTATTGCTTACCTTCACTAGGGTCAGTGCTGGCGCAATTTTCTTAAACCGGCCATAGGCTGCAGGGGATGTATCCAGATCAAGGTAGCGGATACCGCCACGGTTTCTAAGTTGGTTATTGATTTTCCGTGCCAGACCGGATCCAACAGGGACCCACGATACGTCAACTTTTCCTGATCCCAATCCGAGGGCTGCTTTTGCAAGACCTGACATCGGCACATGAGAAAAATTATCAAATTTCACCCCTCCGTTCGCAAGGGCAGCCCGCATGAAGTCTTCAACGATAGCGAGCGACGTAAACTTTGAGGGAATTCTTTTACCTTTGAACTTTTGAAGATCAGAAATTTTGGTTAGGCCGGTATCTTTCACGACCGCGACACCTGAACGCAGGGGAAACATTGTACCAATCATCCTGAGATTTGCCTGCTTTCTTCCCTTGAACGTACCAACGCCATCAGCTGCGTGCTGTAACTCGCCCCCATTGGTAAATCCAAAATCGATTTCTCCACGGTTCATCATGGGCAGGTAAGTTGTGGAGCCGGCCATTGGCTGTGCTCTGGCCGTAATATCGGTTTTAGCAGTAACTACCTTTGCCACCGCAATTCCGGTTCGATATCCAAGCGATCCTTGAGGGTTTGTCGCCACACTGTAGACTTTGGCATGAGAAGCACTCGCGGCTATAAGAAAAGCACCAAATGCAGAGACATAGATGGTTGATTTCATTGTTTTCTCCCTTTCTGATGTTTATGTATTTTAGACTAATTGTTTTTACTGTGATAGTTCCCCGGTTTTGTTACTGCTTCTGGCTTTGGCAGAATAAAACTCGCGCGTTAAAAGAAGCACGCCGATAATGCAGCCAGCTGTGTCAGCAATGTATTCAAAACCTGCGGCATCGTCGGGTATCAATGCGGCGGCCCCCGACAGGGTCAATAAAATCCTGGAAATCCAGTTGAGATGGCGGCAAAAATACCCGATTGCGGCGACGGAAATCAGGTAAACGCCAACCAGTGCGGTACCAACATCTACTGCAAGCAACACGTTGTCATCGCCGAGCAAAAGCAGACTCGGAGAAATAACGAATAAGAACGGCACGACATAGGCGGTCCAGCCAAACCTCATCGACACAAAGCCGGTGGCCATTGGATCTGCCTTGCTGAGTGTCGCGGCAGCGAAAGCCGCAAGTGCGATGGGCGGCGTAATCATCGACATCATTCCAAAATAAAGAATAAACATGTGGGCAGGTATTTCCGCTACACCTGCTTCTACAATAGCGGGGGCAACTAGGGCAGAAAGAAGAATGTAAACTGCCGTCGTCGGCATCCCCATCCCCAGAACGATACAGATAACCGCTGCGATTAGGAGCAGAATTGCAAGATTGTTCCCGGCAATGCTGATGAGTGATGTCGGTAGGGCCAGGCCGAGACCGGTCATGTTGAGGACGCCGATAACTATTCCGGCAGCGGCGACTATCATGATCAGGTTTATAGTCACCAATCCAGTCTCTGCCAGTATTTCGAACAGGTCTTTTAGTCGTATCCTTCTCCCCTTGTAGCTAAAAATTGTGCCTGAAACTATTAACAGGCCAGCCGCCCAGACGGCGGCGACTGCTGCCGGCTGGTTTGCCCAGAAAAGCATGTAAATCAGGACCACGAACGGTGGGATGAAATACCACCCCTCTATCAGGACCCGCCCTATTCTTGGAATTTCCTGGTTTACCGCTGAAATATTGTCTCGGGCGGCAATTAGGTCGACTTGAATATAAGCTGCAAAATAATACAAAATGGACGGTATTAGCGCGGCAATGACAATTTCGGCGTACATTATCTCTAGGGTTTCGGCCATCAGAAAGGCCGCCGCCCCCATAATTGGTGGCATCATCTGTCCACCTGTCGATGCAATGGCCTCTATAGCACCCGCGTGAGTGGCTTTGTAACCGGATTCTCGCATTAGGGGGATGGTCACGACGCCTGTGACAACTACGTTTGATACCGCCGCACCTGAGATCGTGCCGAATAGTGCTGAAGCCATTACTGAAATTTTAGCAGCGCCCCCCCGTCGGCGTCCCATCGTCGCCATCGCGAGGTCAGTAAAAAACTCACTTCCGCCAGCACGCAGAAGGACCTGCCCCATTAAAATGAACATGATCACGATTGTCGTTGAGATGACTAGTGGAGCGCCGAAAATAGCATTCGGGTTAAATCCAAGGTTCATTCCAATCTGCCATAACGGGAGATTAAGTCCCACGAGGCTGCCAGGGACCAGATGGGCAAGCGGAGCGTAGAGCAGGAAAACACCAACCACACACAATAGCACGTAACCCGCCGAACGTCGTAGTCCCTCTAGAACCATAAATGTAAGGATGCCGCCAATTATAATTACTTCGTTGGTGCTATTGGCATAACCGGATTCTTTCAGCCGGAGAAAGTTGGCACTTACATAAAACAGGATGCCGATTGTGGATAAGGAAAGGATGATGTCGTACCACGGCAGTCTTCCCGCTGATTTTCTGGAGATGTTGACCGTAAGGTAGGTAACCGTGAGCGCGAGGCCGAGAACAAATGCCTGGAATGCCTCCTCGATTGGGGCGAGATCAAACAATGTTAGGAAGTCCAGGTTCCAGACCAGGCAGCCAAAAGTCATTAGGGCAGCAGCGGTTCTCGCAATTTTTATATGGACCATCATTGGTTCTCTGTTGAAATTTAGTACTGGAGGTTTGCACCCAACAGGGACTAATAAATACCATTTCGACAGACCTTACAATTGTACCTTTCCGATAGGGTTTTATAAAATTCCATAATTCGAAAATTTCTGTAGTTTATCGTCACAATGTGCGACTTTAGTGTATTAGGTAAATAGAGCATGATCGCGGTTGAAGGGTTGTGAAGCTACCGTGTATCGGTTGAACTGGTTCTGGATTTGCCTGCTAAATATTGGACGACTAAAAAATTCAGAGAATGTATGGCTATTCAGGCTTTTTATTAATCTTAAGGGAGAGACATATGAGACGCTTAATGACGGCATTGGTGTTCTTAATGACTGGTGGCATGTTTGCTATTGTTCAGGCTGGAACGTTGGAGGATGTGAAGAAACGGGGCCATCTACAATGTGGTATTAACACTGGACTAGCTGGGTTTGCGTTCACCGATGACAAAGGTAATTGGAAGGGGTTCGATGTAGCGTATTGCAGAGCGCTTGCAGCTGCGGTTCTTGGAAACCCGGACAAAGTTAAATACACGAACCTTACCGGCAAAACCCGCTTTCCTGCCCTGGCATCGGGTGAGATTGACGTTTTGTCCCGGAACACCACGTGGACGTTTTCTCGAGACGTGGACCTGGGCTTTACTTTTCTCGGCGTCAGCTATTATGACGGTCAGGGTTTCATTGGAAGAAAATCCCTTGGCATTAAAAGTGCGAAAGAGCTGAACGGGGCTTCGGTCTGCATTCAGACGGGGACCACAACCGAGATGAACCTGGCAGATTTTTTCCGCACGAATAAGATGAAATATGAACCGGTTCCGATAGAGACAAACGCCGAAGCAAGGGCGGCCTATCTGGCTGAGCGTTGTGATGTTTACACCACCGATGCCTCTGGGCTGGCTGCAACGAGGAGCACGCTCAAAGACGCCGATAAGCACATGGTTTTTCCAGAGATTGTTTCGAAGGAACCGCTTGGGCCGCTTGTGCGTCAGGGTGATGATCAATGGGCGGATATCGCACGTTGGACCCTTAACGCACTTATAGTAGCTGAAGAGCTTGGCGTGACCAAAGCTGACGTCGCCGGGAAGGCGAAGGGGACGAAAAATCCTGAAGTCAACCGGATGCTGGGTAGCGAAGGTTCAATGGGTAAGATGTTGGGTCTTGATGCGCAATGGGCGGTTCGGGCAATTTCTGCGGAAGGTAACTATTCAGAAATCTTCGAGAAATACCTCGGAAGCAAAACCCCACTGGGACTCGCCAGAGGTCTGAATGCCCTCTACAAGAATGGGGGCATCCTCTACGCACCTCCAATCCGGTAACTGTTTTGCAAGTGTCCGTCGGGTTTTAGTCCAATCCGACGGACACTTGATTTGTCAATTGGAATTTAGATACGGGTAGTCAGTCTGGTATTGCCTGAGACAATGTGTGGAAGGCATGAAATTTACCCTTATCTGGACAAATGAAAAAATTAGAGGCCTTTTCATTCAGTGCCTTCTGTTGGCCGGGCTGGCTGCGTTTGTCGCATTTATTACCTCAAATACGATAACAAATATTGAAACGGCAGGCTTGGCCTCGGGATATGGCTTTCTCAGTGATACCGCCTCTTTTGATATCAATCAGCGGATAATTGAATACTCCTCCACGTCGACCTACGGGCGGGCAATTGTAGTCGGGGGTGTTAACACAATTCTTGTGGCTGTATTGGGCATTATGGTGGCAACGGTGGTCGGTTTTGCTGCTGGTATTTTAAGACTATCAAATAATTTTTTGGTCAGCCGGCTAGTCACCGTCTACGTCGAATTTGTGCGTAATGTGCCAGTTTTGCTTCAAATAATTTTCTGGTGGGTCATTTTGCTTTCGTTACCGAAGGTTCGCGAAAGCATGTCTATTGGCAATTCGATTTTTTTAAATAATAGAGGGGTCCGCTTTCCGTCACCTATCTTTGAAGAGGGGTTTAGCTATGTCTTGGCCGCGTTAATATTATCCTTATTGGCGTCATACTGCGCCCTGCGTTGGTCAAAACATCGTCAGGCAAAGACTGGACAAACATTTCCCGTTGGATTGTCGACTGCAGGGCTAGTAATGTTTTGCCCAATGCTTGTCTACTTTGTGGTTGGGTCACCGGTAGACTTTGACACCCCCTCCCGCGGTCGTTTCAATTTAAGGGGAGGGTTTAATGTAACCCCGGAACTGGTCGCTTTGTGCTTGGCATTGTCTACCTACACCGCTGCATTTATATCGGAAATCGTTCGGTCGGGTATTTTGTCTGTTTCAAAAGGGCAGATAGAAGCTGCGCAAGCTGTCGGGCTCAGTCCCAGTCTGACCATGCGAAAAATCATTTTACCTCAGGCGCTTAGGGTAATTATCCCACCACTTACGAGCCAGTATCTTAACCTAACCAAAAATTCTTCATTGGCGGTTGCAATCGGTTATCAGGACATCGTTTCTATCGGAGATACCGTTTTGAACCAGAGCGGGCAGGCACTGGAGGTTATTTCAATTTTCATGGTGTTCTATCTGACCCTCAGCCTGCTCACGTCGGCATTTATGAATTGGTATAACAAAAGAATCGAGTTTACCCAGAGATGAATTTTGAAAGAGATTTTGGAGCAGAACGAGACAGGAAGAAACCGGGATTCGCAGGTCTGGCCCAACTCTTTATCTGGATGCGTGAGAACCTGTTTGGCGGGTTATTCAATACTTTTCTGACATTGTTCGCGATTTATCTGTTGTGGTTAATTTTACCCCCGCTTCTGGATTGGGCGATTTTCAATGCTGATTTTACCGGTGAAACCGGGAAAGAATGCACAACAGAGGGCGCATGCTGGGCATGGTTGGACCAGCGTATTAATCAATTTTTGTACGGATTTTATCCTGCCGAAGCGTATTGGCGGGTAAATCTTGCGCTGTTCCTGTTATTGCCCGCTCTTGGCTACGTTCTGTTTGATAACCTTCCGTATCGCCGTTTTGGGCGCTGGTTTGCACTATCCTATCCTGTAATAGCGGCATTGCTTTTGTTGGGTGGCGTGGGACTGGATGGCGTTACTACGGATAAATTTGGCGGTTTTATGTTGAACCTTGTCGCTGGATTGTCGGGGATTGTGCTGTCCTTACCATTAGGTGTCCTTCTTGCGCTTGGTCGACGGTCAAAATTACCCTTAATTAGAATTCTTTCGATTGTGTTTATTGAAGTCATTCGCGGGGTACCACTCATCACCCTTTTGTTTGTGGCAGTGATAATCATTCAGCTTTTTCTCCCACCCGAGGTATCGCTGGACCAGCTATTTAGGGTGATGATTATGATCACGGTTTTTGCATCCGCATATATGGCAGAGGTGATAAGAGGCGGCTTGCAGGCTATTCCCGCTGGTCAGCATGAAGCAGCCCAGGCAATGGGGTTGAGATACTGGCAGGTTATGCGGTTAATTGTACTTCCGCAGGCATTGAAGATTTCCATACCTGGTATCGTAAATACCTTTATCGGATTATTTAAGGATACAACGCTGGTAATCATCATCGGCCTTTTCGACATTCTTGGTCAGGCCCGTGTCTTACAGACCAATCCAGACTGGATGGGCAAAGTGGATCACGAAACATTTTTGCTCGCGGCAGTTTTTTTCTTCATTATCTGCTTCTCGAGGTCACGCTATTCTATCAGGCTGGAGAAACGCCTCGACACGGATAGTACCAGTAAATCGTAAATCCTTAATGAGCGGTAATCTAATGAATGATACGGCTGTTATTGAAATTAACTCACTTAACAAGTGGTTTGGGAATTTTCACGTATTGAAGAATATTAATTTAACAATCAGACAGAGTGAAAAGATTGTGGTTTGCGGGCCGTCCGGAAGCGGAAAATCTACTTTGATAAGGTGTATAAATAGGTTGGAACAACACCAGGATGGAAAGATCATTGTGAACGGTACTGAACTGACCCATAACCTGAAGAATATTGATACAGTTCGGAGAGAGGTTGGAATGGTTTTTCAGTCATTCAATCTCTTCCCGCACCTTAATGTTCTTGATAATTGCACGTTGGCGCTGATTTGGGTTCGCAAAATGCCTAAAACGGAGGCAGAGACCCTGGCTATGGAATATTTGACCCGGGTTCAGATTCCGGAACAGGCGATGAAGTATCCTGGTCAGCTTTCAGGAGGGCAGCAGCAAAGGGTGGCAATTGCCCGAGCTTTATGCATGAGACCAAAAATTATGCTGTTTGATGAACCGACCTCGGCACTGGACCCGGAAATGATCAAAGAAGTTCTCGATGTGATGGTGGATTTGGCGGAAACCGGAATGACCATGATTGTTGTTACACACGAAATGGGGTTCGCAAACCGGGTGGCCGATCGTGTCATCTTTATGGATGAAGGTGAGATAATTGAACAAAACACACCCGTGCTTTTTTTCAACCATCCGGAAAACGACCGGACAAAGCTATTCCTCAGCCAGATCCTTGCGCATTAGGGTTTTTATAAAAGGTCCCGTAGAAATTTAATGGCTGAATCCCTTTCTGGTCCATCTCCCTGGATCATTAATACCGGTTCATGCACTCCGTTCGCGTAAAAGGCTTCAATCCGTTTGCGGCAGTCTTTGGGGGTTCCGGCAACTGTGAACGCTTCGACGGCGTCATCGGAAACAAGAATTTCCGCTTCGTCCATTGCGCGGCGCCCAATCGCATCAATAATTTTGTCCTGATCAACTGGAATTCCAGTCACCGTGATATTGTTCTCTAAGGCCCGGTTCCGCAGGAGGAATGCTAATTTGGTGCGGGCAATCGACATGGCCGATTTACCGTCACCAGACACCGCAAAGATTATGTATGCGGCTTTTTTTATATTTTCAGGATTTCTTCCAGATTTTATGGCCGCGTTCGACACAACGTCGAGCGAAGTTTTGCAATATTGTGGTGAAAGCCCGGCCGACAGGACAATTCCGTCTGCATTGCGGCCACTGAGGCGTAACATTTGCGGACCTATCGCCGCCACGTAGATAATCAGAGGTTGAGGTGGCTTAAATGCGAGTTGCGCTCCTGAAAGCGTAAAAATCTTTCCGTTGTAGTGGACAGGGTCCCCGTTCCAGATTTGCCTGAGGATTTCTACAAATTCTTTTACCGCCGCTAATGGCTTGACAATCTCTTTTCCGGATTCTTCCAGGAACATTGGGTTGCCAGTCGCAACAGCGATGCCCACCGGCACTTTACCAACCTCTGCTAACGTTGCGAGTGACATCGCGGTTGGGGTTGGGTGCCATAGGTAAGGACTGACTGCTGTGGGCACCACCATGGCCTCCGGATCATTCATCCTGAAACCCATGGCGGTTACGAAAGCCTCGCGGTATCCCAAATGCTCGGCCATCCAGAGGTTTTGAACGCCGGCTGCTACAGCGTGATGAGCGGTTTTCAGCGCCTCGCCGGTTGTCACAAATCCGTCAAAACTCACTCCCAGGGTATTGATCATATTGTTCTCATGTCAGAAAAATTAGCCGTTGGGGCCGTTTTCAATGTAACCACGAACCTGATCGAGCGACATCCCGTCAAGACCCATCTTTTGAAGCGTTAATCCCTGCTGTCGATAGTTATTTCCGGTTGTAACGTCTGCCAGCTGTATGAAAGCGTCAATTGTGGGGGTCCTAACTTGCCCTAAAATGCCGAAAGCGGCAAAAGGCACAAGGCCGTAGCCGACGTCCTCGTGGACGTACCGATGGTCGAGGGAAGGGGGTGAACGCAGGAGGCTATTAGGTTGGCTTTCTTCGCAGACGGTCGATATCGAGCCCGTTTCCCGTGCCGCCTCGGTTGTAAGACCCGCATCAAAAAATATATCAAGGAAGGGTTTTGCGGGAATGTCTATTGCCTTTGCAATAAGCAGCCGTTCTTCATCTATGGACTCGGTCGCCGAACCGACACCGTCTGTTATGCCTTCTTTATAGAAGAAAAAATCCCCCGCAGTACGCTCGATCCAACCAGTATTAAGGATCATGCCCGGAGGATGAAAAATAGCGTTGATGTTGGACAGGCCGGTTTCGAGAACGCTTGAGGCTTTGACAATCTCGGGATAAATTGTGTGAGCCAACTCAAATAATTCGTCTCTGTATTTTCCCGGAAACGACGCAAAGCCAAGATTGGTGGTGTATGAATAGATGGCGACAGTCGCGTCGTCCTCCATGCGGCTTATATAGGTAAGGGTAACCGTTTCACACGTTCGAATTGTAGCGCGGCATCCATTACGACGCAGTTCATTTACAAAATGCAGGCCTCCCCCCGTATGGCCGGGATTCAGAAATATTGGTATTTTGCCGTCCAGAAGTGGTGCCAGTTTTGCAGCGTAATATTCATGCGCGATTGATGGGACCACCAGCATAATCAGATCAACGCCGGCAATAGCCTTGTTGACGTCGTCGGTAATCATCGCGATCGGATAAAGCCCACTCTGGATCCCGGTTCCAGAAATTCCCCCTGCCTTATTGAGTTGTTCGACGCGTTCTTTTTTTCGGCCATGAAGGTGGACATCAAAGCCTCTGGCGGTTAGGTCCACGGTTGCGGCACAACCGCCATGACCCGCACCTAAAACGGCAACTGTCTTTATGGACGGGCTACCCGAATTATTCATCTGACACTGGTGATTGGAAGCACGGATGGAACATTAATGGATGTCTCCTCAGATCAAAATAAACAGCAAATTCCCCTATCCTTCGGGGTGATCAGCTTCGGCTTGCCGAACAGGGTATGGTCAGGAAATTACCATTAATACGTCGGTGTTGGCGTAGTCGGACATTAAAGTACACCCCTCTTCTGTCACCAGTATCATGTCCTTGTTCTGCATGCCGAAACCATGCCCAGTTTGGTAACACAATGGTTCAACCCCAAGAACCATACCCGGTTCTAGAAATGCATCATTCTCGGAACCAATAACGGGAGTTCTCCCCAGATAAGGGTCTTCGTGAAGAAACAGCCCAATTCCGTGGCCCATGAAAGAAATCGGCGGCAAATTCATTTTGGTTAATAGCGAGACTGAATCTTCATAAATTTTTCGGCAACTGGCACCAGGCTTTATGCTATCAAGAAGCAGGTATTTGCATTCTACCAGTACCTGCCAGATTTGTTCTGCGAACGGCGGTGGTCTCTCGACGACTGCGGTACGGCATACGCCGGCGTGGTAGCCTTCGATAACAGAAAATACTTCGATCCGGCATACGTCTTCAGGCTTAAGTATTCGCATGCTGGGCCCAACGTTCGGCAGCTGGCTGCGCTCTCCTGTAGCTATAATTAGAAGTTTGAAATCCTGACCACCTAATTCGTAGACACCACGCGTAACATGGCCAGCGATGTCCATTTCCGTGTCGCCCGGCTTCACATTTTCAAGAGCTTCAGTAATGGCCTGGTCCGAGATTAACGACAGGCGCTTTAGCAATGCTACCTCTTCAGCGTTCTTCAGTTGCCTTGCCTTTGCTATTGCCCGGTCATTGGCTACGAATTCTGTCCGCCCCATGTTGCCCTGCAGACGCGCGAACGCATCAGCGGGCAAATAGCCCGTTTCGATACCAATACGTGTTCCGTCCAACCCAATCTCGCTCAACAAATCCGTCAGAACTGCGATTGGATCGTCGGAAAATTCAGCCCAGACCGTGAGGGGAGTGTCCGGCGCACGTTCCGCAATCGTCGTGGCTTCCATGTCCACACCAAAAAGGAAAGTTTTTCCCTCAGCAGTCACAACAACCATAGCGTGACGATGGCGTAATAACGGTTGGGTCGGGACGATGAAACCCGTTACATAAGAAAAATTTTCAGGAGAACATAGGATATGTGCAGAAAGCCCGTCGGTCTTCATCAGTTGTACTAAACGGTCCACGACTTCCTGGCGCATTCTGTTTCTCCGTCGGTTATCCCGTCGTTCAGAGACGGTACTGGTTTTCGGGATGACTCTTTATGTTACCTTGAATTTTTCTACTTTGGCGAGATCGACATCTATACCCATGCCGGGTCCGTTCGGTAATTCTATCGCACCGTCAACGAACGACATTGCTTCTGTAATCAAATCGTCTGCGTAATATATTCCGGCTATCTGGTTTGTCTGTTCCTCCGCAGGGGTTGAAACAGGCACGACGCAGGACAGGACAACTGACGGTGCGGCAGCCGCCAATTGAAGGTTCGCGAGGTTGCCGACTCCCGTCTCTACAGAACCATTGACATTACAGATAATCCCTGCCGCCCGACAAACCGCAGCTACTTCCATCGCCCTTAGAAGGCCACCTGGCTTGGTGGTATAGATTGAAACGATGTCGGCAGCCTGGGCGTCGATGATCTGGATAACGTCATGAGAATTCCATGCCGATTCATCAAGCATCAGGGGAGTATCGATGGACCTTGCTACCTGAGCATTTCTTTCAATTCCCGACACCGGTTGTTCGACATAGATGAGGTCACAGGATTCCATTTTTCGTATGGTTTTAATTGCTTCCCCAGGGGTTTTGTACCCCTCGTTTGCGTCAACACACAGGTTTATATTAGGTCCTACAGCGTCCCGGATGCGTCGCACGATTTCTACATCCCGTTGTGGGTCTACACCGACCTTGATCTTGATGGTTTTTATTCCCTCCGTTACGACCATTGCCGATTCCCGCTCTGCCACATCAATATCCAACAGGCCAATCGAATGCGTAACCGGAATTGTATCCCGGACCCGACCACCGAGGAGGGTGTGCACCGGACAATTTAAAGTACGGGCCGCGACATCATAAAGGGCAGTTTCTACGGCCGCTTTGGAATATGGGTAGCCCTTTATCACGCTGTCCATACGCGCGTGAGCCTCCACGATATTTCCTGCTTCCAGATCTGTAATCGCAGGGGCGAGGTAATTCTGTATTACCGTTTCTGACAATGAGGGGGACTCACCAAAATATCTTCCGAATTCGCCTCCCCAGTCTTTTAGCGCAGGCGCCTCCCCCCAGCCTATGACACCTTCATCCGAGGTTATGCGGACGAGAAGGTATCGACCAATGGGTTCGGTTAATCCAGTCCATATGTGTTCCCGTCTGGTGGGAAGGTGTACCAATAATGTTTCCACCGACTGTATTTTAGCCACAGACAGGCCTCCCTTCAGTATATGATCAAGGTGTTGTCGCGAAATTCTGATACTCCCCAGTCTAAAGATCAATTTCTTCGCTAGCCAGATGCATGAACAGATTTTGGGGTTAAATGCAGTATGGAAACAAAACGTTTGCGGTGAGGTGAAGAAACAGGCCTACACTAATTGGACATGGACACTTGGTTAGTTGATCATGGGTCGGATGGATACGAAGATTGGTATTGCTTTTGACGGGTTCGATCGCGCAAACGATAGCCTGAAATTGGCGCGGCTCGCTGAAGAGGCTGGCATAAACAGCATCTGGGTTGCGGAACACATGGGGTATCGCGAAGCGGTCACATTATGTGCTGCAATAGCGGTTGGGACAACATCGGTCACTTTGGTCCCCACAGCGATCAGCCCATATCTATGGCATCCCACTCCAACGGCAATGGCGATGTCGACCCTTTGGGAACTCGCACCGTCCCGCGCCGCCTGTTGTGTGTCGGTTGGGAACTTATTGAACCTTTCTGAATCTGGCAGGACTCCCGACAAACCAGTCTTGGCACTACAGGAATTCATCGAGGATTTGCGAGCGCTCTGGTCGGGTAAAACGGTTTCTGCGGAGCGTATCAATTATACACTGAATGGCGCTCGCATGGATTTTGCAACAGGTATTTCCATTCCAGTTTATGTTGCTTCTACGGGACCAAAGGTTCTGCAGATGTCCGGTCGCGTTGCCAACGGCGCTCTTTTTTCGGTAGGGTTGTCACTCGATTACACACGACAATGCGTTGATTGGGTCAATGCGGGTTTGAATGAGACCTCGCGCAACAGATCCGATTTCTCTATGGCGAGTTTTTTATTTTTTGGCGTTTCCGAAAATGGAAAAGATGCGGTTAATGACCTGCGGCGAAAGCTGGCTTTTCTTTTTAGGAGTGTCAGGCATTCAGAAAACATTGTGTCTTCTGGCCTGCCCATAGATCATGAGGCCATAATTGATGCCGCAGGCCGGCGAGATTTTGATACGGCTACTTCCTTAATTCCTGATGATGCTGTTGATGCGTTCTGTATTGGGGGGACGCCATCCAACAGTTGTGATCGGCTGGAGGAATACATCAATGCCGGTATAGACGAGCCAGTCCTTCAAATTGTTGGTTCACGTGCAAACCAACAGTTGGCCATACAAACGATCCGTGATTACATCGGGTAACTTGGATCCTGCATAGGCTTGAACCTCGTCTCAAGCGTTGATCCATCCTACTTATAAACTAGGCAGGAAAAGCACGATTTCAGGGAAGGCGACTAACAATCCCAGCATCACAAATGCACACAAAATGTAGGGAAGTCCCGCAATTACTACTTCACCGAAGGTAGTATTTGGGGGTGCAACCCCCATCATTACAAACAGGAGCAGCCCAAACGGTGGCGTAACCGTGCTTATTTCCAATGCCAGAATAATGATGATGCCAAACCAGACCGGGTCAAACCCCAGTGATTTTGCAAGAGGGAGAAACAGTGGAATGGTTAACATCATCTGGGAAATCTGATCGACGAACATCCCCAAAACAAGCAATACTGCAAACATCGCGAGAAGCATTACAATTGGCGCGAGTTCAAAGCCTGTCGCCCATTCAACGAGCTCCGAACTGGCACCAGAAAACGCCATGATCTGTGAGAATGTCGAAGAAGCGAGCAGTATCATGAGGACCATTACGGTGACAACCAGTGTGCCCTCTAATGCCTTGCGTAGAGCGGACCAGCTCATACATTTAAATAGTGTTGCCAGTATAAAGACACCCAACACACCAAATGCTGCCGACTCAGAGGGTGTTGCGATACCAAGTACGATGAACCCAACCACCAGAAAGAAAACCAGACCAAGTGGCAAAATGTAGATTGTGGTGAGTTTAACTTTTTCAAGAAACGTTATCTCATCGACGTCATATTGGGGTGCCGACGACGGGTCGATTTTGATCAGTATATAGATGGTAATGGTGTACAGGATGGCCAGACAAAGCCCTGGCAGAATTCCCCCAATCAACAAAGCGCCGATGTCTATAAATGCGAGGCTGCCCAGAAGTACGACGAGGGCAGATGGGGGTATGAGTATTGCAAGGCTGCCACTACCGAGAATGGGCCCCATCGCCATATGTTTTTTGTAACCGCGCGACGTCATTTCGGGCACCATGCTGGTACCCATCATTGCTGTGGTTGAAATGCTTGATCCGGAGAGTGCAGCAAAGATCGTCCCCCCGACTACCGCCATATAGGATAGACGGCCCTGCAGCCGCCCAAATAGTTTATCCAATGTTGAAAAGATCTGTTGGGAAAGCCCGGTGTGAAAGAAGATTTCACCCATCAGAATGAATAATGGTACCGGTACAAGTAGAAAACTGCTTACCGATCTCGTGCAATTATTAATGAGTTGCTCGACACCGGCAACACCACCCATGAATAGAAAGGCGCCTACAATGTTTGATAAGAGGAATGCAAATGCCACGGGTATTCCCAATGCCATCAGGCCGACCACAAGGCCGATCATCATTCCACCTATCTCGAACCATTCCATTTCCATTTATTAGAGGCCTTCTGTTCCCTGACGTTCGCTTTCGATCATTGAATCGGTTCCGAATAGAAAACGAAGAAACTGGATTGCCAAAAGTGTGAAGCTTAAAGGCATTGGGGCGGTAACAATCCAGAAAGGTGTTCTAAACGACCGAATGTCGACTATCCCTCTCTCAAATTCGTTAATTGCAACCGTAAGAGATATGTAGGCTAAAAATATGCAGACCGCTACGCCCGCAAGGTAGCCGCCGCGTTCTACAATGATCTTTGGCGTGCCGCTCAGGCGACCGGTTATTATGGTGATAAAAACATGTGATTTTCGGCGCAAAACCCATGGACTGCCTAGAAGTGTTGCGTACAACAGTCCGTATTCTGCGAGTGCCATCGTCCATAACGGTGTTCTCAGGCCCAACGTGCGAATGCTGACATCATAGACAATGGCGATAAAAATTCCGGCAATGATGGCCCCGCTGAAGAAAGCGAGACCATCAATTAACCGGTCATAAACCCTGAAAAACCGTTCCAAGAAAACAGCCAATTGAAGGGTTACAGGGGTAAGTACTGAGACCTAGCGATAGAATTTTTCCTTAAATTCTTTAATGGTCTCGGCCGGAACACCATTTTTGGCCATTCCTTTCCAGACACCATAATCGTAGGCAATACTGAGATATTTCTTGGCGGCTTCGCCTTTTATATCAATGTCGATCATTCCCCGTTTTGCCAGTTTGACTTTTTCGTCCGCACTGTACTTTTTGAAGAGATCATCGCCCCACGATTCAGCTTCGATCGCTGCTCGCGTAATGGCATCCTGGTTACTGGCCGCTAGTTTGTCCCATTTGTTTTTATTCATCATGAGAACGATGTCGCCTTTCCAGTACGCAGGGGTAATCCGGTATTTCACGAACTTGTCCCAACCAAAATTGGTGACAAAAGGACCAATCCAGCCCATACCATCAACCGTCCCACGCTCAAGCGCGGTGAACATTTCAGCAACGTGAACCAGAACCGTGCTCGCACCGAATTGTGAAAACATTTCTCGGTATATTGGTGCGGCGCGCAGCTTCATTCCGGTCAAATCAGGCAAACCGGTTTTTGCGATTGGAGGTTTCTTCTTTGTGTAGATGTAGAATGTGTATCCTGATCCGTACCAGCCCAACAACTCGCCTTTCAGGCGCTTATTCGCAAATTTATTCATCAGGGCAAGACCACCACTGGAACGGACGTATGTTGAAGGGGCATTACTGCCATTGAAAGCCTGACATTCAGGAATGGAACCCTGGTAGTAAGACATTGGGCCATAGAACATGTCTACGACACCGCGGGTAAGACTTTTCATCTGCTCAGGGACGGGGATTGCGTCACCCGCGCCGATGTAACGTATTTTCAAACCACTATTGGAGTACTTGTGAGCAAGATCCGTAAAGTGATCGAGGGGTTTGTTGAGTGGGTGCTTGCGCGGCAAGGCACTGATTGATTTGATTTTGGTGGCCGCGAGGGCGACCCCACTGTCAAACGCAAAGACGCCCACAAGACAACTGAGTAACAAATAGCGAAACATTTATTTCTCCCTAAGAATGTGGCATTCAAATTTGTCTTTAAAGTTTAGACAAACACAAACTGACTGGGCGCATGTTTTGCGCATAAAATGATTGTGTCAAGGTTCGGCATCAAACAAATTTTTTTACTGGGGTATTTGGTTTGCGGTGCTTCTAGAATGTACAAATGATTTAAACGTCAGGGTGCGGCCTATTAGATGGCTTGGTAGGATCTTCTTATTGGAACCGTCTTTGTATAAAGGTCAAGGAGCGACAATATGAAAAAGACTTCCGAACTGTTTGGTGCCCGTTTCGCCATGGACTATGGTGAGAAGAAAAATACAGAAGTCACCGAGACGGTTCAAGGAATTTTGTCCCGCTGTTCAATTCGTCGTTACACAAATCAGGTCGTACCTGACGACCTGTTGGATATTTTGTTGGCCTGCGCTCAGTCGGCGCCAACCAAATCAAATTTGCAACAGTATTCAATCATCATAGTGTCAGATGTTGATTCAAGATCTGCACTCCAGCGCCTTTGTCCATCTACAGACTGGCTGGTGACATGTCCCATCTTTCTCGTCTTTTGTGCCGACATGCGTCGCAATCAGCTTATTGGAGAGTTTCGGGGTTATAAACACGAAAATAACAATTTGGATACATTTTTGAACGCAACCGTAGATGCGGCATTGGCAATGCAGTGTTTTATAACCGCCGCAGAATCCGCTGGGCTCGGTTGTGCGCCCATTAGCGAGGTCCGGAACCGTATTTATGAGGTCTCTATGGTCCTCGGCCTCCCGAAGGGTGTATTTCCTGTTGCTGGACTGTCTGCCGGATGGCCGGCGCAGCCCGGTTATGTCAATCAACGTTTACCCAACTCGGTAGTGGTTCACCAAAATCGCTATAATGAGGCGTGCTTGGAATCCGAAATAGCTACTTATGACCAGCGGCGTCATGATATTTTTCCAATTTCAAAGGATCGTCAACTCCACACGGATATCTATGGCGTTAAAGAAACCTGCACCTGGTCCGAAAATGTTGCCCGTCAGCTCTCACTTTCCGAAAGAGGGGAATTTCGGACGTATTTGAATTTGCAGGGTTTTGATCTCAGCTGAAGAAGGTCTGCCGGTTAAAGTGCACGGAACAGGTTTGCATCTGATCACGGAGATCGGCATGATTGCTGTCGCCGGTCCAAAGATTTGGGTATTGGCCAAGAGGCAGAGCATGGCATTTATCAGGCTGCTGGCGTGCGCATCAAACGTGCGTCAGCAACAGCGGCCCGTATCCGCGCGGCAATTCGCGCGCTCCCGAACGGCAAGGAATAATAAAAGGAAAGTGAGGAGGTTATGGGAATTGACACAAATCTGGTGGCATTGTTCAAGGCCGAGCTGGAGTTATGCAAAGTAGGTCCCGGTGAGACAGTTTCGGTTCTGTCTGAAGGCGAGGTCCGGGCCGATTACGCGCAGGCGTTTCTCGCTGCGGCTCAGCAACTGGGGGCGACGGCTATGCATGTCAACGTGTTGCCAAGAAACACATCACAGGGGTTTGCTGGAAATATGGGAAAGACGGCGATTGCCGGAAACCGCAGTGCGATCGAGGCACTGAAAAGTTCCGACATCGTGATTGATTTAATGTTTCTCCTGTTTTCTGAAGAGCAACTTGAAATTACTAATTCGGGGACGCGCATGCTCCTGGTTCTTGAACCCGTTGAGGTCCTCTCTCGTATGTTTCCTACCAGCAATCTGCGAAAACGTGTGGAGTTTGGCGCAGAACTTCTGGGTAAATCCGAAAAGCTACAAATTACATCACCAGGCGGCACGGACATTGTTTATAAGCTCGGCAGTTACCCGGTAATTACCGAATATGGGTTCACCGATGAGCCGGGCCGATGGGACCACTGGCCAAGCGGATTTCTTTTTACCGGTGGAGACGACAATGGTGTTGACGGTACTGTAGTTCTCAGCCCGGGAGATATTATTTGCGCATTTAGACGATACGTAGAAAACCCTGTCAGGATGACGATCGAGCGTGGATTTGTGACTGAAATAGAGGGAAAGGGGCTGGAGGCTTCATTGCTGCGGAACTACATGGCCGGCTTTAACGATGAACGCGCTTACGCGGTCTCCCATATCGGCTGGGGTCTTAATCAGCTGGCGGACTGGCATCACATGGCTGTAGCCGACCCGCAGCAGGAAATTGGAATGGACGCTTTGGCGTTCTACGGCAACGTTCTGTTTTCAACTGGACCCAACCAGGAACTGGGCGGTACCAACGATACTCCCTGTCATCTTGATATGCCTTTGCGGGATTGCTCGTTGCGCCTTGACGATACGGAAATCATCAATGCTGGCAGCGTCGTTCCAAAGGAAATGCAGGTGTTATGAATTCTATATCCAAACCATCAATCCGTTCCCGCGGAGGCCACGTTACCGTTAACGGAATCAGACTGCATTATCTTGCATTGGATACTGCCGGGGCAGCAAATGGAAGCCAGCCTCTGATCCTCATTCCCGGTATAACAAGTCCGGCTATAACCTGGTCGTTTGTGGGCCATCGCCTTGCTGAATTTACACGCGTTTTTATCGTCGATAATCGTGGGCGCGGCCTATCTTCTGGTGGAGAGAAAATCGGCTATTTACTCGAAGATTATGCGCTTGATACCGCCGGGTTGATAGAAGCCCTTGGGTTGGAAAAACCAGTTGTACTTGGTCACTCGATGGGTGGGAGAATTGCAATAAAGCTTGCTTCGGAGCGCCCTGACCTCGTTGGTTGCATGATCGCTGCAGATCCGCCGGTGACGGGCCCTGGCCGACGACCGTACCCGATACCGCTGCAATGGTATATCGATGGTATTGAGGCGGCGTCGCGGGGTGAAAAAGAAGATACCTCGTCACCGATCCTCAAACACTGGAGCGCAGAACAGCTGGAACTGCGTGCGGAATGGCTGCCGACCTGTGACAAGGCAGCCATCGCAGCGTCGCATGCATCGTTTCATGAAGAAGAAATCCATTCACTTTTGCCCGCCATACAGTGCCGGTCTCTTCTGATTTATGCGGAAAATGGAAATACCGTAGATGAAGATGATGCCAGCGAATTCGTTGAGGCCATGGAGGACTGCCAGTCCCAAAGGATTGATGGCGTTGGTCACATGATCCCATGGGATGACCTTGATGGTTTCGTTGGTGTGGTACGAAACTTCGTTCAGAATTGAACGGCCTTGGTGTAAAGGACAAATAAAATATGGCAAAAAGTCCGCGTATAGCGATTATCGGGGCGGGGCTAGGTGGAATTCCTGCTGCTGCCATGCTCCAGGCTCGGGAGCAGAACGTTACAATCTATGAACAGGCGCCAGAGTTTACCCGGCTTGGTGCCGGCATCAATCTTGGCCCCAATATAATGAAAATCATGCGGGAAATTGGAATTGAAGAGAAGCTGCGCCATATTGGTATTGAGCCGGAATCTTGGGCAAGTCGTGAATGGAATACAGGGAAAATGCAGTTTGAATTCGTTATGAAAGGTGCCCTCGGTCGTGACTACGGTGCACCTTACCTAACCATTCACCGTGGCGATTTTCATGCGGTTCTGGTTGAGACCATTCCACCAGAGACCATTCAATTTGGGAAGCGTCTGATCGGGATGGATGAAAAGGAGACCTTTGTCGAACTGTCATTTGATGACGGCACAAAAGCTGAGGCGGAGGTTGTAATTGGGGCTGACGGCATCAACTCCATGGTGCGGGATATTTTACTGGGACCAGAAGAGCCAACGTATACTGGTTTTGTTGCTCACCGATCAATTTTTCCGCGCGCGTTAATCAAAGCGCCGGTGCTTCACGATTTCACCAAGTGGTGGTCAGATGACAGTCACGAGGCAGACGATGACAGACACATGATCGTTTATTATCTGGATCGCTCTCGGGAAGAAATCTATATTGTCTCCGGAGTGCCTGACCACAACTGGCCTGGTGGCACGTCCTATGTTGAAGCCGATCTGGACGAAATGATTTCTGTGTTCGATGGTTTTCACGATGATCTGATGCAGGTTCTGTATGCCTGTCCCTCCGCAACGAAGTGGCCGCTATTTGACAGGAAACCTTTGCCTTTATGGAGCGAGGGACGCGTGGTCCTTCTTGGGGACGCCTGTCACCCCATGAAACCCCATCTGGGACAGGGTGCGGCCATGGCCGCCGAAGACGCAGTAATTTTGGTACGATGTCTGGAACATTACGGCTATGAAGATTTAACGAGTGCTTTTGCACTTTATGAAACCAGCCGCAAAGCGCGTACATCCGATGTACAGGTTCATTCATATAATAATCAATGGATGAGGCATGAGACCAACCCAGACTGGGTTTTTGGTTATGACGCCATTAATCAGGAGCTTGGTATCGAGGCGGGTGTGGCGGGCGGTTGAAATTCATTTGTTTTTGGCAAGGCCAGCAAATGTGTTGGTGGGTTTTACGGTTGTCCTTTGGAGAGGCATTTCTCTTAAACGTTCTTAAACCAAGTCCGATTTCAGCATTCTGAGCAACAAGTTTAAAAAAACGGGAAATGACAAAATGGGTACACCGCAGATTTCGATTGGACGGATCACGCTTAACAATCCGGTGATTTGCGGTTCTGGTGAACATGTTATGACAGAGGCTGGCATAACAACCGCGCTGGCCAGTGGCGTCAGCGCGGTTGTAGCCAAATCGGTTAACGAAACCCTGACAGGCAAGGATCAGCTTGAACGAACAGATTATGCGCTGCTTGACCGGAACTGGAATCTTCTGCCCTGGGACTTTTCGCCACCACGCGATGCTACTCTGGCGTGCCGGTCCGGGCTGCAACCAATGGACTTTGATACATGGTTGGAAGTTATTTCGCGTTTGGATGGCAAAGCTGCCATGAAAGGTCAGTATGTAATTGGCAGCATAATTCTTGCTGATCTTGACGCTGCGGTGGAAATGGCAAGAAAAGTCGAACAATCGGGCGTTCGAATTCTTGAATTCAATATTGGAACCCCTTATGGGGACGAAGCAGTTGGGGTGGTAACAACCGAACGGGTCACTGAACGGATTACAGCAATAATCCGGACTATTTGTGACGCGGTAGATATTCCCGTCTGGGTTAAAATAACCGGGCAGAGTGAAAACGTTGCCGCATTGGCTAAAGCTGCAAAAGATGGGGGGGCAGATGCCGTTGTATTGATGGGCAGGTTTCTTGGCATGATACCGGAACTTGAGACACAGGCCCCGCTTCTTGGTTCTAACCTTGGCACGGGTGGCGGGTGGGCTTTGCCTATCACCTGTTACTGGTTGTCGAAATCCAGAAGTCACCTTGGCGCCGAGGTCCCACTCATTGGCATGAACGGTGCACGAGACGGTAACGATGTCATTCGTATGTTGTTGGCCGGTGCACATGCGGTGCAAATGTCCACGGCGGTATTCACCGGTGGATTTGGTGTTTTGGCGGACGCGGTGAAGGGTGTCGAGGCATACCTGTCAGCTCGTGGTGACAACGCTGCTGACATTATCGGACGGGCAGCAGACCAGGTAGCATCATTTGGTTCGCTCCCAAAGAGACCCGGTTTTTGGGAACGGTTCGCGCCCCCGGGTGCCATATAACATCGAGAACGACGGAGCTATTGCGTCGGCATCAAACCGGGTTAGCACTATTTATAAACGCGCGAACCAGATTTTGAGGGGTTCGACGCTTGAAAGACACCAGACTGGGAGGTCAATGGACACCGCATATTCGGAACGATTAAAACGTGTCATCGGGTTAGGTTCTTAAGCCCTCCTTTTGATCACCGATTGTCGCGCCCGCCATACCAAATTTATGCGGCTTTCCCCCGGGCTGGCTGGTTGTCGTTGCCGCCCGGACGTTGGCGGTTCCGGCTTTTTGGGTTTTTCCGAATTCGTCGCCGCCGCTTTTGACCAGCGGCGGGGTGCTCTCTTGGATGCTTAACAGGACGATTGCTTTTGGGTTGATCATTTTGCCAGGGGGGAACTACACTGTCCGAATTTTCCGTGTCAATTATCAGACGTGTTCGGATCAGTTTTTCGATATCCTTTAAAAGTCCTTTCTCGGAAGCATCGCAGAATGAAAGGGCCACGCCTGTTCTACCCGAACGCGCAGTACGTCCAATCCGGTGAACGTAGGCTTCGGGTACGTTGGGCAGTTCGTAATTGATCACGTGGGATATGCCATCCACATCAATACCACGGGCAGCAATGTCTGTAGCGACCAGTATTTTTACTTTCCCTGACTTGAATGAAGAAAGTGCTTTCTCCCGCTGATTCTGACTTTTGTTTCCATGAATTGCAGTTGCTGACAGTCCAGATTTTTCAAGTGCAACATGGACTTTATCCGCACCTCGTTTTGTTCGAACGAAGACAATAGCACGTTCAACGTCGTCGGCTGACATCAGGGTTGTAAGTTTTTCCCGTTTAGCCGACCGGGTAATAAAAATAACCTTTTGTTCAATTAGTTCAATTGGTCGGGCCGATGGTGCAACAGAAATTTCAATTGGTTTTTTGAGAAAATCATTTGCGAGGGCTCTGATTTGATGGGGCATCGTTGCCGAAAACATCATGGTTTGTCGGTGGTGAGGTAGCTTTGTCATAATCTTCCGGATATCAGGCATGAAACCGAAATCTAGCATCTGATCACCTTCATCCAGGACAATTGCCACAGTGTCATCCAGGCGGACCGCTCCATTCGAAATATGATCGAGAAGTCGTCCGGGTGTTGCCACCACAATATCCACACCCCGGTTCATTTTTTTGATTTGCGGCCCTGGTCGTACGCCACCAACAATCAGTGCAACGGAATGATTAACGAACTGGCCGTAGGTCCTGATACTATCGGTTATTTGGTTGGCTAGTTCCCGCGTTGGTGCGAGGATTAATGCTCGGCAGCCTTTTTTAATGGGTCGCGTTGAGTTCGTATTCAGGCCGTGGAGAAGCGGCAGGACAAAGGCGCCAGTCTTTCCAGTGCCGGTCTGCGCAATTCCTACGATGTCCCTTCCGGTGAGCATAGCGGGGATCACCTTCGCCTGAATGGGCGTTGGGTTTTTATATCCCTCTGCTGTCACCGCGCGAAGAACTGGTTCGGCAAGGCCGAGATCATTAAATTTATTCAAAAGTTTCTTTCAATACTCACCGCAGTCCGAGCCACAGCGCGGCCGGTCGCGACGATTGTTTATTTGTAGGAGCCCGCGTAGACCAGCTGCCTGGTTTATTTGCCTCGGGACAGGGTTCCGAGTTTTTTTAAAAGGCAATGCTCTGTTTGAAAATTGTCTTAGTCAATTCCACCACTGATGGATTTACAACTCTACGCATGGTGAATTCAGGCGGTTACTGTCACAGTTGCCCGTTAATTGCAAAGTATAAATTGAATTGTTGTAGAAGTGTTGGTTCCGTTAGATCCACAGCAGGAATCAAATGTGAACCGGTAACGGCGCCTTATTAGGTTAGGGCACGAGTTTTATGCCCTTGAGAATTTTACGGCCAGATCGGGCGAGCGCTTCCATCTTTCGGTCCAGACCACGGAATTTTATCTTTTTTTTCTGTTTGAGAATTTTGCCGCCTACCATGACCGTGTCGACATTTCCGGCATGCGCCTGGAAGACGACCGTTTCAATCGGGTTGTTCATCGGGAAGAGGTTCAAGTCCTTGCCGTTGATCATCGTAATGTCGGCCTGTTTGCCTGATTTAAGGGAGCCTATCTTCTTGTCTAGTCCCATGGCTCGGGCTGAATTGATCGTGGCCCACTCGAGTACTTCGCGGGGTTTGATCGATAAAGACTGGGCTGGCGCCCTTGTTGACCGGGCGACGGCTTGATTGTCAAGCATTCGCTGTGGTTGAAGGGCCATCCTCATCACCGTAAACATATCGCCCGAAATATTGGATTCAACGTCAATACCAATGGATGGTCTGCCTCCCAGCGAGCGGACACGACCGATTAGTGGCGCGCCATGACCCATCTGCATTTCCACCTCGGGAGTAATTGTTACAGAGGCACCGGAATCAATCACGATCTTCAGTTCATTATCTGACAGGTAGTTGCCATGAACCATGTTGTGGCGTTTGTCGAGCAATCCGAGTTTTTTGAGTTTTCTGTACCCGTCTGGGTTAAGTCGGTTAGGTGCCCCCCAGACATGTGTACTGATAATCAGGTTCATTTCTTTTGCGAGTTGAAAATCGTGCTTGACTACATCCCATGTTGAAAAATCGACACCCAGCGCCGCCATCGCGAGTGTGATCAGTCCATCATCGTTAGATAACGAACCATTGCGCAGGCGTTTGAGTTCGGAACCCGGGTGGGGAATATGAGTGAAGGGAAGGGCGCCTTTTTTGGCGTCAGGTTTTGGGGATCCATGTCCGAAAAGGGCACGAACACCGGATTCCTTGAGGCCACGAATGGCAGCATCGGTGTGCCCCGATGTTGCATTGTTGTGGCACCAGTCGAATATTGTCGTGGTTCCTACGTTGATTTGGTTAAGTGCACCAACCAGATTGGCCAAATAGGTGTCGTTTGCTGTGTACCTTGGGGCAATTCGGGCATGCATTTCATGAAGGTACTGGGGTATGGACCAATTGCCAGCGATGCCACGAATCCCGGTCTGCCACGTATGTATGTGCGCGTTCACAAAACCGGGTATGACGATCATGCCACTGGCATCAATAATGTTGGCGCCAGAAGACCTTAGGGTTTTGCCAATTCTTTCGATTTGCGCCCCGTCTATGAGGATGTCGCCTTTCGGCAGATCGCCCACCTCCCGATCCATTGAAATGATCGTACCGCCCTTTATAAGCGTCTTGGTCATGCGGTCTAATTCCCTGCTTTGTGATCATCGCCCAAGGGAGGCATACACCTAAAATCCGGGGGTAGCTTTAATTAAATTTTACGGTCGCGGAACCAATCATCGCGGGGCAGGCCGCAGATTACGTTCTGTACTGATTTCAGTGCTTCCGCAAATGCGCGAGGCAAGCCGGCCGGTTTCTATCTAGGGCGGCAATAAGACCTCTTAATTGCTGTCATTTTCCCGTATACCGTAAACTTCCATGTTTAAACCCGGGCAGTTTGCGCCATTGCCATTGTCGAGGCGAAATTGAAATTGTGTATGGTAGCTATCGTTACCCATCAGGACGTCTTTAATACTTCTGCAGTTGGTTGTTAGTCCTGGTACATTTTCAGACAGGTGACAAGCAGGGCCTATTAGAGGCGTGAT
>JAYZQT010000042.1:0-16701 GCA_036136335.1 Pseudomonadota bacterium
CGCTGTCTGATATTAAGTAGGGCAACAACGCTCAGAGACCTCAAAGTTAGTTTAAGGAGGCATCAAAATTCTGAAGAAATTAATTTGTGTCGGGTTCTTGTTTGCCTTGGTTGGATGCAAGGCAGAGATCGTTGAAACCAAGGTCAAAACGTCGGACTTAAAAAAAAGCATCTCCGGTAAAATGGTATCTGTCCCATTTTCGGCGGTACTGAGTGTTATGGGTGACGACGCGAATGTCCGCGCTCAAGTGAAAAGTTATGAGGGGATTATTGAGAACTATGTCGATTTAGAAGATTTCGAAATTTCGAAATCGATGATGGGCATGAAGATCAAAGTTACCGGCAACCTGCCGCTTGTGTCGGGCGATAAGACGAAACTAGACGGAAAAGATCCTTGGGTACTACGCATAAGAAAGACCGCTAATCGCACTCTACAGAAATCCTATCCCTACCGAGTGGCACTAGAGACGACTGACCATTTTGCGTCTTTCAAGTCCGAGTTCTCCAAACTGAACATGTTGATGACGCCGGATCCTCATCAACCATTGTTGGTGAAAATTCGGAACAGGAATAAATCGAAATTCCGCGTATTTACGGGATCTGTCGAGATACAGGGCAAACACCATTCCATCTATGAAGGTGAGGTCGCCAAGAGAATCTCCCTAAAGATGAAGGGTGGTGTTTATGAGCACACGGAACCGTTGATATTTTTTAATATCCAGTAACGGAAAACTGCTTAAATCTGTGACAGAGAAGACCCTGTTTACTCCCAAGTTTGCAAAGTCGTTCATTTTGAAATTATATTTATCATGTGGAGTGATATTAACGGATTTTAACAACATCAGGAGAAACCTATGCGTCTTCTATACACGCTGTTATTTGTGTCTTTTGTGGTCTTTACGCAACCTGCGCTAGCGGGAGTTAATAAAACTATCGCAGCCTTTAACGATGATATTGAATTCGTAATGTCGAAAGTCGACAAATCTTCCGTTCACTACCAATCGCTCGCCGCTTTGAAGGTCGATTTTAAAACGACTGCAGATAAATCGTGGAAAATGGCACGTCATGAATTTTATGATTTTGCTTCAGGTATTTATGACAAGATGAAAAAAATCGCCACCGATGCTAAGGTGCCTGCCCCAACTAAACCAGATTGGTTGTAAACACTTTTGGTGTCACTAACGTCCCTTTCTGCACATAGATTAAATCGCGGCGTTCTTGCCGCGATTTTTTTTATTTTACCCTCATCGGCGGGGGGGCAAACTTGCACAATCCCGGAAATAGAAGCCGAAGTCCGCACGATAAAGAGTGAATACGGAAATTCCTCTAGTAAATGGAAAATTCTAGACCAAGTAATAAAAGAATATCATATTGAAAAAGCAGTAAAATGCTCAAAATTGAGGAGAGGAAATGAATTAATTTATTTAAAAAATTTTATCAAAAAAAATTACCCTGGATATTTAATCGAAAAAAAAACTGATTGGTTCTATGCGCCAGCGAGTAATTACGGTCATGCGAGGGTTTTATACAGCAATAAAGAACCAAGAATTTACATAAAAGAGTCGTTTTATTTGGATTTTAGGGGCCAGGTGTTCGTGAATGATATTTTTCTTATGTTATTCAAGAGTGACAATGACAAACCACAATTTTTTGAAGTGAATTATGAGGCAAAGAGAGTCCAAAAAAAAGAAAAGTCGTGCATGAGGTGCCATCAAACGGTGTCGAAACAAAATTTCCTGTTCGGAAAATATTGATGAAAGGGGGAATACGAAATAGTGAATTCCACTTGCGCGGTGATTGCGGACTTCCTGATGCGATAAGGACCGTCTCGCGGACATGGATAGGGAAAAGACCCTGTTTACCCCCAAGTTGCAGGGTCTCTTCCTATCTCCAGAACTCCAACCACACCCCATTCTCTCTACCCATTCCGAATATTCTCTGTCAGACTTTCCTTAAATGAAGCATTCCTTCGAATGGATGGGAGGCGTGACGAATGAAGTTCATGTTGGTCGCTCTGATCACGATGGGTTCACCGGTGATCGGAGAAGAGTCCAAAACCTTCGAACTCAAGATTCCTCAAGAGAGTGAGGAACAATGTCTCAAGTCTGCAAAAACGTTTCGGTTCTCACTACCTGTGATCTCTATCGAGACACGGTGTGAACCTAGACAGGACGACGAAGGGCCAGAGATGAAGGAAATCTGAGTTGGGAAGGACTGCCAGGACTCTCCCTACTGGAACTGATCATCTAACTGATCATTCGATACCCACTGAAATCACTCTCCCTGGCATTCAAACTGGTGATCATCTTCACACCAGGTAAACTTGAGTTCCTATGTCTGTTTGGGGTTTTGCTTAGCGTTTAGAGTAAATGGATTAATCTCTTGATGAGGACGCTTTATGTCGAAATATATCAGCACGGTCAGGTTTCTCGTAAAGGAAGGCTCGGGTGACGAATTCGTTGCCCGTCATGTTGCAAACTTCCATGTGCCAGAAGTTACGACCTCTTACATTGTCAAAACTGGCGAGAGGACATTTGCATTTGTCGCTATTTTTGAAAGCGAACAACGTCTCATAGATGCACGCCCACAGATGATAGAGTCTCTCAATTCAGTTCGCGATTTGCTCGAGGAAATTTCTCCCGAACTCGGTGTTACCGATCCAGTATCAGGTCCAGTTGTTTTTGAACGTTAAATCACTGAGATCAAGAGCCTGTCCCACCTTTGATAGTCATGAATGATGACCGTTACTCATAAACTAATCGTCCTCTCCACCATCTCAGGCCTTCCAGAAACGGGAATGACCCTCGGACTCTATTCTCTGGAATGTGATCGTTGGGGTGAGATCATCCCGCAGGAATGTTTAGACGTGGGGAAACCTGACGTGGATTACGTCGAACAGAGGTTCAAATGCAAAGAGTGTGGAGGAAGGGCAGACAAACAAGTGCGTCCATCACCCACTGGATTATCAACTGAGAGTGCATACACAGGGGTTTGATAGATGAGAAAGTATCTTTACCTAACTGCGATCCTAATTCCCTCGATCCTTCTCTCACCTATGGTTGGATTTGCGGCGGATGTAATTAGTGCGACGTGCACCGAGAAAAATGGCAAGAGTATAGTGTTGAATTTCGATATTTCTGGCGGAAGACAGGATATTTCCGAGGTAGGTGATGTAAATGTCGATTTTAAAGAATCGAAAATTATCCTTAGTAAGGATACAAAATTAATTTTAGATTTTGATACAAAAACCAAGCAAGTCTATCGTAATGGAGAAAATACAGGGATCACATGCGAATTCCAAAATCTTAATTTGATTAAAAAAGCGATTTCAATACAGAAAAATCAGAAAAAAACACAGAAAATTATTGAAGATTTTGTGTATGGGAATGACGTAAAGGCAATAAACAGTTTAACTGATTCTGCGAAAACTTTATGTAAAGGCGATATTAAATGTACCTTCAACAAGGTCTGGGCATACCTTGACATCTCAAATGACGGTCGCCTTTCGCTATCAGAGATTGCTCGTTTCCAGCGCAATGTGTTGAAATTCGCAGCGGTGACCCAGGAAGAAACCAAGTTAAAGACAGAGGATATTGTTGCGATCAATTTAGCGTCGATTATGTTCACGCCGCTTACTGCGTCATCAATTCTGCACAGTTTTGATTACGATAATGATGGATTGATTTCGAAACGCGAAGTGCTTGATGACACCGAATTTAGTAAGTTGTTTGGCGTCCATGTCGATTCCGTATCTGCGGGGTTAGATTTTCAATCTCTAGGTGAGAGATTGCAGGGGTTGGTCCAACAGGCGCCATTTTTTAAATAGTGTGAACGTGGAGTAGTTCACCGCGGAGTAGTTCGCAACGTTTGGACGGTTTGTTGCCTACTTAGTCATAGGCCCGCCATTTTGCTCCCAGTCCCCGATGGCACCCACATTTGAGACATTTGTAAAACCCATATCTACCAACGTTTTACCAGTCAGGGCGGCCTGACCACCGGCGCCGCAGACCAATATTAACTCTGCGTCTTTCTGCAAGGCATCGTTATAAAGACCGGTATTTTCATCAGCCACGAATTCAATCAATCCTCTTTGGATTTTTAAGGCGTCAGCAATTGTGCCGGTATTTGCGATATCGGCACTATCCCGAACGTCTATAAAAACAGCTGATTTCGAATTGTGTTTTTCTATAGCTTCCTCGAAGCTGATTTTCTTAACCACAGCGTTGGCTTCATCAAGATAATCTTTGGCCGTTTTCACTCTCTTCTCCATTAAAAAAACCTGCCTCAAGAGGCTAGGCATATTGTTACGAGGAACTTGATCTCTAAGTTGACTAAGAATAACCCACTTGGGAAGCTGGGCATAAAATTTCTTTTTGATTTTCAAAGAAGAAGCCGCAGCGAAGCGCAAAGAAATACCGAAGACCCTATACCCGGGTCACAGAAAACCGATAAGGATCTTTATTATCTCCAGAATCTCCCATATGCCTGTCGTTGGCATCATCCAGTCCATCTAAGGTCTATCCAAGCTTCTTAACCAAGTCATCCGCTCTCAGGTAAATATTCTTAGAGGCATTCTCAGGTCTTTGTAAGCAGTGATCCCGGCAAATTCCACGCGGGCGCCAGAAAAATAGGGAAGTATCCGTTTTCGAAAGCCGTCCACCCAAGTTTAAAGAATGAACGCAAGGCATTTGCCAGCATCACGGGAATAATATTTATTGATCCGGACAAAAGAAAAAAGCAATAAAATTTAGTGACGGGATCTTGATGGCAGACCATATAAAAATAGCACGGGGCGGAGCGGCTCTAATGACAGCTGGCTGCCTCGTCTGGAATCTTGATTTTCTGACGCTCCTTGACATGGCGCCAATCGAGGAAACCTTTCAGGCATTTGTCCTCGGTCTCGCCCTTACAGTCACCTATTTGACAATTGGCATCTCTCGAAAGTCATCGGATAAACTTCCATGGTACGACCTTGTCTTATCGATTTTCACAATCGGCTTACTGTTTTACGTAAGCGCAAACTATCTTCGATTAAAAGAAACGGGGTACGCAAACAGCACCAACGAGGTGATTATCATTGGTGCAATCCTTAGCTTCTTGGTTCTCGAGGGCCTTAGGCGTTCGGCAGGATATGTTTTACTTTGCGTCGTCGGGGTTTTCCTGATTTACGCGCCACTCGCACATGTCGTGCCGGGAAGTTTGGTAGGGCTAAATTTGCCACTGTGGCAGATTGGCATGAACCTCGGCTTCAATCCAAATGCGATATTCGGGGCACCGCTGGTTATTTCCACAACTATCGTGATCATGTTCATTCTGATGGGGCAGGTCCTGCTCCGTGCCGGCGGCAGCGAATTTTTTACCGACCTAGCCATGGCGACTATGGGAAGAAGACGGGGCGGTGCAGCGAAAATTTCGGTCATGGCGTCAGCGCTTTTCGGTACCATTTCCGGCGCCGCGGTTTCTAATGTTGTCGTAACGGGTGTCGTAACCATCCCGCTGATGAGAGATTCCGGATACAAGGCAACCCACGCTGGGGCAATCGAAGCCATCGCGTCAACTGGTGGCCAAATGATGCCGCCAATTATGGGAGCGGCGGCGTTTTTGATGGCGGAGACCCTGGAAATTCTCTACGCCGAAATAGTCATCGCGGCTCTATTGCCGTCCATAATTTACTACTTTGCTGCGTATGTTCAGGTCGATCTGATTGCAGCAAGAGATGATATTTCGGCAGTCAATCAGGATATTCCGCGGTTAGGCAAGGTCTTGAGGGAAGGTTGGTACTTTCTTCCACCCTTCGCTGTGCTGATCTACCTGTTATTCTGGGCCAATCAGCCGGCAGCGGTGGCGGCCGTCTGGGCGGCCTCGGTCTTGATCATTTCGGGGGCTATCTTTAGCTACAAAGGGCGCCGTATCCGGCTCAATGATTTATATGAAATTTTAGCTGAAACCGGATTGGTGACAATTAACCTGATTATGATTGTTGCCGCGGCAGGTATAGTTATAGGGGTTCTGAATATGACAGGCCTCGGGCTTGCGCTGCCTACTGCTCTTATTAGCATTGCCGGAGATAACCTCGCGATATTGCTTATAATCGCCGCGGTGGCCTGCATCGTCCTCGGCATGGGAATGCCTACCACAGCGGTGTATATTCTTCTGTCGGCCCTGATTGCACCTGCAATTATTGAAGCCGGGGTAGACGACATACCGGCGCATATGTTCATCCTGTATTTCGGTATGATGTCGATGATCACGCCGCCCATCGCTCTAGCGGCATTTGCCGCCGCCACGCTAACAAAGGCCGACCCAATGGCAACGGGGTTCGTCGCCATGCGGTTCGGCTGGACAGCCTACGTGGTTCCGTTTCTCTTCGTTATATCACCAAGTCTGCTTTTACTTGGAGACAACAACCAGCAGATTGCCATTGATGCCGGGACGGCACTTGTAGGCGTCTATCTTATTTCGGTTGCTGCAATTGGCTATTTCCGGCGGCCGATGAGCTGGCCAATCAGGGTTTTACTAATTTTACTGGGTGTCGCGGCAATGATCCCCGATCAGGCGGTCGGTTTCCATGGAATCGGCGATATACTGGGGTGTCTGCTGGGAATTTTGATCCTGGCTTTCGAGTCTGTATTTAGGAGAAAAATTGCCTAATAAAAATGAAGATTTGGTCCAACGACAAAAGTTAGCTAAATTTAATTAAACCAATGTTCAAGGGAGGAAATTATGAAGTCTGTTCTATTTACATCCGCCGTCGCAGCCTTAATTGCGACCACGGGTCTAGCCAATGCACAGGTGTATAGCGTTGCGACCAACCCGCAGGGTTCTCTCGGGTACAGGACCGGGATCGCTGTCGCTAAAGTAGTAACGGCAAAGACCGACATCACTGCAAGGGCGCAACCGATGGGAGGTTCCACCACCTATCTTCCGATGATTAACCGCCACGAAATCGATTTCGGGTTTACAAATGGTGGCGAGCTTAAGCATGCCGCCGACGGTGTCGGCACCTTCAAAGGAAGGAAGCTCGAAAATATCAGGATGATCGGCGTGATGTTCCCACTTCGCTCAGGCGTAGCGGTGGTTGCAGACTCTGGCTTGAAGAAAATTTCTGATCTTCAAAAATATAAAGGCAAGAAAATTCCTTCAAAGTTTACCTCACTGGCGATTGTAGAGGATTTTCTGAAAGCGGCGTTGTTGAATGGCGGCGTGAAATTTGAGGATTTTACTCACGTTCCAATGGCGGGGCTTGCCAAAGCCGCATTGGGTCTCGGCTCCGGCAGAGTTGATGTGTCCTGGGTCCCGGTCGGATCAGGGCTTGCCAAGAAAATAAACAACCAGTTGAGAAACCGGGGTGTCATTCGCTATCTGTATCTCGACACCTCAGAAGGCCCATACAACGCATTCAAGAAGGCATCCTATAACGCTCTGAAACTGGTGAAGATTTCTAATAAGAAAATCGCCGGCATTAAGGAGCCAACGCATGTCGTTGAAATGACATACGTAATGCTAACCCACAATAAAACGACCAATGAACTCGCGTACAAAGTCACTAAGGCTGTCATCGAGAACCAGAAGGCACTCGGTAAAAGTTTTGGACCTTTCAACCGGAACAAAAAGGCGGAGATGGGTACGGTCCCGAGCCCGGCATATCATCCCGGCGCGATTAAGGCTTACAAGGAAGCCGGTATGAAAGTCACACAGTAAAAGACTTATACGAAAATCCCCCGTACCAAACTGGTGCGGGGGATTTTTTATTTTTAAAATTCGTTGCGGGTGATGATGGAGATTTGACATGGAACAGCCGGTTACATTCGATTCCGACGGGCTGAAACTTTCCGGTATCCTTCATATGCCGGATGATCTTCCAGATGGCGAAAGGCGGCCAGCAATAATCGTTCTCCACGGCTTTGGCAGCAACAAGACAAGCGCCAACTGTACCTGGCCAGCCAATACGTTCTGCGACTGGGGATACGTCACGCTGCGCTTCGACATGCGAAGCTGCGGCGAAAGCCAAGGCGAAAAGAACCACATCAACTGTCTGGAACAGGTGGAAGATACCAAAAACGCCATCACGTTTCTTCAGGGCAGAGACGAAGTGGATCCGGACCGTATCGCCCTGATCGGATCCAGTTTCGGGGCGGCGGTTGCGGTCTACACCGCTGGTGTCGACGAACGTGTCTCTGCATCGATTTCATCCGGTGGCTGGGGCGATGGAGAACGCAAATTCCGGGGGCAGCATATCGGCGACCAAGCCTGGGCAGCCTTTACCGACATGATGGATAAAGGCCGCAAGCATCGCGAAGAGACCGGTGAAACACTGATGGTGCCGCGGTATGACATCGTACCGATCCCGGAACACCTCCGACAGAATCTGGCGAAGGGTTCCGTGATGATGTTTCCCGCGGACACTGCCATCAGCATGTATGAATTCAAGGCAGACGAGGTGGTTGGGAACATCGCGCCAAGGCCGCTCCTTCTGCTCCACAGTTCCGAAGACTCAGTCACGCCCACGGAGCAGTCCATTGAGATGTTCAACCGCGCTGGTCAGCCGACTGACCTGCATCTTCTCGCCGATGTAGACCATTTCATGTTCGGGGAAGAAAACCCGCGCGTGATCACAATTCTCACAGACTGGCTGGAAAAATACTTCCCGGTCCGGGCCTAGGCACATCCTCGCTGAATTTGCACAGCCCTTTGCTGTCCGCGGCACTGGGATTCCAAACCTCATGTGTTAGTTTCCGCGCCGACATTTTTCAGGGGCCTTAAAGATGACTAATCAGCACTACCCAAACCTCTTTGAACCTCTCGATCTCGGTTTTACGACCCTGAAAAACCGGATTTTCATGGCGTCCATGCATGTCCGGTTTGAACTTCTTGGCAAGGCGGCAGACAGGGCAGCCGCTTTTTATGCGGAGCGCGCAAAGGGGGGGGCTGCCCTGATCGTTACTGGAGGCTACGGCCCAAACCCTCAGGGTGTAATCGAAGACGGTGCGGATTATTTGAATTCCCCTGATCAGGTTGAGGAAGAAAGTAAGATTCCTGCCGCTGTTCATGCGGAAGGCGGAAAAATCGTTCTGCAGATTCTTCATGCCGGGCGATATGCGAAGGTCGAAAAACCTGTCGGGGCATCAAGCATCCCGTCACCGATCAATCCCAGAGAAATTCATGCGCTTACCACGGAAGAAGTCGATCAAACGATTGACGACTACGTAAATTGCGCCGCCCTGGCACAGCTAGCAGGGTATGACGGCGTCGAAATAATGGGATCAGAAGGCTACCTGATCAGTACTTTCTGTGCCGCAAGCACCAACGATCGCACCGACCATTGGGGAGGATCATTCGAGAACCGGATACGGTTTCCAGTCGAAATCGTGCGGCGCGTGCGCGAACGCGTCGGGAAAGAATTCATCCTGCTGTATCGGATTTCAGCACTCGATCTGTTTGAAGGCGGATTGACGGGTACGGAAACCGAAATACTTGCAAAAGAGATCGAAAAGGCGGGCGCCAATATCCTGACAACGGGTATCGGCTGGCATGAATCCCGCATTCCCACCATTGCACACATGGTTCCCAGGGGAGGGTGGAGACACGCTGCAAGACGTCTGAAGCAGGCGGTCAATATACCGGTCGCAGCAACGAACCGGATCAATACACCCGAAGTCGGGGAGGAACTGTTATCCGGGGGCGATGCCGATATTGTCGCTCTTGGCCGCCAAATGCTCGCAGACCCCTATTTCGCAAATAAGGCCGAAGTCGGAAATGGCGCCGCAATCAATACCTGCATTGGCTGCAATCAGGCTTGCCTCGACTACATTTTTGCTGATCAGGCATCGACCTGTCTGGTTAACCCCTTTGCTGGCCGGGAGCTTGACGTCGCGATCGCGCCCGCAGCCAACCCGCTTAAGGTAGCGGTAGTTGGTGCCGGACCGGCGGGAATGTCTGCAGCCCTGACAGCGGCTGAGTGCGGGCATAAGGTAACATTGTACGAAGCAGGCAAAAACCTCGGTGGACAATTCAATCTGGCCAAGCGAATTCCGGGCAAGGAGGATTTTGAAGAAACCATCCGGTATTTCAGCACCCGTCTGTGTCAGGAAGGGGTGAATATACACCTTGAGACTCCGGCAACTGTGGAAGAGCTGGCTAGTGCCGGATTTGATCATGTCATTGTGGCCACAGGCGTGTTCCCGCGCGAAATTGATATCGAAGGTGGCGAAAAGGCTAATGTCATCACTTACATAGAAGCTCTGACGGATACCAAGCCCGTCGGCGAACGGGTGGCAATCATCGGATCGGGCGGAATCGGTTTCGATGTTGCCGAATACGTCACCTCCCCACATAAGACTTTACCTATTCCGATCGATGAATTTCTTGAACATTGGGGCGTTGATAAGGAACATATTGAGGCGGGGGGAATGGGCGATGCAAAACGTCCGGCAACGGGACGGTCGGTTGTTATGCTGCAGCGATCTGATTCCCGCCCCGGAAAATCATTGGGTCTGACAACCGGCTGGGTGGTCCGCGCAGAATTGAAATCCCGTGGCGTTCATCATGTAACAGGTGCCTCATACCGGAAAATCGATGAAACCGGTCTTCACATTAACGTCGGAGGTGAAGAACGATTGATCGAGGCGGACACCATTATTGTCTGCGCCGGCCAGGAGTCCGAAAACGGCCTGTATAGCGAACTTCTGGAGAGGGGAATAACGGCAAGTGTGATCGGCGGAGCCGAAAAATCGGCAGAGCTGAATGCGCTGCGTGCAATCAGACAGGGAACCGAAGTCGCGCTGAAACTCTCAGCCTAGGCGGGTTCGCCGCCGGGCAGGGCAGAAGATACATCTCCGGCTTCCTCCTCCGCCCGTTTTGCCGCCTGCTGCTGCTCGCGCCACATCGCTGCATAAATGCCGTCCATTTCGATAAGGTGCGCATGCCTGCCGCGTTCGCCAATCCTGCCTTCGTTCAAAACAATGATTTCATCCGCGTCTATCACCGTGGAAAGGCGATGAGCGATAACAAGCGTCGTCCGGTCTCTGGAAACAAATTGTAACGCCGACTGAATTTCTCGCTCCGTTCGCGTATCCAGCGCCGAAGTTGCTTCATCAAAAAGAAGGATGCGCGGAGCCTTAAGGATGGTCCTGGCAATGGCGACCCTCTGTTTTTCGCCGCCCGAAAGTTTCAAGCCCCGTTCTCCCACCATGGTCTGATACCCGTCCGGCGCCGACGTGATAAATTCGTGGATTGCAGCCAGACGGGCTGCCTCTTCTACCTCAGCGGGCGAGGCATCGGGCCGACCATATGCGATGTTGTAGTAAATCGTATCGTTGAACAGGACGGAATCCTGCGGGACAACACCAATTGACTGGCGCAGGCTAATCTGGCGGACGGTACGGATGTCCTGCCCGTCGATCCGGATTTCTCCGGCGTTCACATCGTAAAAACGAAAAAGGAGCCTTCCGACCGTCGATTTACCGGCGCCGCTGGGGCCGACAATCGCCACTTTCTGGCCGGGCGCAACGGTGAAACTGACATCGTGCAGTACTAAACGCCGTGGATCATAACCGAAACTTACTGCATCGAATTCGATGGCACCTTCGCCCGCGGCCAATTCCGGCGCGTCTTCCCGGTCACGGATTTCCGCATTGGTCGATAGTAGAAAAAACATCGCCTCCATATCGGTCAGCGATTGTTTTATCTCGCGATAGACAAAGCCGAGGAAATTCAACGGGATGTAGAGCTGGATCAGATATGTATTAACCATAACGAAGTCACCAATGGTCATTACTCCACTGGAAACGTCCCGGCCCGCCATCAGGACGATGAGGGTCAGTCCGACCCCGACGATAAGGGCCTGACCGATGTTCAAAAGCGACAGGCTTGTTTTGCTGATGACAGAAGCGCGTTCGTAGCGTTTCAGCGCCTGATCGTATCTGGAGGCTTCGAACCCTTCATTTCCAAAATACTTGACCGTTTCATAGTTCAGCAGACTGTCGATTGCCCGAGTGTTTGCACGCTGGTCGGTCTCGTTCATTTCGCGCCGCCACTTCAACCGCCATTCGGTGACGATCATCGTGTAAGCGATGTAAACGACGATAGAGGCGAAGGTCACCAGCGCGTACCAAAAGCTGAACAGCCCCCACAAAATTCCGCAGACAAGGGTGATTTCCAGCAAAGTCGGCAGGATGTTGAACAGCATGAAACGCAGCAAGAAATCGATGGCCTTGGTGCCGCGTTCTATCGCATGGGATAACCCACCAGTCTGACGTTCGAGGTGGTATCTCAGTGCCAACCCATGCAGATGCTTAAAAGTCTGCAGCGCCACATCGCGAATGGCCCGTTGGGCGACCTTGGTGAAGATTGCATCCCTTAGTTCCGCAAACGCTATTGATAAAACCCGAAGGGCGCCGAAGGCGATGATCAGGGCCACCGGAACCGCGATTACGGCGTTTTCACCGACAGTAAAGGCATCGACGATCTGGCCATAGACGATGGGGATATATACTGTCGCCACCTTCGCGGCCGTCAGCAAGACCAGTGCCACAAGAATCCGGGCCTTTGCTTCGTTGCCTCCCCGCGACCAGAGGTAGGGCGCAAGGGATTTCAAGGCGTTCCACTCAAAACCCGGTTCGGCCTTACGGCCGGAAAGCGTGCGCTCTTTTTCCTTCATCGCTGGATTTTCACTTACTCAGTAGGAGAACGAGGATATAGGTCCAATCGGCTAAACTAGCCAGATACCGTATAGACCACATTAACCGCCTCGTATGTTTGCCCTGTCGAAAATATTCTGGCTGATCGTCAACCCGATCAATATCTTCTTGGCGCTGTTCTTCCTCGGGACAGCTTTGCTTTTTACCCGGTTTCAGCGCGCCGGCCGGCGGGTTCTGACCTTTGCCACGGCAGTGTTGATAGTCGTGGGTATATTTCCTCTAGGCGACTGGCTGACCGAACACTTGGAAAACCAATTTCCCGCAAACCCGCAACTGCCGGACAAGGTAGCCGGCATCATAGTCTTAGGCGGAACTCTAAATCAGCACCTGACAGCGAGTAGGGAGCAACCATCGTTTACGACAGGAGGCGAACGGCTGACCGAATTCCTCTATTTGGCGCGGCGTTATCCCGATGCGAAGCTGGTATTTACCGGTGGATCTGGTTCGCTGTTCCAACAAAAATTGAAAGAGGCAGAAGCCGCAAAGATATTCTTCGATCGCATGGGTCTTCCAGAAAATCGTGTCCTTTACGAATCCCGATCTCGTAACACCTTCGAAAACGCCGCCTTCAGCCGTGAAATCGTCCAAGATTATGAAAACGGTCAATGGGTACTAGTTACCTCAGCGATTCACATGCCGCGGGCCGTCGGTGTATTCCGCAAATCAGGATGGAATATCGTTCCGTTTCCGGTCGACTACTACACTGACGGGTACAACAGCTTCGAAATCGGATTCCAACCCATCCGTGGCCTCTCGTCATTAAACCGCGTTACGCGCGAAGTGATTGGACTGATCGCCTATCGGATATTGGGAAGGACGGAAAATCTATTTCCCTCACACAGGCCTATAAGAAATCCCCCGAATTGATTCGCGAGTCGCCGGTGGGTATGGCAATTAATAAGTGTCCGACTGACTAACAGGAAACTCCGGGACCATGCGGTACATACTGATGGTACTAGCATTTATGGTGACGATTACCTCGGTGAGCTACCCGGCCTATGCACAAAACCTGAAGGGCGATTTCCAGACCTGGCTCTCAGGCGTTCGCACTGAAGCGCTACAACGCGGTATACGGCCAGACGTGGTTTCTGCTCTGCTGACGGACGTAAAACCCAACCGCCGTGTAATCAGGCGCGATCGCAGCCAGTCGGAATTCAAGCTCACTCTCTCAACATACATGAAACGGGTGGTGACGTCCGGCAATGTGGCAATCGGCAAGCGTAAGGCGGCAAAACACAAAGATCTTCTTGCCGCTGTTTCCAAGAAGTACGGGGTGCAACCAAGATTTATCCTGGCAATTTGGGGGATCGAAACCCGATACGGGGCCGTCGAGGCGAATGTGCCGCTGGTTTCTTCCGTCGCCACACTTGCATACGACGCCAGGCGGTCGAAATTCTTCCGGAGACAATTGTTTTTCGTTCTTCAGATGGTCAATAAAGGCTACATAGAGCCCGAAAAGCTTTTCGGTTCCTGGGCCGGCGCAATGGGGCAGCCACAGTTCATGCCGTCCAGCTACATGGCTTTCGCGCAAGATTTCGACGGGGACGGACAGCGTGACATTTGGACAAACGTGGGCGACGTTTTCGCCTCGATCGCCAATTATCTAGCTAAACATCGATGGTCTTCAGACCTGACCTGGGGCCGCAAGGTGTCGATCCCGCCAAAGCTGTTGGAGGATCTGGGTAAACCCACACGCCGAGCTGCGCCGGGTTGCCGCGCGAGAACATCCGATCAAAAAACTCTTTCCGAGTGGCAGACCCTGGGAGTACGCCGCGTAAACGGAACCGATCTGCCGACGAGAGACCTATCTGCGGCGTTGGTGTTACCGGACGGGAAGGGCGGAGATGCATATCTGGTTTATCGGAACTACTCGGCGATCATGGCTTATAACTGCGCACATCTTTACGCCGTAACGGTCGGCACCCTCGCCGACAGGATCGCCTATTGATGAATTCCCTGCTGAAGTTCGGTTGCGCACTTGCGGCAACGCTTCTCGCAAGTGCCTGCGCGGAAACTCAGTTCGTCATTCATGGCGCAAAGGAACTGACGGGCTCATCTAAATCCGCATCTGTGCCTAAAACCCGAGGGCTCTACAAAATTGGAAAGCCCTACAAGATAAAAAACACCTGGTACTACCCGGCAGAGGACTACAACTATTCGGAAACCGGCATCGCATCCTGGTATGGACCAAAGTTTCACGGTCGGCGTACCGCCAACGGTGAAACCTTCGATATGAACACACTGACGGCAGCTCACCGAACTCTTCCCATGCCCAGCGCCGTACGAGTAATAAATCTGAAAAATGGCAGGTCGCTGTTATTACGTGTGAATGACCGGGGACCATTCGCCCGCGGGCGAATAATCGACGTTTCCCGGCGTGCGGCACAGCTTCTAGGATTTCAAGTGGCCGGAACGACCCCCGTCCGGGTGGAAATAATCGCCGACGAAAGTCAGCGCCTGAAACTTTTGGCGCTGAACGGAAAAATCCCCAAAGATCAAAAAATCTCGTCTGCGGTTCGCAGCACACCGGTCGAAAGTATACCCCTGACCGACCTTAATAGTGATCGCCCGGCCGCCGCGCCGGCAAATCCACCGGTTGCCTCTACGCCTCCTTCCAAGGCGGAAACGGTTTCGTCCCTAAGAACACAGCCTGTTTCCGGCAAGGAACAAATATTCGTTCAGGCAGGCGCTTATATCGGGTTTCCCAATGCATCGAAGGCCAGAACCCGTCTTTCCCGCTTCGGCGCCGCCTGGTTAAGCGAAACCAGGGTGGGCCGTCAGAAATATTACCGGGTTCGAATTGGGCCACTGCAATCCGTAGACGATGCAGACAAGGTTCTTTCACAAATTATTTCCGCCGGCTTTCCGAAGGCCCGCATCGTAGTAGACTGACCTTTAACGCCCTGCCGATGACACATTTTACGGTCAGAAAGGACGAATTGAGGTAGGACCTCCCTATGAGAAAATCTTTTTTAACGACAGCAACCCTCTCATTCCTTGCATTGACCGCTGGCGGCATATTCCCGGCTGTTTGCCAGACGATGCAAACACCGGCCCGGAATGCCTTCATTCTGGATATGTCCACGAACACCGTGCTCTTCACCAAGGAAGCCGACATCGAGACACCCCCGGCATCAATGAGTAAATTGATGACGATTTACATGGTGTTCGAACGCCTGAAGAAAGGCTTGATTTCTTTGGATGACGAATTCCCTGTCAGCCGAAAGGCATGGCGCAAAGGCGGATCGAAAATGTTTGTCCTGGTGGGCGACAAGGTAAAGGTTTCCGACTTGCTACGCGGAATCATTGTTCAATCGGGTAACGATGCCTGCATTGTCATCGCTGAGGCACTTGGCGGAACCGAAGAAGCCTTCGCCGCCATGATGACCAAAAAAGCAAGAGAACTTGGCATGGAAAATAGCCGTTTCGCCAATGCAACGGGCTGGCCGGACCCGGACCACCGGATGTCGGCACGAGACCTAGCAAAGTTGACGCAAATCCTGGTGACGGAATTTCCCAATCTATACAAGATTTTTGCGGAAACTACCTTCACTTACGGCAGGATCAAGCAGGGCAACCGAAATCCGCTTTTATATCGGGATGTCGGTGCGGATGGGCTCAAGACTGGCCATACTGTAGCAGCCGGCTACGGCCTGACGGCATCGGCTCTGCGAGGAAACCGGCGGATAATCCTGGTCCTGAATGGGATGAAAAGCAGGCGGCAGCGGTCTCAGGAATCTCTGCGCCTCCTGGAATGGGCCTTCCGATCTTTCAAGCCCTATGCGCTTTTTGAGAAGGACGAGGAAGTCATCAAGGCCGACGTTTGGCTCGGGACTGCCGCCGAGGTTCCGTTGATCGTTCCCGAAACCATTCAACTGACATTACCGCACAGCGGGCGGGACAAAATGAAAGTGTCAGCCCGCATGACCAATCCGGTTGCCGCACCGATTACCAAGGGTCAAAGACTCGGTACGCTCGTCATTACGGTACCCGGCAGAAAGACC
>JAYZQT010000043.1:0-9589 GCA_036136335.1 Pseudomonadota bacterium
CAACAAAAAGATCACGAGACGGGTCACAGCGCGTCGCGATAGCATGGTAAACGGCGGCGGCGCTGCTGATATCTGTGTCCCGGCTAATGGCCACTGACATCTTGGCATTATTCCACGGACAGCTCATCATCATCATCAAAGCATCATTTATCATGCCCTCCCTCGGGCTGTCCGAAACCTGGAGAATACAGGACATTGCGCCACCAAATGTAGGGAACCTTATATCGGAAATAGGAACGCCCATTTCCGTCAGCCGATTATAAAGAACCGCCTCATGACAGAGTCTCGGTATTACCTGGTGATCGGTCTCGGGTGTTGTCTGGTAATTTCGGTAAATAGGTTTGTTGGACCTCATTGTCACGGCGGTAAAATTAATTCTCGGTTGCAGACTTTCTCTCGGAATTCTGTACATTAAAGGCGTTGGACCGCCACTTTGAAGCTCTCGCTGTTTCAGTTTGACCACACCCTCAAACACCATTTCCGCGTTTGCAGGAACCTGCATGTCTATTGTTTTACATTTTACCGTTTCAAAATCCTGATCCAGAATAGTGCCAAACATTTCAGCTTCTCCCCAGATATCCATGTGGATCCCCGAGAAATTGGCCATTATCTCGCAAGCTGGCGGCAGACCTATTACATAGGCTATTGGCATTTCGTCGGCCCCACGATCAATCCACTTCTGCAAAATTTCTACGCTGTGAGGGGTTAAGAAAAGGCCGTTTCCCGTCTTTGGTCCGGTAATAGTGGTATAGCAATGCATTGTATTGTGAAAACCGGTATCGGGATCACAAAGAAAGACCATCGTCCCAATAGCGGGTTCATTTTCCTTGGAATGTTTGAAAATCGGCAACTTGGTAAGATCAACATCTGACCCCGAATATATAACCTCTTGCACCGGGGCCTTCTCTACAGTTTTAAAACCACGGGGAGGCTGTCTGAGACGATAGGCCAGGGTTTTGAGGTATTCATCCTCAGGTACGCCAAGCGCACGCGCCTGCAGGGAACGGTGTTTCAGTAAAATGTCCAGAACACTGTATCCGGGCTTCTCGGTGATGTTCTCAAACAGTATTGGGTTTTCGCTCTTTGCAGATAACGCACCGACAAATTTTTCAGACACCGGTTTGCTGATAACAGTCACGATATCCGAGTTTGTTTCCAGGTACCCTCTCAGGTCCGGGTCAAGCATGTAATTGCGCCGTCTGTCAGAATTTTCTTCGTTTGCCTTTAATTCCGTCACAACCAATTCTCCCGGTATTTTAGGGTTGGGAATTGTGTATCTGCTGTCGTCGATCTGAGATAACCCCAAAACAGGTGTCGAAGCAAAAAATGTTTTAGCCAAAATGTTCGGCAATCTTACACTTAATCTGGAAGTTCAGAATTTTCTTCCATTCGGAGCAGTCGATTTATTTTTGACCGAAACAATCCCGCCGATACATCGAGATCAAGACCAACTTTCAACCGGTTGCTGTGAAACATTTCCTCAGCCTGGACAGCTTCCAGAATTACCTTATCTTCAGCAAAAGCTGAACGAAACTGTTCGCTTATCCTCTTGCCAACAGAATTATTGTCAGGCTCGAAGTTACGCACATGCAACCAGCGATCGATCGTGTGGGCCTCATTAACCGGCGTCATGAAATGACAGGAATATAGATGTATACGGGCGTCACCGCCTGTGTCCCAGTTACCGGTACCCGCCGCTGTCGCGCCGAAGTCGATTATTGAAACGGATGGCAGATACATGAGATACCTCTGCCACATATCTACCTTACCTTCGTGATCACTAAACGCCTGGACAAACCCAGTCGGTGTCGAGTTTTCGGTAAAGCGTTCGGTCAGTACACCCCAAGGCTTGTCCTCATGACTTACAGGCGCATTGATCCCATCCGGATTACCAAGGGTGGAGGGATGCACATAGTTCACATGGGTTGGATCACAGAGATTGTCGCAAAGCAAAAGGTAATTAGCCTCGACTTCCAGGGCATCACCATGAGCGACGCCCCATCCATCCAGATGGAATTCGGGCAGGTCGTAAACATCTACAGAAGGCGCCAGTGCAGCCTCACCCATCCAGATCCACACCAATCCCATCTGCTCATGGACGGGGTAAGCGGGCACCCGGCAGTCAACCGGCAGTACATCCTGCGTAGGGGCGTCCACGCAGATTCCATCGCCATCAAAAGTAAGTCCATGGTACCCGCACTGAAGGTTATTACCCTGGACCTTTCCCTTGGATAACGGCAGAAATCTGTGAGGACATAGATTTTCCGCAGCTCTGACCGTACCGTCTCTACCGCGCCACAGCACAACATTTTCTCCCAGAACTGTCTCCGATCTGGGACGATCATTAAGATCATGGCTCCAGCACGCAACATACCAGGCATTTTTGACAAAACCCATCTTGCGCTCCGTCTTTCAGTTAGGTACGCAAATTCCTTTTCAGACCTGCAACGATGAAAGGCAAAGGACGCTCCTGTCAAGCAAACAATGGTGACATTTCGGGAACAGGTCTTGGAACCATGATGATGCTCGATTGTTCAATAACTACCGGCGAAATGGCGGCTGTAAACTCATGCCATTCGGTGGATTTTCGAAGTACATCATGCCGCGCTTCCCGTTCTGAAAAATCCACAAACCACCACCAGAGTGTCACGTTATGGAGCGGGCCAATCATCGACATAAACGCCCCGATACTGCGGCCTTCCATGCTAGCCAAGGCAGGTTCCCCGAATTCTTTGCAGAGGTCGACGAAGGAAGGAATACCACCAGGTTTGAGTTGGAATGACCGCTCCTCAATTACTACCCCGCTTGTCAGCGGTCCAAGGGTTTTCCCCGTCTCCGGCAACCAGTCGTTCCCGCCGCCCCAGAGGGGGTTAAGAAAACCCAGAGGCAGCAACTCAAAAAAACTGTTTACCTGATGCCGAACAATTTTACGGGTGTTGACAAAATAGGGTGACAGTTCGGGCACGCTATAAAGGCCGCGCAAACGCGTGTTCCAGTCATCAAGACCATCGTACCGATACAGGTGGATAACCTGGTCAGCCGGCCCGGCCCGGGTCGAAAAATATCCTACCAGACGTTCCATATAGGGTTTCACTAAATCAAATCCACGGTCCAGCTGTGCCTGATCAAAGGCTTCCACATGGCCCGGTTCCATGGTGTAGGCCCGTCTTTCAAAAATCATTCAGTTAATCCTTTATGAAGACCATTCTGGCACCACATTACTTAAATTGATTGGCTAACGGGACAACCTCTGTCAACGTTTGTTGCATAAACACCCCAAATTAGACACCATTTTTGGTATATTAAACACTCCACCTCCTAGACCAACAAGGCGGACCCTCAAGAACTATTTAAACTCCCGAACATGGAGGTAGTTGAGTTATCCATTTAGTATTAACAGCCATTTATAACAAAACGGAACCTGCCAATGACCGCTTCATACATAGTCCGCTACCATGGCACCGCGCCTGACAAGGAGGGCTTTATTAACCACTATCGGAAATGTCATGCTCCGATTCTTAACGAATTTCCCGAGATTGAATCCCTTGTACTACATCACGCCGCCGGATTTAACGACCCCTTTCCGGTAACGCACGGCAGAAATCTGTTAATTGCTGAAATGGCTTTTGAAAACATTCCGGCGCTGAATTATGCGCTAGCCTCCCCGGCCCGAACGAGGGCGAGGGACGATTTTTCTAATTTCCCGCAATTTATTGGTGATGTCACACATCAGGCATTCACGTCCGAACGCTTGTTTTAACCCGATGACAGAAAACAAACGCCGAATTTTAAAGCGGGACCGCAATCCCCACCTTTTCCGTCCTATCGAGCTTCGCTCCGTAACCGCCCGAAACAGAATTATGATGTCTCCAATGTGTCAGTATTCGGCTACCGATGGCATGCCAGATGACTGGCACCACGTGCATCTGGGAAGTCGCGCTGTTGGTGGTGCGGGCATTGTCTTCACAGAAGCAACACACGTTTTGCCCGAAGGCAGAATTACACCGTATTGCCTCGGTATCTGGAATGACAAGCAGCGAGATGGGTTCGCACGTATCGTAGCCTTTATAACAGAACAGGGCGCAGTCCCAGGGTTGCAATTAGGCCATGCGGGACGCAAGGCCTCCACGGCCCGGCCCTGGGAAGGCGCGGGGCCTATCCCCCCGGGGGACCCCGAAGGTTGGCAGGTTATCGGTCCTTCAGACCTGCCATTCGCGGACTGGCAAAAACCCGCCCCAATGGATCGTGGGAAAATTAAACAAATACACGAAAGCTTTGCGGCAGCAGCGCGCCGTGGCCGGGAGGCAGGGTTCAAACTTCTGGAGCTGCACGCAGCCCATGGCTATTTGATCCACAGCTTTCTATCTCCACTGAGCAACATGCGTAAAGACAGTTACGGCGGGTCATCGCAAAACCGGGCGCGCTTCCTCTTGGAAACAATCCAGGCCGTTCGCAGCGAATGGCCGGAAGAACTTCCGCTTTTCGTGCGACTATCCTGTACCGATTGGGTAGACGGCGGTCTAACAATTGAGGATACAACTAAAGTTGCGCAATCCATTGCCAGAACCGGTCAAGTGGACCTTGTGGACTGCTCTTCCGGTGGAAACGACCCCCGACAGGACATCCCCATACACCCGGGGTATCAAATACCGCTAGCCGAAACCATCAAACGGGAAGCCGGAATACGCACCGCGGCAGTCGGATTACTTCACAGCGCCGATTTTTGCGAAGAAGTCATAGCCAATAAACGCGCTGATCTGGTGGTTCTGGGGAGAACATTGTTGGCGGATCCCTATTGGCCAATGCACGCAGCCACCAAACTCCGCGCCGAAAATATAAGCTGGCCCATACAGTACGAACGCTCGGATATATTTTAAAGACGGGAACCGAACACTAATATCCTGCCGTGCGTTTTCTGTTGGTTTATCCGGGCAACGCGGAGAGAATATCTGGCCATCGGGACAGGATTCTCCGGATACCTTTAATCGCCTAGGACCTACGCCAGGCCCGATGGTTGGTTTCTCATCCACTGGCCGGTTCGTACCACCTGCCATATATCGTCAGATCGGTCCGCCCGGCCAGCACTTGGACCACACACATCACGAGCCAGGCATTCGGCGCACCCGTGCAGGCTCGAGGCGGCCCGGAATTCCATACCTAAACCAGTTTAGTCGTGTAAATTTGGGCCACCCTTAGATGGCCTCAGTGAGCGCCGTCCAGCCCCAGCCAGCCTCACGCATGGCGCGTCGTGCCTCGTATACTGTATAGGCGTCGGCAGTCATAAAATACTTATCAATAAGATGTGCTACCCAAATTTTTACGTCGTCGGCGCGCGCCGCCTCAGCCCGTAGGTAGGATAGTGCATCCTCAGTGACGCCGTAGTGGTCACGGAGCGCGTCAGCCAAAGATCCCATCAGCATCGGCAACTGGCGTTCCAAAACCCATGCAACGCCCGCCGCCTGGGCCGCACCAGATTGCTCGCCATGCAATCGTAACGTATCAACCAAATCACGTGCCTCCGGTGAGGGGTCCTCGAGTGCTACAGCTAGGTCGCTCCCGGAAATTCCGAGGGCCTCAGCCATGCGCCGCCAGCCCGCGTCCGCATCCGAATTGGGATCATGCGTGACACGATATAGCCGGTCGAACAATCGAGTGCCGTCTTCGCGGTCAATCACTCCGATCTTGGCAATAAAAGCATAGCGGCCCGGACCGGCAACCACGGGGTAAATCCGTTTCACAAGTTCACGCAGCTGATCCATCGGCAACTCTCCGGCTAGCGCTGCCTGCCAAATCGGATGGTTGCCAATGGACATATGTGGTGCAGTCCCTTCCGTCGCCAAAAGTTCAGCGGGCGTGCCGCTGGCGACGATGTTCTCAACTTCAACTATCTTCACGGCTTGGTTCCCACAGAAAGTCGAGCGGCAACTTCTTCGTCTTCCAATGAGGTATACGGGCTTTTCTTGACTGACCAGAACTCAATACTGCCGTCAAAGAAAGCTGTGTAACAGACAACGTCACCCTCATCGAGATCGAGCCGTTTGGCAGCGGCGTCAGGAATTTCGGCGATTAACATGCCTGCTTCATCGCGTCGCGCCAGTACCGGGACAGACCATTCAATGCCTCCTTCAATATCATCATCCATGGCCGGGAACTTCCTTTCATTTATGTAAGGTGGTTTTCTACGGCGAATTCAACAATTAGCCGAGCGATTTCGGTTGACCGAATTTCAGGCACATAGTGATCGGCATTTGCGACTGTCACCGACGGCAAGTCTGGCCTGAGTGGACAAGCACGGCCATTGGACGTGTTGCCATGCAGCATAATTAGCGGAAGGCCTGTACCAATTTCGTAACCGTGGAGTTTGATCCCAGGAAGTGACCAGTACCGTTGGGTACGTTTATCGCCCATTCTCGTCAGAAATCGTATTTTCGGCGCAAAATCCGCAGAATACCCTCGTGCATTTCCCGCCATGCCCACAAAGTCGCAGCGCTAGCACGGCGCGCTTTAGCGATTTCCATGCCCGACCGGATATAAATTGCGAGTAAACTGGATGAGCTATCTGTATGCTCGATATCTGCTCGGACGTGCTCAAGGAAATATTCTATTGTCTCGTCGTCAAGTCCGTAGAACTTTCGAAGAGCCAATGCTGTGGCGCCGTGGGATTCAGGAAGCTGAGCTTCGTCGGCGTACCAAGTTGCTAGTCCTTCGGCAGCGCTGCTGCGGCAGTAATAGGCTAGTGTCCGAGAAAAACCGATCACCTCGGCGATAGGGTTGCGTGCCGCCTCGTCGAGCTCGTCGTCGGTCGCACCGAGGTTTTTGGCGAATCGCACCCAGAGCCCAGGATGTTCACCCTCGTCTTCTGGGCGCATGATCTCGTCATAGGTATTTTCTAACAAGTGATGAACATCCTCGCCGCGCATGTAGGCGGCATGGCTAAGCATCATCTTTGGCTCGGCATGGGCCTGAAAGGACCACCGCATGAGGGCGAACTCTTTGAGTGCCTCTTTGGGCAGCTGGCCAGAAGTGATTAGCCTTACCAGGGTTGTGCTGAGATACCGGTGCTCGGGACGCTTGATGTCTTGGTGGATGTAATCGGTGATTGTCTTCGGTCGATCAAGAGATTGGACCATTACTGCGGCAGTCATGTCAGGTTCTCCTTGCCGATCCTTGAATTAGATTAACACAACATTTATGTGCTCAAATGGCAACGACGGAAGTGGTCAAAACACACTGACCTGTCTTGATCTGGTCTCAGGTCATTTCTCCGAAGCCCGGTCGCCACACCATTGCGGTGCAGCCGTAATTTCCGGACCTCCTGCTCTATCGGATCCTTGGTCCACTCGGCACTAACACCATCGCAAGAAACGTCATTACAGGTCCGACAGCCATTACACACATCGCAACAATCCAAGCTGTCTCAAGTCCGCTCCCCCCACATAAATCGAGCGCTATACCAAATGCCAGAGGACCCAGCACCCCTCCTGAAAATCCAACAAAAGCCTGTACGGCGAGTGCGCCGCCGCGTCGTTTCGGGTCCGCTGCAGCGATGGTTCCGGCGGTTGTAGCCGCACTTCTTCCGTAAGAAAACATCCCGAACAGCACACATACAATCAGAGCCAACTCATAACTTATGTTTGCCGACAGTCCGACACTCACTGACAAAAGACAGGACGCTGCCGCGACCCCCATCAGTAATTTACGTCGATCGTACCGGACCGACAGTTCCCCAACCAACATCGCTGTTGGCACCCCAACTAGAGCAACGATTGTAGACCAGACTGCCGGGCTCCAGCCCGTTTCCCCCGCGGGTAACCGATTTTGCAGAAAAACAAAAAAAGTAACCAGCCAGATCCTGCTAGTGAACACTTCCCATGCAACACCGAGTGACGCGGCCACGTAAGCCATGACCGCCCGATCCCGCAAAACGGGCCTAAAATCAAGTGGAGAAGCTGCCTCACGGAATTTTTTATCAGGCGGATTCCGGGGCAGTACGGCAGCTACAATAAGGAATGCACCTATCCCGCCCGCGCCGGCTATTGTAAATGCCCAACGCCAATCAAAAAAGTCGGCCGTGATACCTGCCACGAGAATGGATAGCCCGGATCCGAGCGCAAAAAAAGACGAGTAATATGTTGAGCCGCGCTGCTGAATTCTGCCCTCGGGGAGCTGGTCAGTCAGTGCTTTAAGCCCTGGCATAAAGGTGCCGGCAAGACCAACGCCGGTCAAAACCCTAAACAGGACCCCCGACCACAGACCATCTGCGACAAAAGCAAAGCCAAAATTTCCGATAGCCCCAATTAAGGCACTGCAAAGATAAATCTGTTTGGGATCAATCCGGTCGGTATATGCAGTCAGAACCGGAACTGTCACGATATACCCTGCAAACAGCGCACCACCAACCCAGCCTGCCTCGGCATTTGTGAGGCCCCATTCCGTAATGATTTCCCCCAGCACCGACGCGGGTGCCATGAAACCGAGAAGCGTCAGCACAAGTGCGACGGAAAACGCGCCAACAAGGAATATGGGGCTTTTCAAACGACCGACACCACTATTTTTCCGGAAGCATTGTTCGATTCCATATATGCATGAGCTTCCTGAATTTGATCAAAGTCAAAGACCCGATCAAGCGGCATTCGGTAGGTCCCGTTTTCAATTCCAACAAGATAATCCTGAAAGGCTTCAGTGGGCATTGGGGTTGACGAGCTTGAAAAATATGTAAATTTCGTTGTCGATGGTATGGTCGTACCCGGACTGAAGTTTTCTACTGTCCATTCCCCACCCAACATTCCGGCCATACAAAGCGTTCCGCCTTGTCGAACACATTTGAAGGAATCATTGAGGACTTGAGTGCCAATCAGGTCAAACACGGCATCCACTCCGCCAGGAACGGCGTTCTGCACCTTTTCCGCTATCTCGCCGTTTTCGATGACGACGATATCGACACCAAAATCATGGAGCAGCCCGGTTTTCTCCTCGCGGCGCGTGGTAGAAATCACACGGGCACCAATTGATCGAGCATAGTTGGCAGCAACAAGACCGACGGCAGACGAGCCGCCTCGAATTAAAAGTGTCTGCTTGCCCTGCAGGGCAAGCGACGCCTCCAGCCCACCCCATGCGGTATGAAATAATTCAGGTGTCGCGGCCAGCTCTGGCCACGTCAACGACGTCTTCACTGCATGCACATGTTCCGCAGGGACCGAAACAAATTCGGCGTAGCTTCCATCGTACGCACGCCCCATCCCGCCTGTCGTCGCAACTACAGTTTCGCCAACCTCAAACGGCGTATCCGGCGCAGCCTCCACACTGCCGGCGCATTCAATCCCCAGCACGCGTGGAAAACTTACGGTTGGTGAATGGCCTAACCTGGTAAAAATTTCACCTCGATTTAGACCAAACGCCATTACCCGAATCATTACACGGCCGGGCCCGATCTTCGGAAGCGGCCAATCATCCCTGATTTGGAGAACCTCCGCGCCGCCGGAACGCCCGACGACAATCGCACGCATCTTTTTCATTATAGATAATCTTCCAGCCTGGATTCACCATAATTGGGAGGCAGCGTACGTTCAAACCTTGCACGTGCTTCCGG
>JAYZQT010000044.1:0-38753 GCA_036136335.1 Pseudomonadota bacterium
GGTTCTTCCCCCACCACACCCATCGTCATTAGAATCACCAGAATATATTTCATCTACTTAATCCCCTGTCAGTCAGAGATATCGTTCAATTCAAGTCGTGCGTTCCAAACAATTATGCATTCCTCGTACCTTCCTGTCGCAGGTCTTCGTGCACGATATGCAGGGTGTTTGCGACATCCTTCTGCAAGGATTTTGAGTAGTTTGATTTTCTTTTGAGATTTATCGACATCCATCTCATTTAACCTCCTTTGCTGGGTTTTCTAAGACTCGACTCGTCAGAAGAGTTTTGGAGAACGACGGCATTTGTGGGGTCAAATGGGAGAGGTAGAACTTCTCTAACATATCGGTGGAAGTTCTTGCGTTCTTCGCAAGAGGTAGAAGGTCTGCACCACGAGTTTTCAATATCTGGAAACACAATGCACTGTGTCTCAGGGAATAGGTTGTGTGTTTCTGACCGTATGCATCGGTCTCAAGTCCTGCTTTGTTGCAGACCAATCGGAATATGCGAGACACTTTATTTTGTACCCAATCATCACGGTCTTGAATGTCATTGAAAAACAGATAGTCAGTTGGTGCATCGTGACGGGGTAGTATTTTGTTAATGTAAATATCTGCTGCGATTTCAGTGCTAGTGCTGTCGATTGAACCTGATGCTTTCTTGGTCTTGGGATTTGGAACGGAAACTATCAACTGTTTCAGACCATTCGTTTCCATCACTCTAATGTGTTTGTTCTGAAGTTTTTTCCATTCGCTGGGTCGAAGGAAGGTATGAATCATAAACACGATAAAGTCATAGAGTTCATCAAAATCAAATGCCTCTCCACCCTTCGCACCTGCACCGTGTCCTTCCGTTGGTGGGTTTTTGCTTAATTCCCGACACGCAGACAGGAGTTGTTTGTATTGTTGGGGTGAGAACCAAGGTCGAGGGTTCTGTTCACTCTTGATGGTGGGAAGTGTCGGAATCCCTGTAATGACCCCTTCCCTTTCTGCTTCTTTCAGAACCTTACGAATGAGGATGACATATTTCTTGAGAGTGGATGCAGACAAGTCACGGTCTGAGAGTAGGTCATCTATGAAATGGTCAACCAGATTGTAATCTATTTTCCTGACTGACTGTGAACCAAGGTAAGGAAGAACGTCAGCACCAAGTTTGCGTCTATCCTCGTTGCATTGTTCTTTAGAAAGATTACCTCTCCGAATTTCCCTTCCCTGTGTCTCTTGGAATTTCAGTGAGTAGTGTTCAAAAGACATTCCCTTAGATGCGTGTTGTGTCTTCCTCTCTACGATGCGGTCTTCATACCAATCTTTTGCAAAGTCTTTTGCATCAGACAGTTTTTCACATCTCGTAGATTTACGAACAAACCTACCTTTAGATGGAAGATACATTCCGACATACCAGTACTTCGACCCTTCGATACGAAACACCTTCAACGTGTCTGGATATCCTCGACCAAGTGTTCGAGTTATCTCCCTATTCCATCTGGATTGTGCGACCTTCATACGAACAGTATGTGGGTCAGTTGTGGGTCAGTCAATAAATTGTCAAATAGTGAGGAACACTAGGGGTTACAGGACTTGTCAACGGTTTTCGAGACCAGCGCATTCAACCACTCTGCCACCTCTCCGATTGTGCTGGAGAATATTGGAATACTGCGGTTTTGAAAAGGTAGATAGATCCCTTGTCGACCCACTCCAAGGGATATCAGCTCTGGGTTCATTTGCTGAAATAATATTGCTTAAAACGATAGAGTCTTGATAGATAAAGGTTCTTTTCAATGTCGGATGGATATAGGTCTGCGGGGCATGGAGAAGGAGAGAAGACGTGCAGGAATTTGGCGCAGGTTCTATTTCAATGAAAAGTAAATAACCTGTTCGGCACTATCATAAACACCGCCTTTCATTGTTAAAGAAACCCTTTTCTGTACGGCAGCCTCGTACAGGACCAGGTGTTCACCCCCTACTTCCACGCCACCGGTGAAAATTTCTAATACATCATTCCCCGTGGTCTTAATTTTAAATTTCATTGGTTGCCGCTCATTGGGACTTAACAGGAAGTTGATTTTCTGAAGTTCCCCGGAAAACGCATCAAATCGTGAGGCAGTTGAAAATGTCAACTTATGAGAGAATTCAGAGAGAATGCCCCCATCACGATTATCACTTACTTTTAAAATCCACGGAGATTTTGCGCGTGTGAGTGCTTTGGATCCAGTTGCGTAAACGAGAGGTATTTCCCCTTCAATTTTAATTTTAAACCCAAGGTCACCCTTTGTGACATCAAACTCTTCAATAGAAAGATATTTATCAATAATTTTTTCAATTGATTTGATTTGTGCCTTTGTTTCCTGGTCTTCCGTATCTGCCATCAGCGATAGTTCCGCCTCATATTCTACAGATACCTCCTTGCCCTTTATTGCATTTCGTAAATCTTTGCTCTTGATTGATGTCTCAATTTCGTCTGCTTGACACCCGATCAAGACCATTGAGGTGATGGTCAAAGCAAAAAGAGATTTTAAATATTTATTCATCCTCATAATCCTTTTCTATTCCCACTCATCCCAGCACTTCCAAGAAGGCCGGGTATTTTCAGGCAGAGAGGGGAAATCAGTTCTTATAGAATAAGTCTGACAGAATGTTTTTGAAGTGGGTAGACAAAGTTTTGCTGTCCCTACATGGAAGGTCCTCCATCAAGGTCCAGTTTCGCTATCGTGTAACATGAGCACAAACCCTAAAAAACGTTGAAAAATAGCGGTTTTTTCCTTTTCAATAAGGCGAAAGTCGTTGACAGATTGTATTCTGCGCTTATATTCCGGGCTCGCGCAGAACTAACCTGTGTCCTGTGAAAAACCTAATGCAGGTTCAGATCGTGGGCGCATTTGTTATTTACATCCGCTCGGCCGAAAACACCGGCGGGCCCACATACGGAAAACGACAATGTATGCAGTGGTTAAAACTGGCGGGAAACAGTATCGCGTCGAAAAAGACGATGTGCTGACTGTGGAAAAACTAGCAGGTGATGCGGGTGCCACGGTAGAACTTGAACATGTCCTCGCAATAAACGACGGCAAGGGTCTTACCGTAGGTACGCCGTTGCTAAAAGGCGCAAGAGTTGCGGCAACCGTGTTGGAACAAAAAAAAGCGGACAAGGTCGTCGTCTTCAAAAAAAAGCGTCGAAAGAACTACAGGCGCACGAAGGGTCATCGTCAGCAGATAACGGTCATTCGCATCAACGACATCCTTAGCAAAAGCAAGGCGGCGGCGGAAGCGAATACCGACACTTCGGCCAAGGCAGCGGCCGGGAAAAAGATTGCAAAGGGTAAGACCAAAGGAAAGGGTAAGGCCAAAGCCAAAGGAAAGGGTAAGGCCAAAGTAAAGAAAGCGCCGGTCAAAAAGGATAAGTGAAGGTTAAACCGGGCAATCATCCCGGAGGAGATTGAACGATGGCTCATAAAAAAGCAGGAGGCAGTTCGCGCAATGGGCGTGACTCTGCAGGCCGACGTCTTGGCGTGAAAAGGTTTGGAGGAGAAGTGGTGGCTCCAGGCAATATAATAATTCGTCAGCGGGGGACAAAATGGCACCCCGGCGAGAACGTCGGGATAGGCAAAGATCACACAATCTTTGCTACTGCCGAAGGTAAGGTTGCCTTCAGACGGTTTACGGGTGGACGCGTATACGTTTCGGTTTACCCGACGGCCTGAAGAGTCCTTGATCTCTTCGGTACCGGCCATCAGCCCGCGCCGATTTTGTGCCAGCTTTGAAGCTGTGCGGAATTGTTTCCGCCTCGAGCGTTTCTATAGCTTGCCGAAAGTCTAACGAACCAGCTAGTACATCATGAAATTTCTCGATACAGCCAAGGTATATATAAGAAGTGGTGATGGGGGTGCAGGATGCGTCAGCTTCCGCCGTGAAGCTCATGTTGAATATGGCGGGCCGGATGGTGGTGATGGCGGCCGCGGTGGAGATGTATTCATGGAAGCGGTTGATGGCCTAAACACGCTGATCGATTTTCGATATCAGCAGCACTTTAAAGCCAGAACCGGTGGCCATGGGATGGGGAGAAATCGGTCTGGTGCTGCTGGCGCAGCTGTCACACTTAAAGTGCCGGTCGGGACCCAAGTTTTTGACGATTCTAATAATTTTCTCCTCGCCGATTTTACCGAGGTTGGAGAAAGTCTGGTTTTGCTCGGAGGTGGCAGGGGTGGCAGGGGAAATACAAGATTCAAGTCGTCCACAAATCAGGCACCACGCCAAGCCGATACCGGAGGAGAAGGTGAAGAATGCTGGATAAGACTGCATCTAAAATTGATAGCGGACATTGGACTGGTAGGGTTTCCCAACGCGGGCAAATCGACATTCCTGTCCACGGTTTCCCGTGCACGACCTAAAATTGCCGATTATCCATTCACAACGCTTACGCCGGTACTTGGCGTTGTCAATATTGATCAGACGGAACTGGTAATCGCCGATATACCTGGTCTCATAGAAGGTGCCCATGCAGGTGCTGGTCTCGGCGACCAATTTCTTGGCCACGTTGAACGTTGCGGGGCACTACTGCACGTGATTGACAGCACGCAAGACGATGTTGGAGAAGCCTGGCACACAATCCGGCAAGAGATAGAGGCATACGGTGGCGGGCTTGTCGACAAACCTGAGATACTCGCCCTAAATAAAGTGGATGCTATCCCAAGCGAATTCATTTCTGAAAAACGCCATGAACTCGAAACAGTGTCGGGCAAAGCAGTGCACGCGATATCAGGCGCCGCACATACGGGCATTCGGGATGTCTTACGTGCTTTATCTAACCTGATTTCAACGGAGCGGTCCGCAGAGAATAAAAAGACACCCGAACAGGATGTGGAGCAATGGGTACCTTAGATAATGTCTCCCGCGCCCGGCTAGCCGGGTCCAGAAGATTGATCGTGAAAATCGGATCGACGCTATTGGTTGACGAACGAACCGGACAAATTCGGAATGATTGGCTGGCCGGTCTCGGATCAGACATCGCCGGCATGAGATCTCAAGGAACATCTGTCGTAATCGTATCGTCGGGTGCAATCGCAGTGGGCCGATCACACTTGGGGCTGCCTTCCAGCAATCTGGCATTGGAACAGAAGCAGGCAGCAGCCGCTACGGGCCAGATCAGGCTTGCACACGCCTGGCAGGAAGCGCTGGTGAACTATGACATTACCGTTGCCCAAATATTGCTGACACCTTCTGATACCGAAGAGCGGAGGCGGCATCTTAATGCCCGTGCAACCATCGAGATGCTACTAAAATTGGGAGCGGTGCCAGTTATAAATGAAAATGACTCTGTAGCGACTGAAGAAATTAGATACGGCGATAATGACCGCCTCGCAGCACGCGTTGCCCAGATGATCAGCGCTGATACGCTAATCCTTTTATCCGACGTTGATGGATTATATAACGCGGACCCCCGCACAAACGTCGACGCCAAACTTGTTCCGGAGGTTTATGACATAACGCCAGAAATCGAGAAAATGGCTGGAGTGGCATCATCAAGTTATTCCTCTGGCGGCATGGTTACTAAGCTGCAGGCAGCGAAAATCTCTATGGCCGCAGGTTGTGCGATGGCAATCATCGACGGTAAACCGACCGATGCCCTTGCGCGTATGCGCGCCGGCGGACGTTGCACATGGTTTTTTCCTGGGTCAGAGCCATTGCCAGCAAGAAAACGTTGGATTGCGGGATCTATGACATCTTCAGGAACATTTATAATTGACCGCGGCGCAGTAAACGCGCTCAGGTCGGGCAAAAGCCTTCTTCCTGCCGGTGTTACCGGCGTCCGCGGGACATTCGAACGTGGTGATGTCGTGTCCGTCCATGTTTTGGGTGGACACCAAATCGGGTGTGGCCTTTCAGCCTACTCATCGGAAGATGCTAACCGTATATCCGGCCGAAAAAGTCGTGAAATTGAAGGAATTCTGGGCTACCGTGGACGGGATGAAATGATCCACCGGGATGACCTCGTTCTGGATTCAAACCCATCGGAGGTGAAAGCAGAATGAGTGTCGCAAAGACAATCGACACCGGCAACATAGCCAGTAAAATGCTGGAGATAGGAGAACGAGCCCGATCTACGCTCAATATCCTTGGCAATGCTCCAGCAGAACAGAAAAACCACGCGTTACGTGCAACCGCCACGGAACTCCGTCAAAGAAGGCGCGAATTGTTGTCTGCCAACACGCAAGACCTGAAACTCGCCAAAGAGCGACAAGTATCGGCCTCGTTACTAGACCGGCTAAAGTTAGATGATCACCGTGTTGATGCGATGGCGGCAGGGTTGGAGCAAATAGCATGTCTTGATGACCCTGTGGGCGAAATTCTTGATAGCTGGAAGCGGCCAAATGGATTGAACATATCTCGCGTCAGGGTGCCCCTTGGCGTTATCGGGATTATTTATGAGTCACGCCCGAATGTGACCGCCGACGCCGGCGGCCTATGCCTCAAATCTGGCAATGCTGCCATCTTACGTGGTGGATCCGAGAGTTTTTTCTCTTCCGGAATGATTATGGAATGCCTTCAGGCTGGTCTCACAATGGCCGACCTGCCAACAAGTGCAATTCAGATTGTCCCGACAACCGACCGCGCTGCAGTCGGCGAAATGTTACAAATGGCTGAGCATATCGACATCATTGTACCGCGAGGAGGAAAATCTCTGATCAAACGGGTGCAGCAGGAAAGTCGGCTTCCGGTAATAGCCCACCTCGAAGGGTTGTGCCACACATACATCGACTGCGATGTCGATTGGGAATTGGCTAAGAATGTCGTGGTAAATGCAAAAATGCGCAGGACCGGCATATGCGGCGCCACCGAAACACTCTTGGTTGACCAGCTTATCGCCAAAAATGTGTTACCACCAATTTTGAATGCGCTAGCCGCCGCTGGTTGCGAAATTCGTGGTGATGAAGCGACTCGTAGTCTCGACCCGCGAGTAGCTATGGCAACCGAGGAAGACTGGCGAACGGAATATCTGGAGCCCATCTTATCCATCCGGCAGGTGGACGGTCTCAAGGGAGCAATAGAACATATCCAAACATACGGTTCAAACCATACGGATTCCATCCTCACAAATAATTCAGCCAAGGCTGAGCAGTTTCTTAACACCATTGACTCGGCTATAGTAATGCATAATGCATCCACACAGTTCGCGGACGGTGGAGAATTTGGTATGGGAGCTGAAATTGGAATTTCCACTGGTCGTCTGCATGCGCGAGGCCCTGTCGGGGTGCAACAGCTAACAACCTTTAAATACATTGTGCGCGGCGCCGGACAGGTTAGGCCCTGAAAGTTCTTACCGACATTCGACGGGGCCATTCCGTCACGGGTCTTCGGATTGGAATTCTGGGCGGATCCTTCAATCCCGCACACGACGGCCACCGTCATATCAGCCTTTTAGCATTGAAGTTGCTTCAGCTTGATGAGGTATGGTGGATGGTTTCGCCGCACAATCCTCTCAAACCGTTACAAGGCATGGCGACATTCGACGAACGGCTTATAGGTGCCTTTAGCATGGCACGACACCCTAAGATACGCGTAACCGACATTGAACAACGCCTTGGGACCACATACACCTCCGGATCGTTAGGCGTACTCAAGGATTGTTTTCCAAAGACGCGTTTTGTATGGATTATGGGTGCTGATAATCTTAAACAAATTTCTCGCTGGCACCAATGGACAAGAATTTTTAATCAGGTGCCCATTGCGGTTTTTGATCGGGCTCCTTATTCTTTCGGGGCCCTCGCGGGAAAGGCAGCAAAAGCATTTTGTCATTTCAAGAAGAAACGGTCGGATGCATGCAATCTGCCGGATATGACACCCCCAGCTTGGATGTTTTTTCACACTCAACTGCACCCGGGCTCGTCGACAGGCATACGAGCCGAGCGCAAGTTAGAGAATTGCTCGGAGAACCAAAATAAAGGAAATGGTTAAGTGCCGATTAGAAAGCTCTCACGCTGACTAAAGAGAATTTAAACACGCCAGATCGGTTGGTTTTTTCCGCGAATTTGTTAAAAGCGATTCAAGCCTCCCTAGCCGATCACAAGGCCGAGGACGTTGTCATAATTGATCTCAACGGCAAGTCCGATATTGCAGATTACATGGTAATCGCAAGTGGGCAGTCTACCAGACAAGTTACGACGATGGCAGACAGGCTGGTTGAGGTGATCAAAAATCATGGAATGAAAGGCCGCACCCCCGAAGGACGGAGCCAAGCTGATTGGGTGTTGCTTGATGCCGGTGACGTAATTGTCCATCTTTTCAAACCAGAAGTTAGGAAATTTTATAATCTAGAGAAGATGTGGACAGTGGACATCGCAGGCACCTCCAAACCTGCCGCGATCTAATTGATTGTTCCAAGCGTGAAACTAACTATTTGTTCCATCGGCCGCCTTAAACCTAGCCCGGAAAAGGAACTACAGCAAAAATACATAGCGCGCATAAGATGGCCGTTAGAAATTGTTGAACTGGAAGTGAAAAAAAAACTCCCACCACCAGTTACCAAACTGCGTGAAGCGGTGTTGTTAACCGGGAGTGTTCCAAGGGGTGCCATGGTTGTCGCGCTGGATCAGCGCGGCCAACATTTATCCAGTCAGGATTTTGCTGGCAAATTAGGCGGCTGGCGCGATCAGGATAGAGACGCCGCATTTTTGATTGGTGGCGCTAGCGGGCTGGAGAAACGCCTGCGTGATGAAGCCCACTTGGTGATTGCATTCGGAACCGCCACTTGGCCGCACATGCTAATTAGAATTATGCTGATCGAACAAATATACCGGGCCCAAGAAATTCTGGCTGGAAATCCGTATCATCGCGATTAACTGATACGCGCAGGTCCACTAGTAGTACCCATCTTGAGGAATATTCATATATAATGCTTACGGAGCATCTCAGGAAACCCAAATGAGTGACGCCCGAGCACAGCCTGCCCGACCCGTTGTTTTATGTGTACTTGACGGTTGGGGTTACCGAGAGGAAAAAGATCACAACGCAATTCTTCCGGCAAACACACCCAATTTTCAGACCCTATTACAAGCCGGGCCCCGCGCATTAATTAATACCTCCGGTGACGATGTGGGGCTCCCGCATGGACAGATGGGAAACTCGGAAGTAGGTCATATGAATTTGGGCGCCGGTCGAGTTGTTAAACAACATATTCACCGAATTGATGCAGCTATTGAGAACGGCTCTTTTGCCACCAATACAGCACTTTCGGGTTATATAGACACTTTACGTTCGACGGGTGGTACCTGTCACCTGATGGGTTTGGTTTCATCGGGAGGAGTTCATTCCCATCAAGATCATCTAGTAATATTATCCAAACTAATTGGGAAAGCGGGTGTTCCGGTAGCTATACACGCTTTTCTTGATGGCCGTGATACACCGCCATCAAGTGCGATAACTTTTATCCAACAGCTAGAACGACAAATCGCTGATATTGTCGGAGTCCATATCGTGACTGTATCCGGCCGGTTCTATGCCATGGACCGCGACCAGCGCTGGGAACGAGTTGAAAAAGTATTTGATGCCATCGTGTGCGCCAACGGCACCCGCGCGCCTGACGCCGCTTCAGCAATAACGGCGAGTTACGCTGCGGGCTTGACCGATGAGTTTGTAGAACCAACGGTTATAGGCGGCTACCGCGGGGTCAAGGATGGCGATGGCGTACTTATGGGCAACTTTAGAGCAGACCGCGCCCGTGAAATTCTATTAGCGCTTCTTGATCCAGCCTTCAAAGCATTTGATAGGAGTTTGGCTGTAAAATTCAGTACAGCGCTCGGATTAACTGAGTACTCCTCGAACCACAATAAATTGATGGAAACTATGTTTCCATCAATTTCGATGACAAACATCTTGGGCGAGATAGTCTCCAAGGCGGGCATGCGACAGTTGCGTATTGCAGAAACGGAAAAATATGCTCACGTCACTTTCTTCTTTAATGGAGGTGAGGAAAAGCCCTTCCCCGGCGAAGACCGTATCCTTATCCCATCACCGAAAGTGGCAACTTATGACCTGAAACCTGAAATGTCCTCTAACGAGGTGACCACACAACTGATCAAGGCCATTACCTCGGATGTATATGATTTTATTCTCGTTAACTATGCAAATCCGGATATGGTGGGTCATACGGGTATTCTAGACGCAGCCAAAACCGCTATCAGCGCGGTTGATCATTGTCTTGGCGCACTCGCCAACGTTGTGCGTGACGCAGGCGGCGTAATGCTGGTTACCGCGGATCACGGAAATGCGGAGCTAATGCGTGACCTCGAAAGCGGGGAACCACATACCGCCCACACTTTGAATGTTGTGCCAGCCCTACTTGTCAATGCGCCCCGAGGAGTGACGGCCCTAAACAACGGCAGGCTCGCTGATATTGCCCCAACGCTCCTTAGGTTCCTTGGTCTTGACCAGCCGACCGATATGACGGGCACTTCGTTGCTAGTAAACAATACCGCCGCCATACCAAAAACGAGTAAACGTGTTCCCGCATAAGCTGTCACAAATAGCGGCCATAGCTGGGGTTTGCGGGAGCATTTGGCACTTCCCGCAAACCGTGCAAGCCACCGGGCTGAAATCTAATCTTGAGGCCGTAGAACACAACCTGAACCAAACCCAAATGCAACGCCTGCGACTTGGCAGGACATCCAAATTAGCCTCCAAAGAGATAAATATTATAAAACGGCAGGGCGTAATTCTCGCCCAAACCATTTACACTCAGTCTGCAAAGGCATCCCGGTTAGAAACAAGGTTGAAAACACTCAGGAAAGAACAACGTGTCAAATCGGAGAACATGGCAAAAAGCAAGCAGCAGCTGGCAGCGATGCTCGCCGCCCTTCAGAGGTTGGCAAGGATGCCTACCGCTACACTAATTGCAGTTCCGCAAACCCAAGACGAAACTATCCGAAGTGGAATCCTTCTGCGCGCGATCATTCCAAACTTGCAACAAGCCGCGCACGAACTGGCGGGCGACTTGCGCGCCTTGGCATCATTACAGGTGGAAATTTACGAGAAAAAGAAACGGCTTTCAGAAACATTGAGAAGCATGAAAATTGAGCGCCGTAAGTTGGCGTCGCTAACGGTCAAAAAACTCTTCATATTTAACACAATTCGCAAACAGAAAAGTGGTGCTGCCCGCCGGGCAGCACTTCTTTCAGCCAAGGCTAACACCCTGCGTGAATTGTTGGAAAATTTAGCGGCCCATAAAGATACAACTTCACTCGTTAACACGGATTTTCACCCGACACCCGACCCGGGCGGCCTCGACCAGAAGACACCCGTGATTGACCCTTTGACGAATATAAAGCCCGCCCTGCCGGTGCTAGGGTCTATTGTCTTAGCATTCGGTGACAGACAGGCAAACGGCAAAAGAAGCAGGGGTGTGGCGATAGAAACGAGAGCAGGGGCCCTCGTTGTTGCACCCCTTGCCGGTAAAGTTGTTTTTGCGGGCACCTTTCGCGGATACCGAAATCTTGTCATTTTGGAGTTGTCAAACAGGCGACACGCTCTGATTTCCGGAATGTCCGAAATTACCGCAGAATTGGGAGATGAAGTAATGGTTGGAGAACCTCTGGGCGCGATGCCTTCGGCGACCGCCGCCGCCCCACAGCTATATTATGAGATAAGGAACCGCGGGCGCCCAATAGACCCTGTACTACAAACTACAAAACCTACGAATAAGGCACGCAGTTAATGAAAATAAAACTCATTGCAGCCGGCTTGGCTGCGGGCATGATTGTCCTGACCACGGCAATGGCAGCCCCACAGAATAACTCTGAAACCTATCGGCAGCTGAATTTATTTGGTGATATTTTTGAGCGCGTACGCGCAGATTATGTTGAAGAAATTTCAGACGAGAAGCTGATAGAAGCGGCAATCAATGGCATGTTGACCTCTCTGGATCCCCATTCCGGTTATCTTAACCCAAAAAACTTCCGCGATATGCAAGTCCAGACCCGGGGTGAATTTGGAGGTCTTGGAATAGAAGTAACCATGGAGAATGGGCTTGTTAAAGTTGTTTCACCCATCGACGATACACCAGCATTTCGAGCTGGGCTCAAGCCGGGGGATCTAATTAGCCATCTAGATGGCGCACCTATCCAAGGGTTGAGCCTTTCCGAAGCCGTCGAAAAGATGCGTGGAAAACCTGGCAGTGATCTAGGATTGACGATACGGCGTGAAGGTAAGAAGCCATTTGATGTAAAGGTTACGCGAGCTGTTATTAAAATTCGCTCCGTTCGGTCTCGAATGGAGGGTACGGACATTGCATATGTGCGCATCACCGCGTTCAACGAACGAACTTTCGCCGGTATAAAAAAAGCTTTAAAGGGTTTGAGAAGACTCGGTGGAAAGAATCTTAAAGGAGTGGTCCTTGATCTTCGAAATAACCCCGGCGGTCTTTTAGACCAATCGGTCAAGGTCAGCGACGCCTTTCTCAACCGCGGTGAAATTGTTTCAACCCGCGCGCGACGCGCCGATGACGGCCAACGTTTCAACGCAAAACCCGGCGATCTTGCAAAAGGGTTGCCCATTGTAGTGCTTGTTAATGGCGGATCGGCATCAGCATCTGAAATTGTTGCTGGCGCACTACAAGACCATCGTCGAGCCATCATTATGGGAACGCGCTCTTTCGGCAAAGGGTCGGTACAAACTATCGTACCGCTATCGGGGCACGGTGCGATACGACTGACAACTGCCCGTTACTTTACTCCCTCTGGCAGATCGATTCAGGCAAAAGGTATCGTTCCTGATATAATTGTCGAGCAGGTCAAGCTCAAAAAACTCGAACAGCCTAAACGGCGACGCGAAGAAAATCTGCGCGGCCGCCTCGATAACCCCAACAAAGCGGAGGGTAACGGCAACGTCTCGACTACCGCAACAGTGCAACAAGACTACCAGCTGTCACGTGCCATAGATCTCTTGCGAGGTATTGACCTTTATAAAGCCCGCACCAGCAAATAGTGAGAGGCGACGCGGGGGTTTATGTTTCTAAAGGGCCTTCAAAAGTGGAGAGGTGAGAGAAATGTGAACGATTGCAGGAAAAGTAATTTTGGAGTCCGGATCCCACTGTACCTTTTATTAGTATATTACCCAGCATTTTTCGGTTTAGTGATCTGGGTAGATGTTATGGGTTGGGAGAATTCGAACCCTCTAAAGAAGGCGCATGGGCGTGTCACAGAAACGCCCCCGGACACTCTATCTACGACCGATTTCATAGGCGTTAAATTACAAATTACCCCCCCACATTTTAGCAACACCACATTGACAACAGGCAAACGGAGAAAGGATTTGGCGCTCCAAACGGTGTCAAATTTAGAAAGAATAAAGAAGCCAACAGCGGCAAACAGCGCGACGAAGCCTACAAGGCTCAACCCCCGTGCGAAATATAAAAATCACCCCAATACTGGATCAATTGGAAATTTCCCGACGACACCTCTGTCTGGCACTGTTTTCACTCGGCCAAATACGCGAGAGAATATTTTATCTGCTGCACCCGATCCGGAACTCATCCAAGTCACTGAATTTGGTCCCCTCCCCAAAGTCGGCGCTGACGGGCGACGCCCCTATCAGGTATATGCGAAGCCCTTTGAATATACGGATAAAAGGCCCCGCATTGGTATCGTCGTTACTGGCCTTGGCCTGTCTGATGCGGCTACAGAGTCAGCAATTCAGGGTTTGCCGGGCAGCGTTACGCTCGCATTTGCCCCCTATTCATCGCGTATTACCGAATGGATTTATCTCGCGCGTACCGCGGGACACGAAGTACTCGTAAATATTCCCATGGAGCCACTCGACTACCCGACATTCAATCCGGGCCCCCATGCGTTACTGACAACTATAGGCGTGAACGGCAACCTAGATCGGTTGCTTTGGAACCTGGGCCGAAGTAGTGGCTATGTGGGTGTTGTAGACTTTTACGGGTCTCGCTTTACGGGATCTAGAAAACACATGCGGCCAATCCTTGCAGAATTAAAAAAACGGGGTCTTCTGTACTTAGATAGTGGCAGTTCTCCGCAGCCCGTTGCGGCGCTCTTATCACATCAACTCCGGTTACCCATAGCCGAATCGACACTCACCCTTGACGAGCGGGTTTCCCGAAGAGAGATCGACAAAAAATTCAATGAACTCGAGAAACGGGCAGCACTGGTAGGAAATGCTATCGGCATAGCATCGCCCTTCCCGGTTTCACTAGAACGCATCGCCGTCTGGGTCCGCCTATTGCGAGCCCGTGGCTATGCTATCGCACCAATTACTGCCCTCGTGCAATCGGTTTTTAAGGAACCATAAAAATGACAGAATTACCCATGGCAGGGTATCGATCTTGTGTAGGCATTCTTCTCGTAAACCGAGAGGGCCGGATATTTGTTGGCGAGAGGCTGGATACTCTGGGTGGATGGCAGATGCCACAGGGCGGCATTGATAAGGGAGAGGTGCCGTTGACAGCAGGCCTTCGCGAGTTAGCGGAAGAGACGGGCATAACCACCGCATCAATTTTAGCAGTAAGCAAACAATGGCGGACCTACGACCTGCCCGATAAGTTCGCCCGCAAGTCATGGCAAGGACGGTACCGGGGTCAGACGCAAATTTGGCTGGCGCTACGTTTCAATGGCAAAGAATCGGAAATCAATCTGCAAACCGCCAAACCGGAATTCACTCGCTGGAAATGGACCGATCCAGGGACGCTTGTTAGGGAAGTGATCGACTTCAAACGCAAAACCTATCGCGGTGTTCTGGAGGAGTTTGCACGGTTCATCGCGTCATAACGACCAATCGGTCGGGATACCAAAACCCTGCAAAGACACCATCCGATATGCAGCCTCGATATACAAAACGCCATTCGAGGACATAGCCTTCCGCGGTACCATATGAAAATTCTAACGGCACGGGTTGCCAACCAACCACCGGGCCCCCGGGGGTCCAATCCAAGCGCACCAAATATCATATCAACCGCGCGATTTATATGTGCCGGACGGTAGTATTTTAATGTTTCCCGTGCATAGGCTACTGCGTTAGACCGTCTGTCGAAATGTTCCCCAGCCCGATTAGCCGCCCAGTACGCACTGGCGAGTTCGTCATCTTCAGTTTCAGCAACTCTGGAGAACGCGACACGGAGACGGTCAATGAAAGAGAGATTCTCCATCCTGAGATATTTACGCAAATAAGTGTGAAATAAACAATAGTGGGCGAATTCATCTTCTGCGATTCGGCTACAGACTTCTTTCAGAACTGGTTCATCGGTTGCATCGGCCAACGCACGATAAAATGAACTGGTGCCCGTTTCCACCATGCACCGCGCAACTAGTTCGCTAGCGCGGGATCCGCGAACCGACTGCGTTACATCCAGCGGGAATTTAAAGTTACAAACAAACCGATCAAAACTACGGTCAAAGTCGAAAGAAGGGTCCGCTAGTTTTGCCCACCGGCCAAGTGCTTCTCCATGTTGTACTTCTTCGATTGACCAATGATTAATCGCAGCACAGATCCTTTTATCATCTCTGAAAACACAATTTAAATAGTGGCGGTAATCATCCGCATTATACTCCACCATACTCGCCGCTTTTACGACCGGTATGATTTGGGGATTCACTTTCGTTTTATCAAAGTGATCCCACGGGATGTCTTTCAGTGTCCAAGTTTCCATCTTCGGCACCTGCAGAGTTTCTGTAACAACTCTTACCCCATTATTCTAGGACATAAGGCCGCAGACGCAAATCCCCTTTTCCTGGGAGGCTCCCATAGACAAATCTATAAATTTTGGCTTAAGAGGATAGTCCCGATGGACACTCCAACGGGCCTATCCGACAACGTCAACCGCGCATTCTCAGCAGTCTGTTAGTTTAGGTGTATTCGCTCACCATGGGAGGTGATGTCGAGACCCTCGATTTCATCTTCTTCGGTTACGCGCAATCCGATTACCTTATTAATAATTTTAACCAGCGCCCAGCTAATCACTCCGGCCCACAATCCAACAGCAATCAATCCTAGCAACTGCTCGCCGAGCTGCCCGACCATAGTCATTCCATCTGACAGTCCCATTCCTCCCAAGGTATCCGCAGCAAAAAATGCGGTTAGCAAAATACCAAGTGCACCGCCAACTCCATGAACTGCGAACACGTCAAGAGAATCGTCGATACTGAGCCTTTCCTTGATAAAACTCACAAACCAATAACAGACAAAACCCGCCAGTATTCCAAATACAAGGGCACCTCCCGGACCAACAAAGCCGGACCCGGGCGTGATCGTGGCAAGACCAGCTACCATACCGGTGACAATACCGATAAGACTGGGTTTTCCATGTTTTACCCACTCAATTACCATCCAAACGATGGCCGCCGTCGCGGCAGATATATGTGTAACGACCATCGCCATACCCGCCGCTCCGTTCGCGGCAAGCGCCGAACCCGCGTTAAAGCCAAACCAGCCAACCCATAACATCGCAGCGCCGACCATTGTAAGACCGGGATGATGCGGTGGAATAATGTCGCCTGAAAATCCACGACGGCTGCCAAGAGACCTGGCGATCACAAGAGCTGAAACACCGGCCGTCACATGCACCACGAGGCCCCCTGCGAAGTCCATAATACCCCGTTCTGCAAGCCATCCTCCCCCCCAAACCCAGTGGCAGACGGGAACGTATACGAGTATTAACCAGACCCCGCTAAACCAAAGGACCGCACTGAACTTTATACGTTCGACGTAGGCACCAACTATTAGTGCAGGCGTAATAATTGCAAATGTCATTTGAAACATAAAAAAGACGGTTTCCGGTATTGTTCCAGAAAGCGTCCCTGCGCCAACCCCTGACAAAAACATTTTGTCTACGCCACCAATCCACGCGTTGCTTGCCCCACCGTGGTCAAATGCCAAACTATACCCCAGCACTAACCACAGGACAGATATTAAACACGCGACCGCAAAACACTGCATCAAAACCGAAAGCAGATTGCGGGTGCGCACGAGACCACCATAAAAAAGAGCCAGTCCGGGTAATGTCATGAACAGAACAAGGGCCGTGGAAGTTAGTATCCAAGCTGTGTCGCCTTCGTTTAGTTTTAAATCCTGGGTACTTGCTTCGCTAGGTGACGTCCACAGCGCCAACATAAGCCAGGCGGCCACTGAAGCGATCTTAAAAAAAGATGGAATCATCTGAAACCTCCGGTGTATAGGGTCTCCTGTTGCAGGCGCCGAAAATAATTTTCGCGTGAAAACATGATTTTGTATCATCCCTTATTAATCAGCACCCGTTAGAAATCGGACCGTATCTGCATTTAATAAAGCAGGATTCGTGCCAACTTCGAAAAACGTTGCGACGGAAGGGAAATGATCCGAACAGGAGATTGCACATCGTTGTTAAAGCTTAAAAAATACTCATTTTAAGAGATATGATGTAAATTTGTGCACAATTCCCAGCTGGTTCGGGCTAGGCGTGCCCCACGGGACCGGGTCCCTCATAAACTTAGGTGTTTAAATAGTTTTAGCAGCCGATACCATCGCCTCTGCTACGGCAAGTTCAGCCTCCGCTTGTGTAAGAGCGGCCGCGTTTGTAGCGTTGTCGATAGCTTCCAGCGCAGCAGATGATCGCACTTGCGCGGTCATTTGATTAATCTCATCAATGGGTACCGCTTCCTCTGCCAACACAGTGCAGCGTGCCCCAGTCACCTCGGCGAAGCCACCCGCCACAAAGATCCGTTCGTCAACGGTGTCCCCAACGTAGACGTCTATCACACCCGGCCTCAATGCCGAGATCAATGGCGTATGGCCGACAAGAACACCAAAATCACCCTCAGCCCCGGGTATCACAACCATGCCGGCATCCTTCGATAACAGGAGCCTTTCGGGGGAAACGAGTTCGAAAGAGAAGAAATCGGCCATTGCAGTCTCCCAGGGTCAAACGGCCACAATCACGCAGCAGCAGCCATTTCCTTAGCCTTTTCCACAGCGTCTTCAATTTTCCCCACCATATAGAAGGCGGCTTCTGGCAGGTCGTCATACTCACCTTCTACAAGCCCCTTGAAGCCTTTGATGGTATCTTGCAGTTCGACAAAAACGCCGGACATACCAGTAAATACCTCAGCAACATGAAAAGGCTGTGACAGGAATCGCTGGATCTTGCGCGCTCTCGCAACGATTAACTTGTCCTCCTCCGACAGTTCCTCCATTCCGAGGATTGCGATGATATCCTGGAGTGATTTATAGGTTTGCAGCACCCGTTGAACCTCACGAGCAACCTGGTAGTGTTCCTCGCCGACCGTCCGCGGATCAAGAATACGCGACGTGGAATCGAGAGGATCCACGGCAGGATAAATTCCCAGCTCCGCAATCTGCCGGGAAAGTACGGTCGTCGCGTCCAAGTGCGCAAACGAGGTGGCCGGCGCCGGATCCGTAAGATCATCCGCCGGTACGTAGATTGCCTGAACGGAGGTAATCGAACCCTTGTTTGTGGTCGTAATCCGTTCCTGCATATTTCCCATATCGGTAGCCAGCGTCGGCTGATAACCGACCGCCGACGGGATACGACCAAGCAGGGCAGACACCTCCGACCCGGCCTGTGTAAAACGGAAGATATTATCCACGAAAAACAAAACATCCTGACCTTCTTCGTCACGGAAATACTCAGCCAAGGTCAGTCCGCTCAGTCCTACCCGAGCACGAGCGCCAGGTGGCTCGTTCATCTGGCCATAAACCAGCGCGGCTTTTGATTCACCATCAGGCTCGATAACGCCGGATTCCATCATTTCATGATATAAATCGTTACCCTCGCGGGTTCGTTCACCTACACCCGCAAATACAGAGTACCCACCGTGAGCCTTGGCGATGTTGTTGATCAGTTCCATTATAAGGACCGTCTTACCCACGCCGGCACCACCGAATAGCCCAGTCTTTCCGCCACGTGAATAAGGTGCAAGCAGGTCGACCACTTTGATCCCTGTGACTAATGCGTTGGTTTCAGTCGACTGATCCGTGAACTCAGGTGCCTCCCGATGTATCGGAAGCTTCTTACTGGTATTCAGAGGCCCACGCTCGTCTATTGGCTCACCGATAACGTTCAGAATGCGTCCTAGCGTTTCGGGACCTACCGGCATTTCGATGGGCGCACCGGTATCTGTTACCTCCTGCCCACGAACAAGCCCTTCGGTAGTATCCATCGCGATGGTACGGACAGTACTTTCCCCAAGATGCTGAGCAACTTCGAGCACGAGCCGGTTCCCACTGTTTTCACATTGAAGGGCCGACAGAATTTCCGGCAGATCGCCTTCGAACTTCACATCAACCACAGCTCCCAAAACCTGGGAAACGCTACCGATATTATTACGTGCTTTGTCGGCCATGTTTATACCTCATCCATCGTTCCTCCACGCGTACTGGCGGTGCTCACACTGCTTCCGCGCCGGAGATAATTTCGATCAATTCGCTGGTGATGAACGCCTGACGCGTCCGGTTATAATTTAATGTCAATGTGTCAATCATTTCGCCGGCGTTTCGGCTGGCGCTATCCATTGCACTCATCCTCGCACCATGCTCGCTGGCATTATTCTCGAGAAGTGCTCTGAATACCTGGACACTCATGTTTCGGGGCAGCAAAACATCTAAAATTTCCACCACATCTGGTTCATATTCGTACACGATGTCGGCACTCGCGCTGGAACCCTTTTCTAACTTTTCCAAGGGCAATGGCACAAGCTGTTGTCGCGTGACAACCTGAGACATGACAGACCTGAACTGATTATAGATAAGCGTGCACACATTAAACTCATCCGCTGAAAACATTTCTAATATGCGTTTAGTGATACCGCGAGCATCGTCAAAACTGAGGCGCTGTCGTCCCTTACCTTCTAAAAGATCGACGATAGCCGACGCATGATCTCGACGAAGTTGTGACCAGCCCTTGCGCCCAACGCAGAGTATTCTGACTTCTTTGCCCTCGTTTTGCAGTGCAGCTATCATTCTACGGGCTTCACGAACAATCGATGAGTTAAAGGCGCCACACAAACCACGATCGGAAGTCATTACCACAATAAGGTGGACTCGCTCGTCTCCTGTGCCCGCCAAAAGTGGATGAGCGCCCTCTGCCGAGAACATAGAAGCGCCTAACGAACCCAACATCCTATCCATGCGCTCGGCATAGGGCCGCGCGGATTCCGCCTGTTCCTGGGCTCGACGAAGTTTTGCAGCAGCGACCATTTTCATGGCAGACGTAATCTTCTGCGTCGACTTAACGCTGTCGATACGCATTCGAAGATCTTTGAGGCTTGGCATAACGGTTGGCGTTCCCTTTTAGTGTACAGGCAATTCAGGCCGGTACAAAATTTTTGGCGTAAACATCGAGAACCGTCCTGAGCTTCTGCTCCGTATCCTCGGAAACTGTCTGTTCTTCGCGAATAGTGGTCAGTATATCACCGTGATTGCCACGCATTTGAGAGAGAAAACCCTCCTCGAAACGGGTAACATCCCTTACCTCGATGTCATCAAGATAGCCGTTCACACCCGAAAAAATTGCCACAACCTGATCCTCGACTGGCAATGGTGAGTATTGCGGCTGCTTCAAAAGCTCGGTAAGGCGTTCGCCCCGACTCAACAGTTTCTGGGTGGAGGCATCAAGGTCTGACGCGAATTGGGCAAATGCGGCCATTTCACGATATTGTGCAAGTTCCAGTTTGACGGAACCGGCAACCTGCTTCATCGCCTTTATCTGCGCCGCCGACCCGACGCGACTGACAGACAGCCCGACATTCACCGCAGGGCGTATACCCGAATAGAACAAATCCGTTTCGAGAAAAATTTGACCATCAGTGATGGAAATCACGTTAGTCGGAATATAGGCCGATACGTCTCCAGCCTGCGTCTCGATGATGGGAAGCGCCGTTAATGAGCCGGATCCATTCTCCGCATTCATTTTTGCTGCACGCTCCAGAAGACGCGAATGCAAATAAAATACGTCTCCAGGGAAAGCTTCACGCCCCGGCGGACGGCGCAACAGCAGGGACATCTGCCGATAAGCAACAGCCTGCTTCGAAAGATCGTCATAAATTATCAGTGCATGCAGCCCATTGTCGCGGAAATACTCGCCGATGGTGCAACCCCCATAGGGTGCGAGAAATTGCAACGGCGCCGGATCGGAGGCAGTCGCAGCAAGGACAACGGTGTACTCCATCGCACCCGCTTCTTCTAGCGTCTTTACAATCTGCGCAACGGTCGAGCGTTTTTGCCCAATTGCGACATAAATACAGAATAGTTGCCTGTCCGTGTCACCTTCATCAAAGGCCGTTTTCTGATTAAGGATCGTATCAACGGCAATGGCGGTCTTGCCGGTTTGCCTATCGCCAATAATCAGCTCTCGTTGACCGCGACCAACCGGAATGAGGCTGTCAATCGCCTTCAGACCAGTCTGCATCGGTTCATGTACCGATTGACGCGGAATGATGCCAGGCGCCTTTACATCCACGCGCCGACGCTCTTCCGCCTGTATTTGTCCTTTACCATCAATCGGTTCTCCAAGAGCGTCAACCACGCGACCAAGCAAACCCTTTCCGACGGGTACATCGACAATTGTGCTGGTCCGTTTTACCGTATCACCTTCTTTGATTTTGGCATCTGAGCCAAAAATAACGACACCGACATTGTCGGTTTCAAGGTTCAGCGCCATCCCTTTAACGCCCCCAGGAAATTCTACCATTTCACCCGCCTGAACATTGTCGAGACCATAGACACGGGCAATTCCGTCACCCACTGCGAGAACCTCACCAACTTCAGCTACCTCGGCCTCCGTCCCAAAATTGGCTATTTGCTCTTTTAGAATTGAGGAAACTTCTGCGGCGCGGATATCCATCACGCTGCCCCTTTCAGTGAGAGTTCAAGTCGTTGAATTTTTGTTCGAAGAGAGGAGTCAATCATTCTGGAACCAACCCTGATAACCATCCCACCCAATAGCGCGGCATCGGTCTTCAAATCCAGTGTTATCTTTGACCCCATTGCCAATTTTAACTCCTGCTCAAGTGCGGCGCTTTGTTTATCACCTAACGGGTGGGCTGTTGTAACCGTGGCGGTTATTTCACCCCGACGTCTGGCAAGAAGGGCCTGAAAGGCATTGCACATATCTGCTAGGGCGTAGAGGCGGTGGTTTTGAGCCACAATTCCGGTGAAATTCAACACAAGCGCAGAAACACCGGCGGTTTTGAACACCGCCATGGCTGCACGCGCCTGGTCGTCCCGAGCAATTACAGGTCTCACCAACAGCCTCAGGAGATCCGGCGATTCAGCAAGAATCGCGGAGATTGTCACAGTATCATCTGCGACCTCATCAAGCTGTCTGTGTTCTTCGGCCAGTTCAAAAAGAGCTGCCGCATAACGACCTGAAAGACCGGAAAAACCTGAGAATGCGGAGGACACGCGGTTAACCTAAAATACGTCCTGTTGATTACATTTAAGTCATTGATTTTACTGAAAAACGACACCTGTTCGTATTCGTTTCACAGAAGCCATGAAAGGCAGGTTTAGGTAACACAGTCAATTGTGGCATGCAACCCGCCCTGCGCCTGAAATACGCGTCAAAGCGTCGCTGTGATAGGCCGACTGACCACAAATTCTTCCCCGACAACCGAAAAGAACCGCTATATAAAACTATACGGGTCTATGTCGATTACCACGCGGACCCCACCGTGTGGCTTTACGGCAAACACCCAGTTGCGCAAAACAATCTGGATATTGCGGTCTTTCGGTGTTCGCACCAAAAACCTTCGCCTGTGACGGCCACGTATGATAGCCATCGGCGCAGGCGCCGGCCCTAATATAGATATCCGGACGTCGCTCGGCGCAGTGCGCCCCAGCGTGTTAGCTACTTCATCGACAGCTATCTCGTTTCGCCCTGAGACAATGACCGCGGCCAGTCGACCATATGGTGGCATTTGATGTTGTCGACGAGCCTCGGCTTCAGCCGCCAAAAATTTATCCCGGTCTCCGTCGACTAAAGCCTGCATCACAGGATGTTCTGGTTGGAAGGTCTGCAAAAAAACGCGGCCTGGAAATTCAGCCCTCCCCGCTCTCCCAGCCACCTGATGCAAAAGCTGATATGTCCGCTCCGCCGCACGAAGATCACCACCCGCGAGGCCTAAATCGGCATCAATTACACCAACCAAGGTTAGCGAGGGGAAATGAAACCCTTTTGCCATAATCTGGGTTCCAATCAGAATGTCAATTTCACGATTCTCCATTCGCCTAACCAACGCCTGTACATCTGCCGGTTTTTGCACCGTATCGCTTGACATTACTGCGTATTTTTTTTCTGGAAACCGGTTGCGAACCTCTTCCGCGAGGCGCTCGACGCCGGGTCCACAGGCCGCGAATTGACCGTCAACGCCGCAGGACGGACAGGTTTTGGGGGGTGATGTAAAATATCCGCAGTGGTGGCACTCGAGCCGCTCGTGCAGGCGATGTTCTACAAGCCAGGCCGTGCATTGAGGGCAGTTAATCTGATGTCCGCAAGCACGACACACCGTTAGGGGTGCATAACCACGACGGTTTAGAAAGAGCATAGTCTGTTCGTCGTTGCGAAGTGTTTCGTCTACCATTTGTGCAAGGCCTGATGAAAGCCAGCATTGGCGATGTGTCGTCTCGGTTCGCATGTCAATGGCCGCTATCCCGGGAAGAGCCGCTCCCGCATATCGCGCTGGCAAGGAAAGACTGCGGTAGCGCCCGCGCCAAACATTGTCCATGGTCTCAAGAGATGGTGTCGCAGATGCAAGAATCACAGAAAAATTACCAATGCTAGCTCGAGCGACTGCCATATCCCGTGCATTGTAGATAACTCCATCTTCCTGTTTGAAGCTGGGATCGTGTTCTTCATCAATTACAATTAACCCCAGTTCCGGGAAGGGCAGCATCAAGGCGGAACGAGCACCCACCAAAAGTCTCGCATCGCCCTGCACAACTGCCCGCCAGTTACGTCGACGTTCGGCGTCAGAAAGGCCGGAGTGCCAGACCACAGGCGGCACCCCAAAACGAGCTTCAAAGCGTCGGAGCCAGTCAGCGGTCAGCGCTATCTCCGGCAACAGTACCATCACTTGCTTGCCCGCCCGGAGAGTGGCTGCAATCGCCTCGAAATACACCTCGGTCTTTCCGGATCCGGTTACACCATCGATTAGGGAAACCGAATACCCACCATGGAGTGAAGCTAAAAGCCTTTCGGTCACGGCCTGTTGCGCCCTAGTAAGATGCTTGCCAGCCAGTTCAAGGTCAGGCTGAGGTATCGGCGTCCGTTCCTCAAAAGTAATTGACTGCAGAATGGCAGCCGCCGCCAGGCCACGAACAACTGATGCCGATGTCCCGGCCGCCTTCGCAATTTGTACCGCGGTGCGCAGTCGAGAGCCATCCAAAACGCTGAGAACCCGCCGCCGAGCGGCAGTCAGCCGCAAACCACCAGGTAGTGATTCGTTTTTGATATCAATTCCATTAGCCACGCGATAGGCCGTAAACATCTTCGGTGGGTCAAATGCCTTTGGAACACTCATCGTCATGCGTAGCACGCTGCCGCGGCGGGCAAGGGTATATTTGGCCACCCAGTCGACAAACCTCATAAGATCCTCAGGCATGGGCGGCAGATCTATTACACTACTGATTTCACGCAATTTTTCAGGACCCACGTCGCCAGTTGGCATGCCCCAAACAACACCTGTAACGGCGCGCGCACCCAGGGGCACCTCAACATAGGACCCCGTCTCTACCGCCATGTCGAAAGGCACCCAATAGTCATAAGATGACAACAAAGGTAGGGGCAAAAGCACGCTCATGGTGATACCTTTGGTAGCAAGGGGGCTTGTGGAAAGGCTCGGGTTCATCAGATACACTCTATCCCACCCGTTTCGGACGGCCAATCGGCTAACAGCAGACTGTAATAGAATTCAGCCAAAAGCTATCGAAGCCACACGATTACATTGAGGAAACATTATGAAGTTTTTTGTCGACACGGCGGATGTAGACGAAATCAAAAATTTAGCATCCACCGGCCTCGTTGATGGTGTAACGACAAACCCATCACTGATAGCGAAATCAGGTCGTAATTTTATAGAGGTTATTAAAGAAATCTGCGATTTGGTAAACGGCCCAGTCAGTGCCGAAGTTGCTGCAACAAATCATAAAACCATGCTGGCCGAAGGCCGGCGGCTCGCCAAACTTGCAGGCAATGTCACGGTAAAAGTCCCATTAACCCAAGACGGACTAAAAACATGCAAAGTGCTTTCGGACGAAGGAACGAAAGTAAATGTAACTTTGTGTTTTTCCGTAGGGCAGGCAATCCTGGCCGCGAAAGCGGGGGCAGCCTTCGTGTCACCTTTTGTAGGCCGCCTTGATGATATTGGCCATGATGGGATGACTTTGATCAACGACATCTGCACCATTTATGCTAATTATGACGAGATTAGCACCGAAGTACTGGTAGCGTCGGTTCGCAGCCCGACCCATGTGGTGGAAGCAGCAAAAATAGGTGCGGACGTGGCCACTGTGCCACCGGGTGTTTTGCGGCAGTTGTTCAAGCATCCGCTCACCGATTCCGGGCTTCAGTCTTTTCTCTCGGATTGGGCACAAACCGGCCAATCCATATTGGATTCCTGACGGTGACCGGTCCATCAGAGGATATTGCCGATATTCAAACGGAACCGATAACCGCAGCAATAGTATGTGCTTGGTTACGTCGACACCCTGAATTTCTTGAGGAAAATCCCGAGGTCATAGCGTTCTTGACCCCGCCTGCATTCAAACAAGGCGAGACCATTCTCGACATGCAACGCTTTGTGTTGGATCGAATGAGGCATGATCTCGTGGGACTTCGGCGGCGAGAAAAACAGCTTCTTGCAGCGGTGGAAGGAAACTCAGCCGGCCAGGCAAAAATCCATCAGGCCGTCCTAGCTGTTATTCGCACAGCAGACATCCATGCTTTGAACCGCGTTATACGCGCAGATTTGCCGTCTCTACTCGACATTGAAGCCGCCGTACTTTGTATCGAAAAACCGGGAGCAATGGCTTTGGCGGGTGCAACGCCCATTGGATTAGGAGGTATAGCTAACTTAATGGGTCCCAAACGACGCATCATTTTACAGGAGGACACGCGCGGTGAGGCAATTGTATTTGGCAATGCCGCGGATCGAGTTAAATCAATTGCTTATCTCCGCCTGCGGACACAGAAAAATGCACCAGCAATGCTGCTCGCATTGGGCTCCGGGCGCGACGACGGCTTTAACAGTCATCAGGCTACTGACCTGATCTCGTTTCTCGCTCAAGTGATTGCGGAGCGGCTCAAAACATACCTCGGGCCGAAAAATTAATGCGGTTCAATGCCGACGCTGATCTGGTTGCCGCAATTGACGACTGGCGTCGATGGTTAACCACGGAGCGGAGAACATCAACTCACACAGTAGACGGGTATTGCCGAGATCTTTCTAGATTTTTGAATTTTTTGAAAAAACATCGTGGTGAGGTTCCCAACTTCCTGATGTTATCGGATTTAGAACCTTTAGATTTTCGATCATGGATTGCTTCGCGCCTTAGAGACGGATTGTCCAGAACCACTGTCAGTCGCTCAATGTCTGCCGTACGCAACTTCTTCAGATTTCTAGACCAAACGGATCGCGTTCATAATCATTCCTTGGTATCGGTGAGCGCACCCAAACCCCACAAATCAGTACCCAAACCGCTGAACTCGCAAGACGCAATTGCGCTGTTGCGGCGGGCATTAGAGGTTGCCCGTCAACCGTGGGTTGGCGCCCGCGATGTCGCTATCCTTACCCTATTATATGGTTGCGGATTGCGCATCGACGAGGCGCTTGGACTTAATCAGCGAGATGCGCCAACCGGCAAAACAATCGTGATCACCGGCAAGGGAAACAAACAGAGGATCGTGCCTATCCTGCCAACTGTCATCGATACCGTAGACACGTATCGCAAGATCTGCCCCTACTCCACCAGAAATGACCAACCGCTATTTTACGGGGCAAGGGGTGCCCGCCTCAATCCAGGCATAATACAGCGAACAGTGCGAACACTGCGCTCGGACCTAGGTTTGCCAGAAACCGCAACCCCCCACGCACTCCGCCACAGTTTTGCCACCCATCTTTTGGCCGGTGGTGGCGATTTACGGACAATACAGGAGCTTTTGGGACACGCGTCGCTATCAACTACCCAACGATATACTGACGTCGACACTACCAAGCTGGTAGAAGTATACAATCGGGCCCATCCGCGAGCCATTATGGAACAATAAGATGTTCGGCGGGATCGGGCGGGTTCTATCACATCGCTACTACACGATCTATTGGGCAAGCAACGGGATCAGCACTATCGGGCGATGGATGTATCGTATCGCGGTAGCGTGGCTAACATGGGAGTTAACCGAGTCAACTGTCTGGTTGGGTATTATAGCCTTTGCAGAGACCTTCCCATTGGTCATTTTCTCAATTTTTGCGGGCGCGCTAGCGGACAGAATGGGATATATTCGTGTAACGATCTTCGCCCAGACCGCTACCGCGTTTGCCGCCAGCCTCTTTGCCGTCATCACTCTAACCGGTCTTGTGACGATCGAATTGATTCTCCTGTTTGCTGTTTTAATTGGGTCCCTTGAATCTTTAACAACACCGGCCCGCATGGCTTTGATCCACGGGTTGGTGCCGAAACGGGACCTTGCTGCAGCCATCGGCCTTCAATCCGCTACCTTCAACGGTGCCCGGTTTATAGGTCCTGCGATTGCAGGCGTTCTGATCGCCGCCACGGGGTCTGGTGTGGTCCTCACGGTGGTGGCGATTGCATTCGCCCAGTTCTGTTTTGCCCTCTTAATCATCAAGGCTGATGAACCAAACCCGACCAGCGGACCGTGGCGAGATATTCTAGGTGACATGATTAAGGGCATTCAATACAGCTTCAGAAACGAAGGCATTCGGTTCCTGCTGGTGATGCTAGGCGCGACGGGACTCCTGATCCGGCCCATCATCGAGCTAATGCCGGCTTTCGCCGCACAGGTCTTCAATAGCGGGTCCGGCGGGTTTGGCTTTTTAATGTCGGCAATCGGGCTGGGTGCAATGATCAGCTGTTTGTGGATCGGAATTAGGGGCCGAACCAATGGTCTGACCCACCTCGTAACCCTGAGTCTGCTGGCGCAGGGAGCCGCACTAATTCTCAGCACACTGACAGGATCCATCTGGTTAGCGGCCTTTTGTCTCGGGATCGTCGGATTTGCAATGCTGATCGGCGGTGTGGGTTCGCAGACCCTTATACAAAATGCCGTGGACGAGGGGATAAGGGCCCGCGTTATGAGCCTGTTTATTGTGATTTCCTGGGGTTTGCCGGCGTTCGGCGCACTAGCAGCCGGATGGATAGCGGACTTTGCCGGATTGCCGGCCACAATAGCAGCTGGAGGGCTGCTAACAATTTTATTATGGCTTTGGGCACGGCGGCGTGCGGCCGAATTGGAGACCGGGCTGGAACACAACACCTAGGAACGGCAATGCAACATCCGTTGCCCAATCCAAAATTTAAACGAGCCGTATTCCGTATGATCGCATTTTATAGATGAACACAGGCATCCTCGCCGCCATTTTGCAAGGGTGTGTCCGGAGAACCGGCTCCACGATAGAGTTTGCCCTATCCACGCATCATTTCAAGCATAGCCTCGCCAATTTGGGCTGGGGAATCGGAAATTTTGATTCCTGCACGCTTCATTGCCTCTATCTTGTGGTCAGCACCACCCACGCCACCGGCAATAATAGCGCCAGCGTGTCCCATACGCCGCCCTGGTGGGGCGGTTACTCCAGCGATAAACCCAACAATAGGTTTCTTTATTCTGGATTGCCGGACGAAATCGGCAGCCTCCTCTTCCGCTGAACCGCCGATTTCACCAATCATTACGATCCCCTCGGTCTCGTCATCTTCAAGAAACAGTTCAATGCAATCGACAAAATTAGTACCGTTTACTGGATCTCCGCCAATGCCAATGCAGGTGGTCTGACCCAATCCCACTGCCGTGGTTTGGGCCACCGCCTCATAGGTCAACGTCCCAGAACGGGAGACGATGCCGATTCGGCCACGCCGGTGTATATGGCCCGGCATAATGCCGATTTTACACTCGTCAGGGGTAATAATACCCGGACAGTTTGGTCCGATTAACCTTGTGGGAGAAATTTCTAGTGCCCGTTTGACGCCCACCATATCAATTACCGGAATTCCCTCTGTAATGCAGATTATGAGCGGTATTTCGGCGTCAATCGCCTCAAGAATGGCGTCAGCAGCGAATGGGGGCGGCACATAAATCACAGACGCGTTTGCCCCAGTGGTCCGAACTGCTTCCCCCACTGTATCAAAAACAGGAAGCTGAAGGTGCGCGGTTCCGCCCTTTCCTGGGGTAACACCGCCGACCATGTTGGTCCCGTAAGCAATAGCCTGCTCTGAATGAAAGGTGCCCTGCGCGCCGGTGAATCCCTGACAAATTACCTTTGTGCCGTTTTCAACCAACACCGACATCAAGCTGCCTCCTTGGTAACTCTGACAACCTTCTCGGCAGCATCTGCCAGATTATCTGCCGAAACGATGGGTAAACCAGATTCCTCAAGAATTTTTTTTCCAAGGTCAACGTTCGTGCCCGCCAATCGAACGACCAGCGGCACGTCGAGACTAACCTCGCGCGCTGCCGCTATCACACCCTCCGCTATAACATCGCATCGCATAATGCCGCCAAAGATATTGACTAGAATCGATGCCACGCTCCTATCGGACAGGATCAGCTTGAACGCGGTTGTAACGCGTTCTTTTGTTGCACCTCCACCCACATCCAAAAAGTTTGCTGGCGCACCACCATAAAGCTTGATTATATCCATGGTTGCCATCGCAAGCCCGGCGCCGTTCACCATGCAGCCGATGTTGCCATCGAGGGTAATATAATTGAGATCGTGCTTCGCAGCCTCAAGCTCCGCGGGATCTTCTTCATTCTCGTCGCGAAGTTCAATTACGTTTTTCTGGCGGTACAGGGCGTTATCGTCAAAATTCATCTTGGCATCAAGCGCAACCACATCACCCACATTGGTGACCACCAGCGGGTTGATTTCGACGATCGATGCATCCAGATCTGTGAAGGCGTCATACATGCCCAAAAGAAATTTTACAGCCAATTTGACCTGATCACCTTCGAGACCGAGCCCGTAAGCAATTCTGCGCGCGTGAAAAGGCTGAATTCCGGTGACTGGATCGATATTAAGACGCAGTATTTTTTCAGGTGTTTCAGAGGCAACCTCTTCGATTTCCACCCCACCTTCGATAGACGCCATAATCGTAATACGGCTGGTTGCTCGGTCTATCAGAAAACCTAGGTACAATTCCCGGGCAATATCACAGCCCTCTTCTACGTAGACCCGCCCCACCTTGCGCCCCTCCGGACCAGTCTGATGGGTCAGCAACGTCATGCCAATCATGTTGTCAGCTGCAGTCCTAACATCTTTGATCGATTTCACTACCCTGACGCCGCCGCCCTTACCCCGACCACCGGCGTGAATCTGCGCCTTGATTACCCAGACTGAACCGCCGAGATTTTCCGCTACCGCTACCGCTTCGTCCGCGGTATACGCGACACCGCCGCGTGGTACAGATACACCGTATTCTCCGAGTAGCTGTTTTGCCTGATATTCGTGGATATTCATTTTTTATTCAAATGCTCCTGCGGCGATAGAAAGTTTTGATGGTCCATCAGTCATAAGGTTGTTGACTAAAATTGGGTTGAAATCCGCCGGCTTGGCAATGGTATGATGGTCCTTCACTATTTTTTCTTGTTGCTCTCACGTTCCATCGTTTTCACGACATCGACCAGTGTCTGAACAGCCTTGACGGACTTATTGAATTGCCGTTTCTCCCCGGCATCCAGTTTGACCTCAAGGATACGCTCGATACCGTTGGCTCCCAACACCACCGGGACGCCAACATAGAGACCCTTCACGCCATATTGCCCGTTGAGCTTCGCGGCGCAGGGAAGCACCCGCTTTTTGTCTTTTAAATAGGATTCAGCCATCACAATCGCGGATGCCGCAGGCGCATAGAATGCGGAGCCGTTCCCGAGCAGGCTGACTATTTCACCACCCCCATCGCGGGTACGCTGCACGATTGCATCGATACGCTTCTGTGTTGTTAATTTCATTTTTATAAGATCAGGGAGCGGAATGCCGCCAACCGTGGAGTAACGAACGGAAGGCACCATCGTGTCGCCGTGTCCCCCTAAAACAAATGCAGTAATGTCCTCGACCGACACGTCAAATTCATCAGCGAGAAAATAGCGAAAGCGGGCACTGTCGAGGATCCCTGCCATTCCCACAACCCGTTTTGCTGGAAGACCGGAATGTTTCTGTAGAACCCAAACCATGGCATCGAGCGGGTTGGTAATACAGATTACAAATGCTTCAGGCGCATATTTCTTGATGCCCTCGCCCACCTGTTTCATCACACCGGAATTAATGCCAATGAGATCATCACGGCTCATCCCGGGTTTTCGCGGAATACCTGCAGTAACAATGATCACGTCAGCACCCTTAATGCCTTTATAGGAGTTTGTACCGCTCATGCGGGAATCAAACCCCTCAACCGGAGAGGACTCAACCAAATCAAGGGCCTTGCCTTGCGGTGTGCCTTTCATAATATCAAACAGAACAACATCGCCGAGATCTTTCAGTCCAGCGAGATGCGCCAGCGTACCACCAATATTTCCGGCACCGACGAGGGCAATTTTATTGCGAGCCATGAGTTTTTCCGAGACTGTTGTGGACAAATATGCGGGGCCCAACAACAACCGTTGGCCCGAGGCGTTCATAGCGCTGTTGCCTATATAGGGCAAGAGGAGTGCGAGCTGATCAAACTCCAGTCGGCGCCATGCTTAGGCGCGAAGTAACTGGGCGGTTATCCGGGTGATCCGATTGTGGTTTGTCCTGCATCAAAGATACCGACTAGCGTCTGTGTGGAGCGTTGATGTATTCCTCGCTTCGCATCTCTATTAGACGAGAGGCGGTGCGCTTGAACACCGATGCCGTGTCGCCCTCTATACACAGTTCGTCGGGTTCTGTTATAGCCGATATGATCATGTTAACCCTGTGATCGTAAAGCGTGTCAATCAACGTCACCATGCGCTTGGCTTCATTTCGTTTTGCAGATGGCAACAGCGGCACGTCGGACAAAACCACGGTGTGGTAGGCCTTGGCTATCGCAATAAAATCTGGCGCACCAAGGGGCTTTTCGCACAAATCAGCGAAGGAAAATCTTGCCACACCTTTGGCTGCCGAAGGTACAGAAACTGCACGCCCCATTACCGGGATTTTAACGGGTTCGCCCTCGGCTCCATCAGTCAGTAAAACAAATGCTCTGTCCATGGCGGCCGCGGAATCGGGGCTTAATGGAGTATAATATACACCCATATCGACAAGCCTATCACGACGGTAATCGCGCCTAGCTTCCAATTGCAGAATATCAATACTGTCTTTGAGAATTTCTATAAACGGAAGGAAACGTTCGCGTTGAAGACCGTCAAGATAGAGTTTGTCCGGGTGGTTGTTACTCGTTGCGATGATGATGATCCCCTCGTCAAACAAAGCGGTAAACAACCGGCCGAGAATCATCGCATCGGCAATATTGTCGACCTGAAATTCGTCAAAACATAACATCCAGGTTTTTTTAGCGATCTCCGCTGCGATCTTTGGCAATGGGTTCTTCAGTGTGCCGTCCCTCTGACGCCAACCATGCATGGTGGCGTGAACCTCGAGCATGAATTCGTGGAAGTGAACACGGCGTTTATTACTGCCCCCAACGGAGTCGTACAGAAGATCCATTAGCATCGACTTGCCGCGCCCGACGGGTCCAAAAAGATATAATCCCTTAGGAACGGGACGGTCCGCCCGCCGTATTATACCTAACCGCCCTGGCCACCCAAGCCCTCTGGGGCCCGGAGTGTAATCTTCCAATTTCTGCCAAAGCGATTGCAGTCTATCGACCGTCTCCGCCTGGGTCGGATCTGGGCGCAAAAGGCCCTTACGTATCATAGCGCAGTAAGCTGGCAGGGGGCCTGAAGACATATTTTTGTCGAATGGGGTTGTCACGGGTGAGATGGATAGCGCACTCAAGCCACCGATCAAGTTAAATCGCAAACATTAGACAGGCAGGGCACAAACCCTTTCCTACAACTTCAAATTTTCTATCCCTTATCACTGCCGCTGAACCATCGCTTGCTTGATTTCTCCAATTGCCTTTGCCGGGTTAAGGCCTTTCGGACAGGACTTGGTGCAGTTCATGATTGTGTGACAGCGATACAGCCGGAACGGATCCTCGAGTTCATCCAGTCGATCGCCCGTCGCTTCGTCCCGAGAGTCCTGGATCCACCGGTTTGCCTGAAGCAAAATAGCCGGGCCGAGGTAGCGATCACCATTCCACCAATAGCTCGGACAGCTGGTCGTACAGCAGAAGCACATAATGCACTCCCAGAGCCCATCGAGTTTTTTTCGTTCTTCGGGCGATTGCAGCCGTTCCTTACCGGGGGAGGGTTGTGTATCAGATTTCATCCACGGCTCGATTGCCCTGTACTGGGCATAGGCCTGGGTGAGATCGGGGACAAGATCCTTAACTACAGACAGATGCGGCAGGGGATAAACCTTCACATCACCCTTCACATCGTCGATATACTTAGTGCAGGCCAACGTGTTAGTGCCGTCAATATTCATCGCGCACGAACCACACACGCCCTCACGGCAGGATCGGCGGAAGGTTAGCGTGGAGTCTATCTCGCTTTTTATTTTGATGACTGCATCAAGAACCATGGGACCGCAATCATCCAGATCAACTGTATAGGAATCCACTTGTGGGGTTTTCCCATCATCGCCGTTCCAGCGATAAACGCGAAAAGTTTTTGGGGTTTTTGCATTCGCGAGATTGGGCCAGATTTTCCCTTTGCGAACCTTCGAATTAGGGGGAAGTGAGAGTTTAGCCATCTAAATTTCCTCAATAGACCCTTTCTTTGGGCGGAACGGCTTGAACATCGTTCGTCATTGTATTTGTGTGAACGGGGCGGTAATCGATCCGGGTACTTCCATCCTCGTTCAGCCATACATACGTGTGTTTCATCCAGTTTTCGTCGTCTCGATCGGGATAGTCCTCACGCGCATGACCGCCCCGACTTTCTTTGCGATTAATTGCGCTGTCCAGGCTCACTATGGCCTGAGCAAGCAGATTGTCATATTCAAGGGTCTCGGCAAGATCGGAGTTCCATATCAATGACGTATCATTTACCTTGATATCGTCATTTTTCGCCCAGATGGCAGTCAGCTTTTCCCGCCCTTCTTTCATGAGGGCCTCCGTCCGGAATACCGCACAGTGACCCTGCATCGTTCGCTGCATTTCAAGCCTTAATTCAGCTGTTTCGGTACCACCTTTGGTAAATCGCCGTCCATCGAAACGACTGAGGGCGATATCACCCGCATCCTTCGGCAGGTCGGGCTGTTTCTGACCGGGATCCACCAGTTCCGCCGCACGATCGCCCGCAGCACGTCCAAATACCACCAGATCAAGAAGGGAATTGGAACCGAGTCGGTTAGCCCCGTGGACTGACACACAAGCGGCCTCGCCTATCGCCATGAGTCCGGGCTGTATTTCTTCAGGACCACCCAAGCCGGGTACTACCATTTCTCCCTGATAGTTGGTTGGTATGCCACCCATATTGTAGTGAACTGTCGGCAACACAGGTATTGGTTCCTTGGTCACATCGACACCAGCAAAGATTTGCGCTGTTTCGGAAATCCCCGGCAGGCGCTCGTTAATTATGTTCGCGTCGAGATGTTCGATATGAAGGTGAATGTGATCGGAATCCGATCCTACACCGTTGCCATCACGAATTTCCATTGTCATCGCCCGGCTAACAACATCTCGAGATGCAAGATCCTTCACGGATGGTGCGTATCTCTCCATAAAGCGTTCACCATGGGAATTGGTCAGGTATCCGCCTTCGCCGCGCACCCCTTCAGTAATAAGGCAACCCGCACCGTAAATACCGGTCGGATGAAACTGTATAAATTCCATGTCCTCGCAGGGTAAACCTGCGCGAAGAACCATCGCGGTGCCGTCGCCGGTCTGCGTATGAGCGCCAGTGCAGGAGAAATAGGCCCTCCCATATCCGCCGGTGGCCATCACTACCAGATTACTTCGAAAGCGATGAATGGTACCGTCATCAAGGTTCCATGCCAGAAGGCCTCGGCATATCCCGTTTTCATCCATGATGAGGTCGATGCCAAAATACTCAATAAAGAATTCAGCGTCGTATTTCAGTGACTGCTGATACAGGGTATGAAGAATTGCGTGACCAGTTCGATCTGCTGCGGCAGCAGTGCGCTGCGCAGGCGGTCCTTCACCGTATTTTGTCGTCATGCCACCAAACGGTCGTTGATAAATTTCCCCTTTTTCAGTTCTCGAAAATGGAACCCCGAAATGTTCCAGCTCCAATACCGACGGCATAGCTTCACGACACATATATTCTATTGCATCCTGATCACCGAGCCAATCGGCACCTTTCACCGTATCGTAAAAATGCCATCTCCAGTCGTCTTCACTCATGTTGCCAAGAGCCGCGGAAATACCACCCTGAGCAGCAACCGTATGGCTTCGCGTAGGAAAAACCTTCGTGATACAGGCCGTTCGCAGGCCCTTTAGGGCCATACCAAAGGTCGCCCTCAAGCCAGCGCCGCCGGCGCCCAGAACCACTACGTCATAGGTATGATCAATAATTTCGTATGCGTCAGTATTCATGCTAGTCCTGTACTAAGTCCTTTGCCCAGAAAAATTTACCTAGCCAAGAGCTATTTTAACAATGGAAAAGATGGTGGTGACAGCAAGTGCAATCGCCGCGAACTTAACTAGCGCGATGCCAGAAATCTTCAACCACCTATTATGAATATAATCTTCAATAACCACCTTCAGGCCAAGATGCGCGTGGTAGAATGTCGCTATCGATAGCAAAACTAGCAAGATCGACACTAATGGCGCTGCAACCCACTCCCGTACAGCGACAAAATCACTCGCCGTCATGGCACACACTGATGCAACAAACCAAACCAACAACGGGACCAGGGCAACAGCTGTCACGCGCTGTGCCCACCAGTGACCTACTCCGTTCTTGGCGGACCCCAGCCCACGAGCCTCGCTGAGTGGCGATCGCAGGTTCATCAGAGGGCTCCCATCGACGAATAACCCCAAATCCAAGCTGCAGCGGTGAACCCAATTGATCCAATAACTACAAGCCACCCGCTCCGGTAAACATTTTTAAGGTCAAACCCTTTTCCCGCATCCCAGAAAAGGTGCCGGATCCCATTACACATATGGTAAAATAGCGAGTACGACCATCCGAACAAAAGCAACCTTCCCAGCCACGAGCCCATAAAGGCTTGCACGTCAGCGAATGCACGCTCGCCCGTTGCAGCAGCAAGGAGCCACCATACCAGAAGGAGCGTCCCAACCGCCAAGGCAATCCCTGTGCCGCGATGCAAAATCGACAGTACAGAGGTCAGTTGCGGTTTGTAGACCTGCAGATGTGGGGACATCGGGCGATTATGGCCCGCCATGGCGAAAGTCCTGATATTTCTGGATGACAAGTGCCGAACGAGAAACAGCTTTTCAATTAAATTTGTTTACGCCGAAGACTGAGCCAAGTCAATCTGGGGACGTTTTGGGCGACAAGCTATGTGTCGGATCACCCCAGAAAATCATATTTGTGAATAAGGTTTGGATGGTTTGTGCACCTGAAAGGTTCTTACTTATAAAAAAGCTTTTCATCTTTCGCATTTTCTGCACACAAAACAATGGGTGATCCCTGAACCACGCAGGGGCGTTTTCAAACGCGGCAGTATACGGCGCGCATCCCGAAAGCGTGTGTCTATTGGTCTCGGGCTTCCAAATCAGAACTTGAACTCAGCTGTATGGGTATTGCATCCCAGCAACGGGATGCGACATGAGTGGTGGCAAAATAATGCCTGTACCATCTTTCCGCTCACCCTCGCAACAGCATACGCTGGTGTGGATCATCATGAACCATTTCCAATAGGCCAATAACCTGCCCGCCCGGCATGTTCCGTTCCCTTTATCCACAGGCCTTTCGACAAATCAATGTGGGATCAGTCACCCTGACGAGCCGCCACTCTTCGAAATGGCCTGAGCACCCCTAGTCTGTGGCCTGAGGAAGAGGGTTTTAATACCTGCTAACACATCGGTTTTTTCAACATACCTGTTAGTGAATCCGCATACCATTAGGCAGCTTTGACCAATTTCTTTTGCACCAACATCTCAGCAATCTGGACGGAATTAAGTGCCGCACCCTTACGCAAATTATCGGAAACCACCCAAAGCGAAACGCCATTTTTAACGGTCGGGTCTTTTCGAATGCGACTGACGTAGACCGCGTCTTCACCTGCACACTCAAATGGTGTGACGTACCCCTCGTTGGCCCGATGATCAACTACAACTACGCCGGACGCTGCCTGCAGCGCTTCTCGGACCTGAGTTTCATCAATAGATTTTGTAAACTCTATATTTACCGCCTCACCGTGCCCAATAAAAACGGGAACCCGAACACAGGTAGCGTGAACAGCGATATCCCTGTCGAGAATTTTTTTTGTCTCCGCCGCCATCTTCCATTCTTCCTTCGTCGCTCCGTCTTGCATAAACGCATCAATATGGGGAATTACATTGAACGCGATCTGTTTAGTAAACTGTTCGTGACTCTTTACATCATTGACAAATACGCCTTTTGTTTGATTGAACAGCTCGTCCATTGCCGCCTTTCCAGCACCCGATGTTGATTGGTAGGTTGAAACCACGACGCGTTTTATTTTACTAATATCATGCAGGGGCTTCAGCGCGACGACCAACTGAATTGTGGAGCAGTTTGGATTGGCAATGATATTTCGCTTTTTATAACAATCGAGATCTTCCGGGTTCACCTCTGGCACGACGAGCGGTACGTCCGGCTCCATCCGGAAATGGGATGTGTTGTCAATTACGATACAGCCTGTCTGGGCAGCACGGGGAACAAATTCCGCAGATACCTTTGAACCTGGGGAGAACAGTGCAATTTGAGTCCCGGTAAAATCAAATGCCGCGAGATCCTGGACCTTTAGAACTTCGTCATCACCAAACGAAACCTCGCGCCCAACAGAACGTGCAGACGCAAGTGCAATGACGTCAATTGCCGGAAATTTTCGTTCCGCCAAAATTCCCAGCATCTCCCGACCAACGTTGCCCGTCGCTCCAACAACCGCAACCCTGTATTTCATTTTCGGCCTTTCCTGTCGTTTGCGCTGGAAGCGCCCGCTATTTAACAGATTCTTTTTTGCTCCAAACGGCAACTAACTCCCGACAAGACATCATCACAATAACCATGTCAGTGGTTGGCACCGTTCGACCTCAATCCGGCATTGTACAAATCAAATGTTTATCTTAATTCAATTCTAGCAGCATTTTCAGCCGCCAATTTTAACGTGTGAGCAAAATTTGCTGCCCAATTTGCTGCGCCGAACAGAGAAATAGTCCAAGGCCAATCACACGGTCAGCCTATCCAACTCATCTGTGATCGCTTCACCCATTTTCTCACAAGATACCAAGGCCATACCGTCCTGCATAATATCCCCGGTCCGCAATCCCGAATTCAGAACGTTTCGTACTGCTTTTTCAATAAGATTTGCATCCTCAATCATATCGAAAGAATAGCG
>JAYZQT010000045.1:0-11916 GCA_036136335.1 Pseudomonadota bacterium
TAGCCATTCTAACGGGCGATGATTATCTCTCTGATGGAAATGGACCGATTGAACACCTCATCATTGGTGTCGACTACGCGGACGTCACGTTACCAGGCTTTCCTGATGCGGCGATACCGCCAGGTGGAATTCCCTCGCACATACCGATTGCCACTGACCGTGTTAGACATGTCGGTGACCCCGTCGCCATTGTCGTCGCAGAGACCGCCGTGGCAGCAGTCGATGCAGCCGAAAAAATCACGATCGACTATGAGGTGTTACCCGCCGTGACCAGGGCGCGTGACGCACTCAATCCGGAAGCGCCGTCACTGTTCAAAAGTGGTAATGTCTGCGTTGAATTTTCCCGGGGCGAGCCGGACGCAACTCGGGACGCATTTGCCAAAGCTGCACATGTGGTAAGGCTCGACAGCCTGAGCCAGCGTATCTCGGCAATTCCTCTGGAGCCGCGTGCCGCCAGCGCTATCGTGGATTCATCAACAGGCGCAGCGACGCTGTATGCGCCAAGCCAGGGTGTACACAAATTCCAGCTTGCTGTTATGTCTTCACTCGGGCTTCCACCGGAGAAAATACGGGTGGTTACCCACGACGTCGGCGGCGGATTTGGAGCACGATCCTGCAGTAATGGTGAATATCCACTGCTCGTCTGGGCGGCACAACGAACCGATCGACCGGTTAAATGGACCGCAACGCGGAGTGAGACATTTCTCGCCGACTACCAGGCGCGCGACACTGAGGCCGACGCCGCGCTTGCCGTCAGCCATGACGGAATAATCCAGGGACTGCGTATCGACTATACCATCAACCTAGGTGCTTACCCGATCTCGTTTGCAGTAGCAGGAAACGTACAAAGGCTTGCGGGGGGACCTTACGACATCCGCGCAGTTCACATGTCTGGTCGCGGTGTACTGACCAACACTGTGCCGGTTTCGGTCTATCGTGGAGCTGGCAGACCGGAAGTTACATTCCTCGTTGAACGTCTTCTGGACATGGCCGCCCTTGACCTCGACATCGATCGGATAGAGATCCGACGACGGAATCTCATTGCTCCATCTTCCCTGCCCTACCAGACACCGCTCGGCCCGCGTTATGATTCCGGTGCCTTTACCGAAAACATGGAGCGCGCGGCCAGAGCCATCGGCTGGACTGGCTTCCCTAAACGGCGCGCGGTGGTCACGGCACGTGGCCAACTGGCCGGAATTGGCATCGCCACCTATCTCGAATCCCCAGCTGGCGCGCCAAGCGAACAGGCTGATATCCGGGTGTTGCCGGAAGGTCGCATCGAGGCAGTCGTCGGTACGCAGTCGACGGGCCAGGGACACGAGACTGTTTTCGCCCAGGTTGTCGCTGAAACGCTGCAAATTCCTGAGCAGCAGATCGATATCTTGTTTGGTGACTCCGACCGGGCCAATTCCGGCGGTGGCACCCATTCAGACCGATCTATGCGCCTCGGCGGGACCGTTCTTATCCGGGCCAGCAACACCCTGATCATTCGCGGGAAAGAAATCGCAGCCCATATGCTGGAAGCCGCAAGCGCCGATATTATTTATGCTGCAGGTCGCTACAGGGTAACGGGAACTGATCGCGAGCTCGACCTTTTTACTGTCGCCGCGTCTGCGCTAGCGAAGAAGGTCCCAGAGGATTTGGCGGGACAACTGGAAGGTACCCATACCCTAGCCGCCCGTCTGCCCGCACACCCGAACGGCGTGGCCGCATGTGAAATCGAATTGGACCCTGAAACCGGCGGACTCACCGTAGTCCGTTACGCAACCGTCGATGACGTCGGACGGATCGTCAATCCCGCTATCGTCGACGGGCAAATCCACGGTGGTATCGCCCAGGGTCTTGGGCAGGCACTATTTGAGCACAATGTCTACGATCCAACGACTGGTCAGATTCTGACAGGGTCACTCCTCGATTACTGGCTGCCGCGTGCAGACGACTTGCCGTCCTTTATAATTGAAACGAACAGCGAACAACCCACACTCGGGAATCCATTGGGTGTCAAGGGAGCCGGGGAAGCGGGGACAACCCCGGCGACTTCGGCGCTGGTTAACGCGGTAACACATGCTCTGGAGGATTACGGCGTCCGTCATATAGAAACACCGGTTACTCCTGAACGGATTCTGCGCGCACTCGGCAGTCTGCCGGCACGGTGTTGACGAGAGGGGCCGGAAACGTGCTCCTTCAGAATGAATTTATTTCGCTCGGGCGCTGCTATTCGTTGAGGGGGGGACACGCGATCATTATTGATCGGCAGGACTAACCTAATCCAGCAATACCATAATTGTATGTGCGACCCGCCGTCGGGGAACCCATTAGAAGGATAAAAGCACAACACATTTGCTTTTTGTATCCACCACTATTGTCGTTTGTGTGGAGGTCGACTCTAATTCACGATGACAATGTTCAGGCCTCTTGCCCGACAGTCCCCGTGTTCGTAGCATAAACGGGATTTGACGGGTAATTCGAGGCTTAGTGATGTTCATACCAAATGGATGGTACGTAGCAGCGGTAAGTAATGAGGTGACGTCCACCCCGAGACGCCAGATCATATGCGATGTTCCTGTTGTTCTATTCCGGACAGCATCCGGCAAGCCAGTGGCGCTTTCCGACCGATGTATCCACAGGAAAATGCCACTCTCCAAAGGCCGGGTAAAGGGTGAACATATACAGTGTGGCTATCATGGTTTTGTGTATGACTGCACCGGAAAGTGTGTTGCAATCCCCGGCCAGAACACAGTGCCCAGAAGGGCAGCTGTATCAAACTACCCCCTAGTAGAAAAATTTGGCTGGCTCTGGCTTTGGCTGGGTGCGAAAAAAGACGCACATGCGGATCTTCTGCCAAAGACGCCCGGACTTGACCAGGAAGGGTGGGTGCCATTCCGTGACCATCTTCACGTAAAAGCCAACTATCAGCTACTGGTAGACAACCTGATCGATCTGTCCCACGAAACCTACGTTCATACTTCAAGCATCGGCAATGCTTCAGTCGCGGAAACACCAATCGAAGCCAGGCGAAATGGAAACGAGGTCTTTGTCAACAGGGTCATGCGGAATATACCGCCGCCGCCCTTTTTTGCCAAAGCGGGGAAAAGCGATGCCAACGTGGATCGATACCAGCTCGTCCATTTTCAGCCACCCTGTTACGTGCATGTCGAGGCAAGGACAGTGCCCCCGGGCAGTGAAGATCCCGACAGTGGTGTGAGGTTTTTTGTGCTCGACGCCCTGGTGCCGGAAACCGCAACCACCACAAACTATTATTGGGCCGTATCAAGAAATTTTCGCCTTGAAGACCAGATGTTTGGCGAATGGTGGCACGATGCTGTAAATCGTATATTTCAGGAAGACCGGGAGATTCTTGAAGCGCAGCAGATGTCGATCGAAAGCGATCACTCCGGTATTCGACCCGTAGACGCGGCAATCGATGGTGGGACGATCCTTGCTCGCCAGGTAAACGACGAACTGCTCGCTTCAGAAGGCTGAATTTAAAGAGGAGAAATAAGATGAACGCCAGGCTTGATGGACGGAGAGCGATTATTGTTGGCGGCGGCGGTGGTATCGGTGGCGCAATTGCACACCGTTTCTATTCCGAAGGTGCCCATGTCGGTATTGTCGACGCCAACGAAGAGGCGGCAGAGAGACGCGCCGCGGAGCTTCGCGAAGCCCCCGGAAACGGAAATGTATTTTGTCTCGCTACTGATATCGGCGACCCCGTCTCGGCAAAAAACGCGGTGGAAAAGGTAGCTGAAGCACTTGACGGCCTCGACACCACCGTACACTCTGCTGCCACTCGGGAGCCTACGGCAACAGCAGAAGAGATGGAAATACGACACTGGGATGAAGCACTACGTGTCAACCTGACAAGCATTTTCCTGTTGTGCAGGTATGCAATACCGCTTCTTCGCAGTTCAGGGGGTGGGGTCATCATCAATATAGCATCCCAGCTTGGCAGCGTTGTAACGCCGGGTCGTCCTGCCTACCACGCGACCAAGGGCGCGGTAATTCAGCTTACGAAGGCAATCGCAATCGAAAATGCTGACGACAATATCAGGGCAGTAACGATATCCCCTGGCGCAGTTGAAACCGATCGGTTGCTCGCGCGTTACAAAGATATAGGGACTATTCGCGATTTAATGATTCCAAATCATCCGATTGGCAGACTTGCCCAACCCGAAGACATCGCAGGGGGTGCCCTGTTTGTCGCCAGTGACGACGCCGCATTCATGACTGGAACCGACCTCATCATCGACGGAGGATACACCGCAGTCTGAAACGGAATGGAGACAAGATGTTAAATGACTGCGTTGGGAGTCCGAATTAATGCGTTTGGACGGATTTTACGTCACAGGAACTAACTATAAATAACAACCCCTAACCTCGGCCAGCAACTGGTCAGGGCGCCAATTGCTCTTCAACCCGATTTACAGAGAAAGACATATGGATATTTACCGAAGCGAAATACGGGACGGGATACAAATTGACTGGGACAGCCCGATCAAAGTTGACGACGGATTGATACTCAGGGCGGACGTCTTTAGGCCGCCCGGCGACGGAACCTGGCCGGTAATCCTTTCGTATGGCCCTTATGGAAAATGGCTGGTTTTTGGTGAACAGTTTATAGAACAGTGGACCAGGATGTGTGCTGACCATCCGGACGTTCCCGCAGGTTCCACCAACCAGTATCAGAGTTTCGAAGTCTGCGATCCTGAGAAATTTGTCCCTCACGGGTATGCAGTGGTTCGTGTGGATTCACGGGGAACCGGGCGGTCGCCGGGAAATATTGATCCCTGGTCAGCACGTGAAGCCCAAGACCTCTACCACTGTATAGAGTGGGCAGGCACCCAGGGGTGGAGCAACGGTCGCGTTGGACTGAATGGCATATCCTACCTTGCCATGAACCAGTGGCAGGCCGCAGCGCTACGTCCTCCTCACCTCTCCGCAATGTGCGTCTGGGAAGGGGCGGCCGACTATTACCGGGACATGGCACATCACGGGGGAATTATGTGCACGTTCAGCCGGGCCTGGTACGGACCATACGTCGTGATGATGCAAAACGGTCTCGGTTCCAACGGCGAACACAGCAGTATGGTTGATGACTGGGTCTCAGGTCCAGAAACCCTAAGTCCAGCGGAACTTGAAGCGAACCGGAGCGATTGGCATTCGGACATTCTTGAGAACCCACTAGCAACCGACGAATTCTGGACATCACGACTCCCCGATTTTTCACAGATTGATGTGCCATTGCTTTCAGCCGCAAACTGGGGAGGACAGGGCCTTCACCCACGAGGTAACTTCGAGGCATTCCAGGCCGTACCGTCAGAGAACAAATGGCTTGAGGTACATGGTCTTGAGCACTGGACACATTTCTATACAGACTACGGTGTCAGCCTTCAGCGTCGGTTTTTTGACTGTTTTCTCAAAGGAGAGACCGCGGCGTGGTCCGACCAGCCCCGCAATCAGTTACAGATCAGGCATCCAGGTGAACATTTCGAAGAACGTCATGAAGAGGAATGGCCTATCGCTCGCACTGAATGGTCCAAATTCTACCTAGACACAGCGAACCTCAATTTGTTCCCGGAACCACAGGAAAATACAGCAAAGGTTTCCTATCAGGGGTTTTCGGATGGTATCTCATTTTTAAGTTCACCAGTGGCAAGCCAAACCGAAATTACGGGACCTATGGCCTGCAAACTCTTCATCTCAGCATCTACAGATGACGCGGATATCTTTCTGATTGTGAGAGTATTCGCTCCGGACCTCAGTGAGGTTACGTTTCAGGGATCGAATGACCCCCACACCCCAATCGGGCTTGGATGGCTTCGGGCTTCGCACCGGAAGCTCGACGAAAAGCGTACCCTAAATTATCGCCCTTACCATACCCATGACGAAATCCAGAAAATCGTTCCAGGACAGATTTATGAGCTGGATATCGAAATCTGGCCAACCTCTATAGTGTTGTCGCCAGGGCATCGCATCGGGCTGTCGGTTCGAGGATGCGACTATGAGCATGCCGCCAGAGACCCAGGCGAAAAAGGTTTGAAACGCATGGGCGTATTTACGGGTGTGGGCCCATTCCGTCACGACGAACCAAAAAATCGTCCGGCGGGTACATTCGATAACGAAGTTACTCTGTACAGCAGCCCTGCTTATCCATCATATCTGCTGCTCCCGATTATCCCTGATAAATAATGGATCAATCCTGCCTTCATATTATCCGGATGAAATGCCATACTCCACGACGGAAACAGTGAATTTTGACTGGGGACAACACGTAAACTGTAATTAAGGAGCAAAACATGTTTCGAAAAGGGAAAAAAGCCGCCCAACCGTTTCGCATTGCGGTGGCATCTTTGCTGGCATTGCCGGTTGCACTGGCACTCTCAGCAAACGCAGAAGCAGCGAAGCGGATAAACCTTACCATAATCTCGGGCAATACGCACCACTATGCCCCTATTGGCGCTGCAATCAAGGCATATATCCCGAAGGTTGACGAGATTCTGGCGCGCACCGGTAATTACAAAGCCGCCTGGATCAAGGGATTTGGAGGTCAGATCGTAAAAGTCCGCGGCGAGCTTGAAGGGGTACAGACAGGTCTTGGCGACATCGGTATTGTACCTGGACCGTTTCATCCTTCAAAACTATCCCTCTATCAGATCGGCTACGTAACGCCATTCAGTTCGACTGATCTACAGGTCACCACAGATGCCATGCACGATCTGCTTGCGAAATACCCGGCGATGGGCAAACAGGCCCAGAGATTTAACCAGACAGTACTCGCAATTTCGGGAACTGCTGAAAACTATGCCTTGTGGACAAGCAAGAAAATAACCCACTTTGATCAACTCAAGGGAATGAAAATTGGAGCTGTCGGTTCCAATGCACCCTGGGTGACCGCCGCTGGTGGCGTACCGGTCATGATCAAGGGACTGACAAACATGTACAGTTCTCTCAAAACGGGGATTTACGACGCAGGTATCCTCTGGCAACAGGCCATCGCGGGCTTCAAATTGTGTGAGGTCACGCCTTATCACGTTGATACCGGGTTTGGAGCCGTTTCCAACGCTTTAATCACGGTCAATAACGACTCTTGGAAAAAGATGCCGAAGGAAGTCCAGTCCGCCGTCAAGGAAGCCGCATCAACTTGGTCGGCCGGCTCGAATAAAACCACGTTGGGCGGTGCCAAGTGGGGCGCCGGTCTCTGCAAGAAAAAATTTGGACAGACAACTCACAGCCTGACTGCCGCAGAGCGTCGCGCCTGGGCATTTGCGATGCCCAACATCGCTCAGGCATGGGCCAAACGCCAGGACAAGCAGGGCAACCCCGGAACGGCGATGCTCAAAACATTTATGGATTACCTCAGGAGTAACAAACAGGTTCTGGTACGCCAGTGGGACCGCGAATAGTCACGAAAAACCAGAATAGGTAAATTGACGGCCGGGCTCGTATCATTACCTGCCCGGCCGTCAGGTACTTTCTCATCAAGTTTGACGCAAGTGACCACAATATGGGCTTTCTGAATTCCTGCGACCGGATGCTAGGGGCTTTGATTCTCTCCAGCAACGCCATCGCGTCTGTGTGGGTTTTTCTGATGATGTTCGGTGTTGTAATCGATGTCCTTGGGCGGTTTTTGTTCAACACACCGATGGTCGGGACGGCCGAGATGGTCACAATTTCCATCGTATCAATCCTTTACCTCCAGCTCGCCTATACCCTGCGATCTGGCAGCATGACACGGTCCGATGCAGTGATCACGCGGCTGATAAAAAACAGGCCACGCGCCGGGCATGCCCTGGATTTGTTATTTTGTGTTGCGGGGCTATTTCTGATGGTTTCGATTATGTCAGCAGCCTGGCCAAAATCCTTGGATGCATATCAGAACGACTTTTATGTAGGCGTCGTTGGGGTATTCACGTTTCCAGATTGGCCGCGGCTTTTCCTTGTTTTTCTGGGTTGCGGCCTCACCGGCCTGCAGTTTCTCCTGATTGGCGTTAAAGACCTGGTAACCATTGTCAAACCCAACCCTGCTGCGTGAGCGGCGTTCAAGTGACGTTAACGGATATCCAGAAGATCATGTAAATGGAAGCTTTTGAAATAGCGATTCTCTCCGTAGCGGCAATGCTGCTTTTAATCTATCTCGGTATGCATGTGGCCGTGACGCTGGCACTCATTTCTTTCATTGGCACCTGGGTAATAAAGGGCAATATTACCGTCGCCACCAGCCTTTTGTGGATCTCCGCTCACCAGACCGTCAACAACTTTGTATTTGCTGTTATCCCGCTTTTTGTCCTGATGGGTTTTCTGGTGTCCGCTGCAGGAATGGGCAGGGATGCTTACGATATCGGTCAAAATTTACTTCACCGGGTGCGTGGCGGTCTTGGAATGGCAACGGTGGTGGCAAACGCCATCTTTGCAGCAATTACCGGTGTGTCGGTTGCTTCAGCTTCAGTTTTTTCGAAGATCGCGGTGCCTGAAATGATGCGACATGGGTACAGCGGGAGGTTTGCTGTTGGCACGGTGGCAGGTTCATCGGTCCTTGGCATGTTAATTCCGCCCAGCGTCCTGTTGATTATATACGCACTGATTGTCGAGGAATCCGTTGGAGACCTTTTCATTGCTGGCATTGGTCCGGGAATTCTCCTAACGCTCGTTTACTGTGGTCTCATCTCCCTGATGGCTGCATTCCTTCCCCGAATGGTATTTTCTGAAAACACCTCCAATCCAGACGCTGAAAACCCGGAAATAACCGGCACAGAGGATGCTCATGGAGGCTTCACCAATACACTCGGGAAGATCGTCCCGATTTTATTGCTTATTACGCTGGTGATGGGAGGACTATACGGCGGAGTATTTACGCCTGTCGAGGCAGGCGGCGCTGGGGCTTTCCTGGCCTTGGTTTTCGCCATTGCACGCCGCAGGCTGTCCCTCGCGACACTTTGGGAGGTCCTGATTGACACAAGCAAAGTATCCGCCACCCTGTTATTTCTGATCGTATCAGCGAGCATGTACAGCCGAATGATCGGGATGTCCGGCTTGCCTGGAGAAATGGCCGAAATTTTCAACGATCTCGGAGCCGGATTTTACGGAATGCTCGCACTTTATGTTGTCGTGGTGATCATCCTTGGAACTATAGTGGATTCAGTTTCCATTATGCTCATCATGGTTCCACTTTTCCTTGGCGCCCTGAAATTCTTTGAAATTGATCTCGTGTGGTTTGGGGTCGTCACTGTTATTGCAACCGAAATAGGACTCCTGACACCCCCACTCGGTCTGTGTGTTTATGTGGTGCATTCAACGCTAGCCCGCTCCGACATAACCTTGAAAGAAATATTTCTTGGAGCCGCACCCTTCGCACTCGCCATGTTATTTGCACTGATCCTGATTATCATCTTCCCGTCGATATCGACCTTCCTGGTTCACACAAAGTTCTGAAAAATATAATTTGCGGTCAAACGGAGAATATTTCTAATCTAAATTTTTAATAATAGTCCATAAGTTACTGTTTTTACCGTTTTATTCACAAACAAACCCGAAAGCCCGAAGTGGGCTGCCGGAGCCCTCGACTATTTTGAGAGGCGCGGTCACAACCAGAGATCCTACTGGGGGGAGATGATCAAGGTTGTTTAGGCTGGACATTCCAAACTTGTTTGCACCGTGCATCAGATTATGCGCGGGAAAGACCGGGTCAAACATAGCAGCATTTCCGTGATCGGTTCCTATGGTCTCCGTCCCATAGCCGCAAACATCCCTGTCGAGCAGAAACTGAACAGCTGCCGGGTCAGGACCCGGCGAATGGTAGGTGCCGTTCACCTGGTTAAGGAAAGATGCCGGGTCAGAAAATCGTCTGGCCCAGCCACTCCGAAACAAAAGCCAGCTACCCTTTTCAATTATTCCGTATTTACCTTCCCATTCCTCTAAATGTTCAACCCCCAGAATGAAGTCCGCATTCCGGTCCACCTCATCCGTGCAGTCGATAACGCTCGCCGGTGCGACAAAACGCTTAGGCTCTATGCTGTCTGTCGTTCCATCCTTGTATTTTGCGCCTGTAAACCAGTGGCCTGGTGCATCAAAATGGGTGCCCGCGTGTTCGGCGACGATTAGCGTGCTCCAACGCGCATACCCCGAATTGTCGCGATAATCGGCGATTGGCTCGAGCTGCACGGGCGGCGGCTGGTTACCATGTCCTTCGGGAACCCTGATCATTGGAGTTTCCGGCCCGAGCGGGTGAGTAAGATCCACCACGCAAATCGCGCCGGTCCCCAGACAGGCGGTGAAATCCTTTAAGACATTCTGACTTGCTTGCATTTGATAGTACCTTTGATCTTGGGGTTTCCTTTATGGCCTAGCACGGACAATTGACCAATAGCCTGTCCACAAAAATAGAAAACCTGTTTCCTCGAGCAATAAAAACCCTTCAGGCGCACAATCATCATCGCGAAAACTTGCATACATTCAATCTAAATTCGTTTTCCGCTTATTGATTTTGATTGTATCAGCATCCTGCACTACTGTTTGGGAAAAGCTGCCACTGGAGAAAACATGCCAAAAACCGAGCAATCCCGAAATGAAACAAGGCAGGCTACTAACCCCCTGTTCAATAATAACAAACTCAAACTCGGGACCTTCGGCACGAACGTCTCCGGAGGATGTTCCATAACCAAGGCAGATGGCGCTCTGGAAATGATTTGGCCAAACGTTTCCAGTATTTCCAAGATCGCCGATGACATGGGCCTCGAGGCATTAGTTCCCGTTGCGCGCTGGCGGGGTTTCGGAGGCAAGACCGATTTCAATGCTCACTGTTTCGAAACGTACACTTGGGCGGCGGGCCTCGGAGGACAGACTGAACAGGCGGCTGTATTCTCAACATCCCACGTTCCCACGATGCACCCAATTCTGGCTGCCAAGCAGGCCACCACGATCGATCACATTACCAACGGACGATTTGCACTGAATATCGTCGTCGGATGGTACCAGCCCGAGCTCGAAATGTTTGGCTCAACGGTTATGGAACACGACACGAGATATGATTATGCAGACGAATGGATAGAAGTGATGAAACTCCTGTGGACCGAGGAAGAGGAGTTTACATATGAGGGCAAATTTTTTCAGGTGCCAAACGGATTTCATCAGCCAAAACCCATACAGGGTCCCTTTCCCGCTTTGATGAATGCTGGGGGTTCGGAAAGGGGCAAACATTTTGGCGCAAAAAACTGCGACATGATGTTTATAGCAATTACCAACCCCGATTCCGCCGCGATGAAAGCGGAGATTGAGTCTGTCCGGGAGATTGCGAGGACCGAATACGGACGCGAAATACAGGTCTGGACCAACTCCTACGTGGTTCACGGGGACACCGAGGACGATGCCAAGGCATATTACAACCACTACGTTAATGAAATGGGGGATTGGGAGGCCGCAGATAACCTTATCCGTGTTCTCGGGATTAACTCGAAGATGGTGGGCAAGGAAGCCATGGAAGGTCTGAAGAGCCAGTTTATTGCAGGATATTGTGGATACCCATTGATTGGTACTACAGAAATGATAGTCAGCGGGTTGCAGAAATTATCCGACGTTGGCTTTAATGGTTCCCTCCTCTCATGGGTTGACTATGAGGAAGGTTTAAAAAGGTTCGATGCGGAGGTCATGCCATTGCTCGAACAGGAAGGTCTAAGAGACCCGGTGTAACCTATTCAGACGAAAAACAGGCTCAGGTCAGGCACCGCAATTATCAAAATGGTCACGAGCAACATAATCAGCGCAAAGGGCATCGCGCCAAGAAAAATCTGGTTCAGTGAAATCCGGTCGTCATTTAGGGTCGACTTGACGACATAGCATGTGATCCCCAACGGTGGCGTAAGGAGCCCGATTTCTACCGCAATAACGGTAACAATTCCGAACCAGATAGGATCCCCCCCAAAG
>JAYZQT010000046.1:0-50814 GCA_036136335.1 Pseudomonadota bacterium
ATCCTCTCCGAGATAGTCTATCACCTGTGGTAAAAGCCGCTCACCCGCCTCACAGGTTGTGTAGACCTGGTCTTTATAGGCTTCGGGGTTTTTCGACGTGATGGGGTCAAAACCGAATGATGCACGGAAGAATTCAGCTACGGGATAATAATGGTCCATTCGTTCAAGATACCAGGGTATCCAGCCCGCTCCTCCTTCAAGAAATATGGCACGCAACCGAGGATGACGGTCCAGGATGCCCCCTCCAACAAAAGAATAAAAACCTGCCAGCAGCGGAAGGGTGAAGGACACGTTTAGCGACGATGAATGTTCATCACACATTTGACGCATTGGTCCTGGCCAGCCGACATGTACAGCAACCGGGAGGTCACATTCCTCCGCCGCCGCCCAGACACGATCGAACTTCTTGTCATGGAGCATGGTGTCGTTTACGGAACCGTAACACATCAGGCTAACTGCACCGGCGTCTTTAACACGGTAGACTTCTTTTTCAGCCGCCTTTGGACTTCTAAGAGGCAGAGAAGCCGACCATTTCAGTCGGTCAGGAGCTTCAGAACAGCGCTCTTCGATCCACCGGTTATAACTGATTTCCAGTGCGGCCTGGAAATCGTCGTCATCCGTCATCGGTGCAAACAGAAGGGTCGCATAAATAACCTGAACATCTACCCCAGCCCTGTCCATGTCTGCCAGGCGGGCTGACACGTCTAACAGGGACTGATTACCAACGGAAAATTCTTTCATTCCAGCGTGAACGGAGGAGAGCGGGCAACCTATCTGGATGGTGCCGGGGCCCCACGTCCACTGCATCGCCTTGCCATCAACAAGCCAGAACGAATTATCCACCCCCATGTAGGGCGCATCCTTCGGCGGAATTGTTACGGGAACCGGCCGTCGGTGTTGATATTTTTTGGGTAGATAATTCCACGTCTCTTCGACTTCATAGACGTGCGAATCCGCATCGATATAAGGCATATTCGATCCCCCTGGTGATATGTGTCGAGGTAACCATTTTTACGCTATTCTTGCCTTTTACAGAGGTCAATATTTTTCGTTCGTTAGCGAACGAAATTAGTTAATGGCTTAATTTATACGTAAAAAAGATCAAATGTTTCCCCAGGCCGCGTTTTCGCGATGTTTTAATTAATATTATTTAGTACCGCCCATCATCAAAATTGCCAATCATGATTTTTCCTTTGTTTACGTGCTATGATGGTGGTCGACGGATTCTTTCCCCGCAATTAGTTTCTCTCCATCGATCTTGCCGCGCTTGAGCAGTCGACGTTCGGTTGGATCAAAATCAGTCCGAGCATGAACTGAACAGCGGTTATCCCAAATTACATAGTCGCCAAGACGCCATACATGTTCATAGTCAACGCGCTCTACATAGGGAAAAACGGCCGCGAGCAATTTGTCGCTAGTGGAGCGATCGTACCCGCTAACCGCCGCCGTCATCAGCCGATCGATATAAAGGGCAATCTTCCCCGTTACAGGATGAGTGACTGTCGCAGGCTGCCAGTGATGACGAACGCCGTCCAATCGGTCGAGGTCTGGTGACCGGCGTACCGTGTAATCATAGACCTGAAGCACCTGGCGCCCGGCTATCGCAGAACGCAAATCAACGGGCAACTCTTCCCAGGCAAGATAGCAATTTCCAAACATCGTGTTACCACCCTCGGGAGGCAGTTCAAGAGCGTAGAGAAAGGTTGCCTTGTCAGGTTTTGGCTCAAAACAGTTATCATGATGAAACCACATCTCCCCATCGCCAAGGGCGCCAATCGGTGCGCCAGTTTCATCGACGATATTCGAGACCAGCGCGATGTCGGTATCGTCGTCGCCCCGTCGTTCCACTGGCATCGAAATACTGCCGGGTGTTCCCAACCAGCGGGCACTACCTTTCAATGCCCTGTCGTCGAGTTCCTGGTTAGGGAAAAGCAGAAGTATGTACTGGTGCCACGCATCACGAAGCGCGGCGGCGGTCGCATTATCCGGAGGACGGGACAGATCTACCCCACCAATTTTCGCCCCAATCCCGTTGGACAAAGGCTGTATGTCAAACCTCACACCCCTCCCCCTCGAAAATAGCTTCAGGGACTGAATTGTTTGTCGCGCACCCGCTACAGTCAACCTGTATATTGGACGCACCTGAAAAGTTCATTTAAATTTCTGCGACAGGTGATTGCTCCGAATGATTTCGGAAAAATAATGGGTGAATAGTGACGGCTTTTCTTCTGGTACATGGAGCATGGCACGGTGGCTGGTGCTGGCGTCGCGTTGCAGACATCCTGCGTCGAGAAGGCCATACGGTGTTTACACCGACACTGACAGGACTCGGAGAGCGTGCCCATCTTGCAGGCCCGGATATCGATCTGGACTGTCATATCAACGATGTGCTGGGCGTACTCAACATGGAAGAACTGAACGATGTTGTTATCTGCGGACACTCTTACGGCGGCCAGGTGATTACTCCAGTTCTTGACCAATGCGTGGAACTCTTCCGTGCAGCTGTCTGGCTTGATGCCTTTGTGCCTGAAGACGGCCAGTCGTTAGTTGACAACTGGCCACCGGAACGTGCCCGGCAGTTTCGTGAAGAATTGATGCACTCTGGTGAAAGTTGGAAAGTACCCCCGATGACCCCGGAATATTTTGGGGTGATGGATCAAACTGATGCCAACTGGGTCTCCCGCCTGTGCGTGCCCCAGCCTCTAAAGACGTTGTCCCAGCCAGTCCAATTGACTGGTGCCTGGAAAACTGTGAAGAAGAAGATGTATATACTTGCGGAATTACACCCCAATTCAAACTTCGATCGGTTTTCGGTTCCGTTAAGCAGTCAACCCGATTGGGACGTCCGGTCTCTCGCTGCCGGCCACGATGTCATGATCGATACTCCGGAACCTCTGGCCAAAATTCTTCTACAACTGGCCTAGATATTCTTGTAATACCCGCTACCGAAACCTGCCTCGGCGCGCGCTTTATCGTTGAACGGCGGCTTAACCTTTCCATGGAAATTTTCCGCAACCAAAGCGCGCCAAGTCTGTTCAGGTTTCTCCGGACAGAAAAATTCAAACCATTTCCGGCCCACGGCAACATGACCAATCTCCTCGGTATATATAAGTTCAAGAATTGCACCCGATTCCGTGTCTCCCGATTTCCTCAAACTCTCAATCATCCCCGGCGTCACATCCAAGCCACGTGCTTCAAGTACCAAAGGCACTACGGCAAGACGGGCGAGCAAATCATGTACAGTGTCTTGTGCCGATTGCCATAAACCATCGTGCGCAGACAGGTCCCCATAGTTTATCCCCAGACTACAAAGCCGTTCGCTGAGCAACAGAAAATGCCGGGCCTCGTCGTCCAGCACACCCAGCCAATCATCGTAAAATGTCAGAGGCGGTGCAGCATCAGGAAACCGGACAAGAATATCAGCGGCAAGATCAATCGCATTTAACTCGATATGAGCTACGGCATGGAGCAGGGCTATGCGCCCCTGCTCCGTCTGTGCCCGACCGCGTTTTGGCATAAAGCGTGGCGACATCAGTTCGGGGCGGTTGGGCCGGGCCGGCCTATCTGGAGGCGCACATCGACCGATACTTTTGATCACATTCGCCCGCCATTTGGAAACAACGCTTCGGGCCTCTGTCGCTTTTGCTTGGGCGTCCCGGGTCTTCAGTATACCGACAACGCGCTCGGACAGGCTGCACCTCACCATAAAAATATTCTCATAGGGATCTGACGGCCGCCAGAACCTCATCAACATGACCCTTGACCCGCACATTTTTCCATACACGTGCAACATTGCCCTCGGCATCGACCAGAAATGTAGAGCGAACAATCCCCATATATTCCCGTCCGTAATTCTTCTTGGTTTGCCAGACCCCGTAGGCTTTACAGATCTCGCCGTCCGCATCGCTAATTAGCGGAAAAGGAAGCTGATGCTTCTCTTTGAAGTTGTCATGCTGTTTTATGCTGTCTTTTGATACGCCGACTACTTCCGCACCTTCCTGTCTAAAGAATTCTATTGCATCCCTGAACCCCTGGGCCTCTGTCGTACACCCAGGCGTACCATTTTTCGGATAGAAATACAGAACCAGTTTCCTGCGTCCCAAATCTTTAACGGAAAACGTGCCCCCGCCGTCTGTGGCCCCGGTAAAATCTGGCGCTTTGTTGCCTATTTTTACGCTACTCATTTCATTGAATTAAACTTTTCCAACACCGCCCGACGGGATTTTTCCGCGACGACAGCGTTATAACCTTCTTTGTAAGGCATTGAAAAATTGTGGTCAGCACCATCATGAAGGACAATGTCGGCATCATCGTGTGAGGCATAGGCCAGCCGTATTGCATTCACCGTCTCTACAGGCACGACCGCATCTTCGGCGCCAAAATGAAAACTTATCGGACAGGTAACGCTGACAACTTCATCAAGGTGATTATCTATCAATGTTCCGTGATAGGCGCATGCTGCGTCAGCGTTAAATCGGCTGGCCGCTACCTGCGCATAACGCCCACCAAAACAAAATCCCAGCACCCCGACCTTGCCGCTACACCTGGGGTTTGCCCGCAGATCGCGCATAAGATCTTCCACATCGTTAAAGCCCTTCTCGGCATCAAAGTCATTATATCGGGCAAAAGCTTTTTCTAAATCGGCCGTAGGCCCGGGCATAACGCGCCAGAAAATATCCGGCACAGAAACTACGAAGCCGTCTGCTGCCCAGGCATCGGCCAGTTCCATCATTTCATCGTCGATCCCGAAAATCGCCGTTATAAGCAATATCCCAGGCGCCTGTGCAACTCCGGCCGGTTCGGAGAGGTAGCCTGTGAAAACTTCTTTTTCTCGCGTTGTATATGTGACGGCCCCGCTGGGCATAGTTTTTTCCTTCAATTAAACATCTGATTGTCCCACAGGATCAACGACTATTGACCGATAATGGGCGATAGTTTTTCCTGCAGTAACTTCAATTTCCCGTTTCAGTCTCTCAAAGTCAATCTCTCCACAACCCCGGGAAATTACGGTTTTTAATCCAGAAGCTGCCTTTTCTTCAGAGAATAACCCCTCAACCGTCAATCTCAAAATACCCTGCACATTACGCCACAATGTCAGTGCCGCTATGAGATCTGCAGCAACGTCCTTTTCGAGGCAACCATGCCGAGCGGCGGCGGCTAAAACCGATGCGGCATCGAGAGCGAGCAGTTCGCGAACGTCTTTGCCGTCCCGCAGTTGGAGGTACTGGGCGATAAATTCGATATCAATGAGCCCACCCGGCATGTGTTTCACCGACCAGATGTCACCATTTCCATGCTCCGCATCGATCCGGTCCCTCATTTGTGTAACATCCTTACGGAGCTTAGCGGGATCTCTGGGCGTTATCAGCACATCACGAATCACTTCCTCTACCTTAGAGCCAAGCTTGCTATCGCCACATATCACTCTAGCCCTCGTCAAAGCCTGGTGCTCCCATGTCCAAGCCTCTGATTTCTGGTACTGTGTAAACCCGTCAAATGCCGTCGCAATGGGGCCTGATCCACCTGCTGGACGAAGACGCATATCGACTTCGTATAGCCTGCCTTCCCCTGTCAAGGCGGTGATGGCGGCAATAAACCTTTGACAAAGACGGGCGTAATACCGAGGCGGAGCAAGGGGCCGTCTGCCATCTGACTTCTGGTTCTCCGTTGGAAAATCATAGATAAACAGAAGATCCAGATCGGACCCAATAGTCATTTCACGACTACCCAACTTGCCGTACCCTACAACGACCATCTCGCTACCGGGCACTTTTCCATGTTGTTCCCCGAATTCACTCAAGACGGCCGGTAATAGCGCTGCCAAACAGCTATCCGCAACCTTAGTCAATGGTGCGGACGCGTCCACTGGCGACAAGCGACCCCTCAACATGTGTGTACCAATCTGAAAGACCTTGTCGTTGGCCCAGCGTCGCTGAATATCAAGCACCTCTTGAAAATCCCTCCCCTCACTGGTTACGGCCGCGAGTTCCGCAGACATTTCGTCAGGACCGGGGATGATTTCGAAAAAATCACGACCAAGGACACCATCCAGAAGTGCAGGGTAGCGACTTAACCAACCCGCTAGCCTTGGTGCCGTTCCCATAATTTCAGCAACGAGATTCAGCAAACCAGGATGAGCACTGAAAAGCGAAAACAGCTGGATTCCTGCGGGCAGGCCTTCAAAAAACTCGTTAAAGCGACGTAATGCAAGATCTGGGTTAGGTGAGGATGCGAGTGCCGTCAATATTGCGGGGAGAAGTTCGGTCAATAGCTCTCGAGCCCTGGAGCTTCGCATTGCGCGAATCCTACCAGAGTGCCAAATTCGAACTGTTGCAGATACACTCTCTGCGCCAGAAAATCCCATTTCCGAAAGCGTGCGTAGGGTATCTGGATCGTCTTCCGAACCAGTAAATACCAGATTACCAGATCCAGAAAGATCCGCTTCGCCTTCAAAGAGTTCGGCATAATGTCTCTCGACATTTCGCAGGTGCGACATCAACTGGTCGACAAATGTACGCAAGGTGTCAAAACCCATAAAAATAGCGACACGCGTGAGGCCCGTGTCATCAATCGGCAACTCATGTACCTGTCGATCATCCACCATCTGGAGACGATGCTCCAAACGACGCAGAAATTCGTATGCGGCCCTCAAATCCGCGGCAGTTTGCGCCGTAACGTGGGAGGCCTTCGCCAGATTGTCGATTGCTATCAACGTCTCAGAAACACGCAGTTCAGCGTTTCGCCCGCCCCAGATTAGTTGCTGTGTCTGCGCAAAGAATTCAATTTCGCGGATACCCCCACGCCCAAGCTTGATGTTGTGTCCTGCAACCACAATTTTAGCGCCACCATAATGCGTGTTTATCTGACGTTTGACAGATTGAATATCCTGGATGGCGGCGAAATCCAGCGACCGACGCCACATAAAGGGGCGAAGAAGATCTAGAAATGCGTGTCCAGCCCGAATATCTCCAGCTACAGGACGCGCCTTTATCATTGCCGCCCTTTCCCAGTTCTGCCCGACACTTTCATAATAAACCTCTGCGGCCCGGACGGATATGGCTGGTGGCGTTGCTCCAGGATCTGGTCGGAGACGCAGATCAAAGCGGAAAACATATCCAGACGGTGTCCGCTTTTCTATTATGGACACAAGGTTTCTGGCTAACCGGTTAAACGTTTGCTGCATCGAAACAGCACTGGTGTGAGGTACAACCTCTTCGTCATAGAGAATGATAAGATCAATATCGCTTGAATAGTTCAGCTCGCGCGCGCCGAGCTTTCCCATCCCTAGAACGATTAGCCCACTTCCGGCTTCCGGATCGTCAAGATTTGGCAATACCAGGTCGCCTCGTTCATGAAGATCACGAAGCAGATGGCGACAACTTGCACGCAGAGCTGCCGCTGCAAATCGGGACAGAGCCTCAGTTATTTGTTTCAAACTCCACAGCCCGGCAAGGTCAGCCGCGCCTACCGTCAATGCTATGCGACGTTTCGTTTTCCGGAGTTGGTTCATGAGCTGGTCAATGGAGTCAACCGCTGGACGAGATCTGTCCTCTGTCACCCCCATGCAACGATGGAACACCAAATCAGGACCTAATGTAATCAGGTCCCGTGCAAAACCGAGATCGGAAATCAAACACTGACTGAGGTATGGGCTGTTCCCAAATATTGAAACAAGAAGTTTCGACGCCACGGGGTCCATAAAAACCTCGGCGGCAAAAGAACACAGCGTATCGTCTTTCTCACGTCCTGCCGCTTCTTGCCATCGCTGTCGATGGACCCTTTCCAATTCTTCATTCCCGCTGTTGGGAAAGTCCACCGCCCCATGTGTCCAGAATTCACCGTAAACTGTCAATTGACCCGTTCCAAATTCAACCGGATTCCATCACACTGGGGTCAAGACCCCTTTGGGTCAAGATTTGCTTTGGAATAATCAAACTACCGCTAATGCTCCGCAGGACTGTATTTATAGGTTTAGAAATTGTGCTTGGCATTGCCATAGTGGGTGGTCTGCTTTCAGTGGTGTGCGTTTGGCGTCTAGCTCAAGGGCCAGTCTCCGTTCAATTCATTCTGCCTTACGCCCAAGATTTTTTGAACAAGTCCAAAGGTCCTTTCCGCTCCGAGGCAGACGATTTGATTCTTAGTTGGGGTGGGTGGAACCATCCGGTAGACATGCGTGCGTTGAATATTAGATTGATAGAGAAAAAAACCGCTCGCAGTGTTGCACAGATCGGTGAAATTTCAGTTGCACTGAGCTTTAGAGCCCTCCTGGATGCGGAACTAGCTTTTACAAGTCTTGCTGTTATCCGGCCAACAATCCATTTGACACACACTAAAAAAGGCAAATTTGGGTTGGGGATCGGCAACTCGAAGACGACCTCTCATAAAGACAATATAGATGTAATCGCTTCGCTAATTAACGAGCTATCCGGTCCAGCTGACAAAGACGGAGTTTTCGGCTCCCTCACACGGGCCAGCCTTCTAGGCGCGAACCTCCGGGTCGAGGATGAATCGACGGGAAATGTTTGGGAAACTCAGAACAGTGACATCTCGGTCCAAAGAGAGAATTCCGGCATCCTTACGAAGTTCAATCTGGGCCTGAATTTGCAGGGGTCAACCGCTGAAATTGAAGGTGAGGCGAATTTCAACCTGGCTGAAAAATTTGTCGTCGGCTTCCTTCGTTTCGACGGGATCGACGCCGAAATAGTAGGACGCAAAATACCTCAGCTATCACGCCTCCATGGCTTGCAATCCAATATTTCGGGGAAAATTGACTTCCGGGCCACTGCAGACGGGCTCCTCTCCGAAGTCACGTTCGATGTGACGGCCGGCAAAGGTCGGTTAGACATACCCGACAGTAAATTTCCGTCGATCGATTTTAGTGGATTTTCATTGCAGGGACGTTACAGCCGTTCCCCAGATCAAATTGAGATTTCCAACCTCGCAGTCCAACTTAACGAAACCAATGCCGTTCTGAAGGGTAAAATAACTCGGGCTGCGGACATAGCCCGGTTGAAAGCAGAGGTCAGTGTGCCATCGCTTCCTGTAAGCGCCCTCAGTCGATACTGGCCGAGGAAAATGGGCGCCAGTGCTCGTCCGTGGGTCATTGAAAATATCCGCGATGGCACCATCACCGCTGCTACCGCAAACCTCACTGCACGTATTAACGTTGAGGGCGTGAACGAGGGAAAGGTCGAGCTTGAATCAATCGATGGCCGTTTTCTCATACAGGATGGCAGTATCCGGTACATGGCGCCTTTACCGGCAATTACAAAAATAAACGCAGCAGCGAACTTTAACGAAAACAACTTTAATTTTGATGTGCGATCCGGGCAGATTGACAGGCTGAAGATACAGAAAGGCGTTGTGAACATCACCGGTATAGATGCCGGCCAAGAAACACTCTCAGTGAACCTGCTTTCTGGTGGTCCTGTGCGTGACGCACTAGCCTTTTTGTCCCATCCACGGATCGGGTTTGTGTCCAAATTTGGGTTAACTTCCGACGGGGCATCCGGAACCCATTTAACCCGGATGAAAGCAACCCTTCCGCTTCTAAGGACATTGAATATCAATGAGATAGAGTATACAGCGGCCTCGAAAATTGTGGGATTAGCTTTGCCCAGAACAATCCGAGATCAACCAATCTCAAACGGACAAGTTTCTCTAGATGTTACAAAAAAGAGATTGTCTGCAAGTGGCAATATTCGATTTGCGGGCACCCCTGCCCGCTTCAAATGGGGAGAAGATTTCACCGGAAGGGAGAGAATAAAACGTCACCTGCATATAGACCTTAAAGCAACTTCCCGGATACGCCGTATCTTTGGCCTGGACTATCCACGACATCTGGTGGGGCCACTTGGGCTGAATTTAAAATATGAACATCACCGGAACGACAAACAAATAATTTTGGCAGAACTGAACCTGAAGGATGCAAGGATTTGGGTGCCCGGATTTTCTTGGGCAAAACCATCAGGTCGCAGCGCAACCGGCAAATTCTCTGCAGAGTTAAGTGGAAATACAGTCACTTCTATCCCATTATTCCAAATCGATGCGGGCGTATTTTCCGCAGCTGGAAACATAAAATTTTCTGGCCTGGATGCCGACGGTAGCCCCATTCTAAAATCGCTCGTCTTTAACCACTTTGTGCTCGGTCCAACGGCGTTCACTGCCAAGATAATACGCGACAACAACCGTTCTTTTAGCCTGACTTTTTCAGGATCGGGCTTCGACGCTACACCATTTACTGAGAAACGTTTAGCTGGAATTAAACTACCTGAATTTCCGCCATTTACGCTGAATGCAAACTTCGACAAATGCTGGATTGGTCGAGGTGCTCCCGCCAAAAATGTGAAAATTAAGCTAAGTCATGATGGAAACCAGTGGCAGAGAATTGTGTTAGACGGCGCCCTTCCTGGCGCTGGAAAATCTATGTCTGTCAAGATGACACCGACCGCCAACGGTCACCGCCTTTTTTTATATTCAGCCGATGCGGGGGCCCTACTAATGGCAACGGATATGACACAAACCATTCGTGGCGGATCCATAGAAATTTCCGGCATTCGGAAAGGTGGGGCCCACGCCCCATGGAACGGAATAGCGGAAATGAAGAGGTTCCGTGTGACCGACGCACCAACACTCGCGCGTCTTCTCTCGCTAGCATCGCTATCGGGAATGTATAATGCTCTCAGCGGCAAGGGAATCAAATTCAATCGCCTCCGGTTCCCATACCGCTTTCTAGACGAGGTTCTTACCATTAAGGATGCATTAGCCGTTGGATCCGAACTGGGAATAACCGCTAATGGGACGATGGACTTCGGCACGGATGAAATTGACATCAGTGGAACAATCATACCCGCCTATACCGTTAATAGCCTTATCGCAAGGGTTCCGATCATAGGGCCAGTACTCGCTGGCGAAAAAGGAGGTGGAATACTTGGTGCAGCATATGTAGCAAGAGGTCCTACAGAGAATGTCAATTTGAAAGTAAATCCTCTTTCAGCGTTTGCCCCAGGCTTCATGCGAAAATTTTTCGGTTACGATGAAATTAAAGATAAAAAAATGCCACCTCCAGGGTAACTCCATGATCACACTGGCAATTGATCGGTATGACAGTCTCATGCCCTTCTTTGACGGAACCGTCTCCTTCACCGACCATCCGGAAATTCATGTTATGCAGTTCGGGCGGATGGGCGCGCTGCGACGCGGATCTGACAGGCATGAACGGATGTTGCAAGACTTGGAATTCGATGCTGCGGAAACCTCACTGGCATCCTATATCGTAGCACGTTAAAGAGGTTGCCAGATACAGGAATTCCCGTGTTTCCGAGAAGATTATTCAGTCATGGGAAAATATTTGTAAATGCCGATGCCGGAATAGAAACGCCCAAGGATCTTGAAGGTAAAACGGTAGGCCTCCAGTCATTTCAAACAACGCTTGCGGTCCTCGCGAAAGGCGATCTCGCAACTGAGTATGATGTATCTCTGACTGCCATAAAATGGCGGGTATCAAACCCGGACACCATCGGAATAAAGACTGACGCGTCCTTTGATATCAAACCTCTGAACCAAGGCCAGAATTTCTCTGATTTACTTTGTCGGGGAGAAATCGACGCACTTTTTTTCCCGAACCCCACAACCGAGAACGTCTCTAGCAGGAAAATTTCATCACCTTTTTGAGGACCCGCGGCGAGAAGAAATGCGATTTTTCGGAAGGAATGGTTATTGGCCAATTATGCACGTAATCGCGCTGAAGATTGCAACCGTGGACGCCCATCCGAACCTGCCTAGGAGACTGCTAACTGCTTTCAACGTAGCCTACGATGTTTCTTCGGAATATTTGAACGATCCCAACTGGACACGGTCACCATGACTAAAATATTTACAGGAAGAAGAGCGGCAGGCCTTTACTCATAACCTGTGGGATTCGGGGGTCACGGCGAACCGGGATAACCTGGAACGTTTCATAGGATACGCACATTCCCAAGGCCTAATAGACGAGCCCCTGATTATCCCAGATCTTTTTCATGAAAGCGTCATCGACACCTGAACGGCAGGATGGCTGCTGCAAGCACTATGGAGAGGGGTTCAATACCTTTACGGTATTTTTTCCAGAATCATACCGGTATCGCAGTGTCCTATCGAGATCACATCCGGTAAACCGAACCAGCCGTGTTTCCAGGGGCCGGTCCAGGGAGTGAATGATACCCTCGTTGTAGACACGAGCCTCCCCCTCGTTCAGCCGGTATTTTGTGGTTACCTCAAGCTTTGCAAAGCCTTTCTCGGTTCCGTCATCAATCCGTTTCCATTCCGTCATATCTACATAGTTCATCGCCATTCCATAAATAACCCACGACGGTCCATGGCAGTGCGGGGTGTTGTTCGATGCACCACGATTGGTGTGGGCCATCACGTGAAAATCAAGGGCAGGGTCGGTATAGATTGTTTCCGCTCCTGACCGCTTGTCTAGGCCCAGGTACGTGTCAACAAACTCCGCATCGACAAGCAATTTCTCAAGATGCCGGGCGACTATGTCGCGGCCGCAGGGGCCCGCCTCGTTCGACAAAACCGAACGAGCATCGTTACAAAACTCTTCAAGGCCGTATGTCATTTTCACCTCTAATTTTGACCTGCCCGAAAGACATTACGGCCCGATTGACGGGCTTGGGGTTCCGATTACCATTAGAACAATTATACAGGTCTTGCGAAACCAGAAAACGAGGAATGTAAACATGTCAGGGTCTAAAGGCAGGGTCGCCATCATAACGGGAGCTGGACAGGGGATCGGTCGGGCGTACGCCCGTGCCTACGCCAAGGCCGGTATAATTCCTGTTATCGTCGACGTCGAAAGCGACAACATTATGGCGGTCCAAAATGAGATAAACCAAGAAAATGACATTCAATGCCTTGCGATCGAAGCCGACATCACCAACCCCAACCAGATCTTGGCAGTGACTGAGAAAACGATCAAAAAACATGGTCGTATCGACATCCTAGTCAACAACGCCGCATTATTCTCTTCGTTGACGGCCTCCCCAGCTCTGGACATTACTCTAGAAGAATGGAAAAGGGTAATGGACGTAAACATTACCGGCCAATTCATCTGCGCCCAAGCCGTTCTTCCCCACATGATAAAAAACAACTGGGGCCGAATAATCAATATCTCCTCAGGTACCGTGACCATGGGTCTCACAAACCTGCTCCATTACGTTACCAGTAAGGCGGCCGTCATAGGTTTTACAAGATCTTTGGCACGAGAGGTTGGCGAGCATGGAATTACGGTAAATGTCATTTTGCCGGGCTCGACACAAACGGAAATTGAGCGCACCACAACGACCCCAGAGCTGCGCCGGAAGATTGTTGATATGCAATGTATCAAGCGAGTCGAGACACCCGATGATCTTGCAAATTTTGCACTTTTTCTGGCATCAGGGGAAAGCGGGTTTATTACTGGTCAATCCATCGCTGTCGATGGTGGATTGACCCATCTCTGATCTACCCGGATTTGTCTGGCGGGCGGGGGAATTAACTTGGTGAGTTGGGCCATTTCGACCTGATCAATTTAGGATTTGACCGATTCCTGGTTTTCGAAAATCGTCGTGAATCCACGCGACCAATCAGGAGGTATCTGACAAGGGCGAGGGTCAAGTTCAGCCCAACGCGCGGTCTCACCGCGCACCAACTGAAAAGAGTGTGATGTGGGATCGGGATGGGCCGAATAGGGCTTCGCATTTGCTGCTGTAAAACAGTTCAAAAGGAATGGTCGGGGTTCAGGCGAGACGCTGTCGGGTGAATAATGCAAACTGCGGCAGTTGTGTATTGTTATTGTCCCGGCACGGCCCGTCAGGTAATCCACCTTGGACATGTCGACCTGCGCCGCATCATGTTCACTCAGACAACCCGTCCATTCATCATCATCTCCATACAGGTCATAAAGTGGACCTTCGTGGCTATTTCTGACAAGCGCGAGCGGGCCATTTTCCATGCCCGTATCAGAAAGATAGGTTCCTATGTAGACGACGTTATAATTCGTGTGGGGGACAAACTGAGCATCCTGGTGCCATTTGACGCTGTCGCCGCCACCCGACCATTTAAAATTCAGTTTAGAATGATAGAAAACAACATCAGGACCAACCAGATCTGCTGCAACGTCCGCTAGCAATCCTTTGGCAAAATTCCAATATACTTCATGCTGATCGTCGGGACGTTTCAGCCGCCGTAATTGTGGCGTTTCAGCGTTATGGGTGGGACCAAGGTCATAGACACTTCCCGATTCAGAATGAGTGCGGCTCGCATCCACGAGCTTATTTGTAACGTCAACAAGCTCCTGAATTGTATCTGTCGGAACAAATCCTTCAATACAGGTATACCCTTGATCAAAGTACTGCTCCCGGTGGTGTTGGGAGAGCACTCGCGGCGCTTGAGAAAGAATTTGGTCAGCGTTCATTGCCTACCCCTTCACCAATCAACCCGACAAACAAATATAAAGTCGATACATTTTAAAAGTAAATCCAATTCTTTCTCAGCTTAAAAGTAAACCCAATTCCCTTTCGGCAACGTTTTGATCCAGTGTCTGCAATTCTTATTTTCCTGCTGTTTGCAACAAGATTTTAAAGCTGCACAGGCGGTAGTGAGTCCCGCGTGCTGGGCAAGCTAATCATACGGCGGTGCCAGCGGGACAGGCATGGGCGAGACGTCCGCCAGTCGAACGCTGTATTTCGACGCTCTGTTTCAAGCGCACAAAACAGCAGTATCTGGGGCACGTTCAGGCCACCGCATGAGGCGGCATCCGAGAGCGGTGGTTGATTGACCTGAATTTCAAAATATTCCGCTAGACGCAAAGCCCGCAGACGCTCGTGTTCAATTACCCCCGCCGATTGCTCAGCTTGAGGCCTTATGATTTCCCTCGCCCATAGAGATACGCCGTCTAACATACTGCGAGCCACCGCCTGCACCCGCCGAAATGGCCAGTATTCTTCGCCTTCCGGCACGACAAACTGTAATGGCACGCTCAGCCGGTCAAAATAGTCAATAATAACATCGGTATCTTCAAAGCCGGTACCATCCGCCAGTAATAGAAATGGTATCCGCCCTGATGGATTAACAGTCAATATTGCGTCTTTAGGATTTCTTGTTTTGGTCCAGACGAGTTCGACAGTATCCTTGAGCCCTTTCTCCAGCCTAACAATCATCGCCATCCGGGCGTATGGCGAGGTTGGGGTAACGAAAAGTTTCATTGGATCCAACCTCAGCTATTTCAGCCTGAAGAGCACGTGGCGTTTTTTTCCTGCAGAAAGTTTAATTAACCCTTCGGCATCAGAATCTGACGCCGTAACCGAAACGTTCTCATCCCGAATTGTCGCGTCGTTTAATCTGGCACCTCCACCTCGAATCAGACGACGTGCCTCGCCATTCGAACTCGCCAATCCGGCTCGCACGAACATTGCAAATGCTGCTATTCCCGAACCCAAATCGGAAACAGCCATCTCTACCGTCGGCAGGCCGGCTGAAGCTAGGCCGTGTTCGAAAGTTTCCGCTGAAGTACGCTCGGCATCGGACGCAGCATCGGGATCGTGACACAGCGCAGTTGCTTCGTTAGCAAGCACCTTTTTGGCTGCATTGATTTCTGCACCCTCAAGGTTCTCGAGCCGGATGATTTCGTTAAGAGGCAACTCGGTAAACAGCCGAAGAAACCGCCCTACATCGGCATCCGCTGTATTGCGCCAAAATTGCCAATAATCGTAGGAGCTGACGCGATCGGCGTTCAGCCAGATTGCGCCATCTGCCGTTTTGCCCATTTTGGATCCGGATACGGTCGTTAACAACGGAGAGGTTAAACCGAAGAGTTGCAAACTATCCACCCGTCTTCCCAGTTCAACACCATTCAGGATATTGCCCCATTGATCCGAGCCCCCCATCTGCAGAATACAGCCGTACCTTCTGTGAAGTTCCAGAAAATCATATGCTTGCAAAATCATGTAATTAAACTCAAGGAACGACAAGGGCTGTTCACGATCAAGTCTGAGCTTTACCGAATCAAAACCTAGCATCCTATTTACCGAAAAATGCCGCCCATAGTCTCTCAGGAATGGGATATAAGAGAGCCCCTCCAACCAGTCTGCATTGTCGACCATAATTGCGTCTGTCGGGCCGTCACCAAACGACAGAAACCTTTCGAACACTCCCTGAATGCTGGCCTTGTTAGCGCTGATTTGATCTACATCAAGCAATTGTCGCGCCTCATCTTTGCCCGATGGATCACCAACCCTGCTCGTCCCTCCACCCATAAGAACAATTGGCTTGTGTCCGGATCTCTGAAACCACCTGAGCAGCATTATTGGCAATAACGAACCAACGTGCAGGGAATCCGCAGTACAGTCGAACCCAATATAGCAAGTCTTGGGTTCTCCCTCGTTTAAAACACTCTTCAGCGCATTAGTATCTGTGCACTGATGCACGAACCCGCGATCTGCGATAGTCTCTATGAAGCCCGAAGTAGCAGGTGTCATTTTATGCCGGTCCGAATAGTAGGTAACTGAATCACTTGAGCGCGTCCTATCACAGCTATTCGTGTAAATCCACGACCACGGACGGCGCTACGATTGACGAAATGGCTAATGACCCTCAAGACTGGGGTCCAAATCAAAGGAGATAATGCGATGAAACCCCAACGTTATGGACCTTTCACGTATACACCAATCAATCGGCGACCAAAAATAAAATGGCCCGACGACAATCACCTTGCACTGTGGATCATCCCAAACATCGAGACCTTCCCGTTCAATGAACCGGTCCCTGGCGGAACCGGATTAACCCCGGACATAATTAACTGGGCGCCACGCGATTACGGGGCACGCATCGGAATTTTCCGCATGATGGAGATTATGCAGAAACACGGTATTCGCGGAACTGTGGCACTGAACAGTGAGGTTTGCGACGACTACCCTGAGATAATCCAAGACGCAATGGCACTCAACTGGGAGTTCATGGGGCATAACCAATCAAACAGCAGATATCTTCACACAATGGACGATGCACCGGGTAGGGCATTGGTAAAAACTACCCTTGATCATATCGAGGCCGCTACAGGATCGCGGCCCAAGGGATGGCTTTCCAGCGGACTACAGCAGAACTGGACAACCCTAGAGGCCCTAATTGATGGCGGGGTCGAATATGTGGCCGACTTCATTAACGATGACCAACCTTACGTCATGGATGTAGAAGGGAGACAAATTTGCTCGATCCCTTATTCGTCGGAGATAAACGACCTTCCACAATTCCTAAGGATGAACCGTACAGCAGATGAATTTACGAACATGATTTGTCGCCAGTTCGATACACTCTATCAGGAAAGCATCGACAGCGGTTCTGGCCGGGTAATGGCAATCTGTCTTCACCCGTTCGTTATCGGAGTTCCTCACCGAATTGGCGCGCTTGATGACGCTCTTCGTTATATCGGGGAGCATGAGGGTGTATGGAAAACGACTGGCACCGAGTTGATCCATCACTATTTAACGGGCGAAACTTTCTGACCATGGGAAACTATACGCCCGTCTGGGCGTTAGGTCTTATGAGTGGCACTTCCATGGACGGGATCGATGCCGCAATTGTTCAGACGGATGGTTGCAAAGTCGTTGCAACCGGCCCCGCGGTGACGTTGGCATATGACAATTCTTTAAGAAATGCAATTTGTGATGCTACTGGAAAAACCAATGTAAAAGCACCTTTAATTGACGAGCTGACGGACGCACACGTATCGGTTGTGAATGAGATATTCGCCCAACATCCTGAATACAGGGAGAAGGTGAAGGTTATAGGTCTACACGGTCACACGATGTTGCACGCGCCACAGGATAGAATAACCCTTCAGATTGGAGACGGCGAAAGGCTCGCGCGCGCAGTCGGTATTGACGTGGTTTATGACTTCCGGAGTGCGGACGTCGCGCGAGGGGGACAGGGTGCACCACTTGCACCACTTTATCACTGCGCAATCTTCCGGGATTTAAACCGACCGATAGCGGTCATTAACATTGGTGGCATCTCAAATATTACCTGGATAGGAGACGATGATGGTACCAGCCCGATCGCGTTCGACACGGGTCCCGGCAATGCTCTCTTGGACGACTGGGTACAAGATAAGACTGGGGACTTATTGGATAGAGATGGTCAGATCAGCGCATCGGGATTGGCAGATGACACGATTGTTGAAAAGCTAATGCGGCATCCGTATTTTGACAAATCACCCCCAAAATCTCTGGACCGGCACGACTTTAGTCTTCTGCCCTTTCAGTCTCTCTCTCCGCGGGACGGCGCCGCGACCCTCGTAAGGTTTACCTGTCGATCAATCCTTTCTGGTCTCGATCACGTACCGCAATTACCCAAACGGCTTTTGATCACGGGTGGAGGCCGCCGCAACCCTACGATTATGGGCAACCTTTCTCACATCTCGGCGGTTCCTGTAGATCCGGTCGAAACTGTCGGGTGGAATGGTGATTCAATGGAGGCACAAGCTTTTGCATTTCTTGCGGTTAGATCATTACGTGGCCTGCCGCTAAGCATCCCTTCTACAACCGGTGTCCCAAGCCCGACGAAGGGAGGGATACTATCCAAAGCCCGATAGTTAGTTACAGACCGGTTTCAATGTCTTGAACCCCCATACTAATGTACAAACTATCAACGGTTATTATGCTTTCCCGGCACCCTCTTCATCTGTCGCGGAAGTGACGCGCTGCGCCAGTGCCGCTGCCATGAATTCCTGGAGAGACCCATCAAGTACCGCTTGTGAATTGGATGTTTCAACTTCCGTTCGCAGATCCTTGACCATCTGGTAGGGGTGCAAAACATAGGATCTTATCTGATGTCCCCACCCGATTGCCGTCTTGGCGTCCTGCTCAGCCTGAGCAACCTCTTCCCGCCGGCGCTGTTCTGCTTCAAATAACCGGGCTCTCAACATGCGCATCGCTTCGGCTCGGTTGCGATGCTGTGACCGATCGGTCTGGCAGGCAACTACTATTCCGGACGGTAGATGGGTAATGCGGATTGCGCTGTCAGTCGTGTTCACGTGTTGCCCACCCGCGCCCTGCGAGCGGTACGTATCAATCCGAAGATCCTTGTCCTCGATTTCGATGTCGATGTCGTCGTCGATCTCAGGGTAGACCCAGACTGAAGCGAAGCTTGTATGACGCCGGGCGCTGGAGTCATATGGGGAAATCCGAACCAGACGATGAACACCGCTCTCCGTTTTCAACCACCCATATGCGTTATGGCCCTGCACCCTGACCGTTGCAGACTTCAGTCCTGCCTCTTCCCCAGCGTTTTCGTCCAAAACTTCCACAGTGTAACCTTGTGAATCTGCCCAACGAGTGTACATACGCAGGAGCATCTGGGCCCAGTCTTGGCTCTCAGTGCCACCAGCACCCGCATGGACTTCCAAAAAACAATCGTTAGCGTCTACTTCTCCAGAAAGGAGTGTTTGAAGTTCTTGTTCTGTGGCGGTTTTTTGCAACCGCTCAAGCGTAGATTCTGCTTCATATATGATCTCTTCATCACCTTCCGCATCGCCGAGTTCAATTAACTCGACCGCATCGCGCAATTCCTGGTTAAGTAATTGAAAATCTGTAATTGATTTTTCAATCCGATTACGTTCTCGCATAATTCTTTGTGCACGTTCCTGGTTACTCCAGATACTCGGGTCTTCCGCCTCAGCGTTCAACTCCTGAAGCCTTTTTGAGGCCTGTTCGGGGTCAAAGATGCCTCCTCAGCAGCCTCAAAGACTGCTCAATTTGGTGAGCCAAAGCCTGTGTTTCCGCCTTCATGCCGCCTCCTGCCTTTATTTACCACTTTCGAACGGTAATTTACCCGCGATCGGTCATTCAATATAGATCGTGCAACTTACGTGATGAATCCGGCACGCTACCTAATCCTCCGGTGGAATCCGAACTTCCATCGAGAACTTCCCCGCCGCGCTTAGGCACGGTCCCGGGAAGAAAAGCTTCCATGATTACGGTATTGGCTCCTGGCCCAGCCGGGCGACCGGACCGCGCATCAACACGGACAAATTGCAAACCCGGTGGAACACGAAAAGGTATGGCGGGATGCTCTTTAAGGGCAGCCTCCATGAACCGTTTGAAAACTGGTGCCGCAACGGTCGATCCAGTTTCATGACGTCCGAGGGGGCGCGGATCGTCGAAACCGATATAAACGCCAACTGCCAAATCTGGAGAAAAACCCACAAACCAGGTATCGCGACCCTCGTTGGTTGTTCCCGTTTTGCCAGCCAATGGTATACCGATGGTGTTAATACGGCGTCCGGTTCCTCGTTGCACGACACCCTCCAACATTGACACAATTTGGTATGTCGTCTTGGGGTCCGCGATCCGTTTTCTTGTGTCCGGCAATTGCGGTACCTCCACCACATCCCAATCTTTCGCCCGGCAGACGTCGCAGGACCGTTCATCATGACGAAATATGGTTTTGCCAGCTCGATCTTGAACCTTGTCAATTAACGTCGGTTTGATTCGTTTTCCACCATTGACGAGCATTGCATAAGCAGTTGTTAGCCGCAGCAAGGTTGTCTCGCCCGAGCCTAGCGCAATGGATAGAACCGGTAGCAAATTTCCGAACAAATCAAACCGTCTTCCATAGTCGATTATGGTCTCAATACCGATGTTTTGTGCGAGGCGAACGGTCATAAGGTTACGTGATTTCTCCAGCCCAAGGCGCAACGGGCTCGGACCGTAAAACCTTTTACTATAGTTAGATGGCCGCCAACGCGGGAGATGCGGGCCCTGGTCGATCACAAACGGAGCATCCAGAATCTGACTGGAAGGTGTAAAACCTTTGTCGAGCGCCGCTAAATAAACAAATGGTTTAAACGCCGAACCGGGCTGCCGTTTTGCCTGCGTTACTCGGTTGAATTCGCTCAATTCGGCGGAAAATCCACCAGACATGGCAAGAACACGACCTGTATGCGGGTCCATGACCACGATACCACCACTAATTTTGGGAATCTGGCGCAGTGCATATAGACGCGTCTCCGGCCCCTCATGTTTTTGTGTTTGACCCAGTGCTTCGACAGCGATGACGTCGCCCGGTTGTAGAACGTCTCCAGGCGTCCTTATCGGTGGACCCCTCTTTCCCGTGCTTTTATATTTACGGGCCCAAACCATTTCTTTGAGCGGAAGCACCCCAATCGACCCATCGCCTAAGGTAATTCTGGCGCCTTTCTGTCCTAGATCAATCACCACCGCGATGCGCCATTCAGGGACATCGCTCGGCAGCGCGAACTTCTCCAGTGAAGTTTTCCAGTTATTTTGGAAATCAATCCGACCGAGCGGTCCGCGCCAACCATGCCGCCGATCATAAGCGCAAAGTCCATATCGGATAGCGAGATCGGCAATTTTTTGTAATTTTGAATCAAGCGTGGTGCGGACAGACAAACCTCCATCATAAAGGTTCCGTTCCCCGTATAGCGTCACAAGCCCGCGGCGCACCTCTTCTACGAAATAGTCAGCACGTGCAACATCAACCATTGAGGGTGACTTAGTTTTAACCGGCTTTCCCATTTCTGAAGCTGCCGTTGCGAACGCGATATAACCGTCAGCTGCCATCCGTTTGAGCACATAATCTCTGCGGGCCCGTGCGGCCTCCGGACGACGCAGCGGATGATAATTGTTTGGCGCCTTGGGTAACCCTGCAAGAAACGCAGCCTCTCCAAGCGACAGATCGTCGAGTGATTTATCAAAATAATTTAACGCCGCAGCTGCTACTCCATATGACCTAAAACCGAGGTAGATCTCATTCAAATAAAGCTCGAGAATTTTATCTTTACCGAATGCACGCTCGATCCTAAGCGCGAGAATTACTTCTTTTGCCTTTCTGGCGAGAGATACTTCATTCGTTAACAGAAAATTTTTGGCAACCTGCTGAGTAATCGTTGATGCCCCTATGGGCCTCAGATCGCTATCGATCCGGCGCAGGTTCGTGAACGCTGCCTTTAAAATTCCTGGAATATCGATTCCCGGATGATTATAAAAAGTTTTATCCTCGGCTGAAAGAAATGCTCTAATTATTTGTTTTGGCATTGCGTCCACCGGAACGAAAACACGCTTTTCGCGAGCAAACTCAGACATTAACCGACCGTCACCCGCATGAATTCGAGTAACGACGGGAGGATCGTAGTTAGCGAGTTTCTGATACTCAGGAAGGCCCTTACCAAAGTAATAAAATCCGTAAATAACGGTCGCTGCGCCAGCCATCACTAACACGATTAAAGTTAACAAAACTGCAGCCAGAATTCTCATGATTCACTTTCTGTGCTACACGCCAGCACCGGATTGGATATTACGGCGCGAAATTGTGGCAAGGTTATGGCATATCTAATGCAAGCTCACGCTGAAAATATTTTTCGATTGCCTGGGTCATAGCGGTGGCTAGCCGCCTTTGCTGACGCAAATCACGTAGCATTTTTTCGTCCTCACGGTTGGACAGATACCCTAGTTCAACAAGAACCGATGGTATGTCTGGTGCTTTGAGTACGGAAAAACCTGCGAAACGATGTGTATTGCGGAGCATTTTTCTTACTTTTACAAGTTCACCGATAAGGTCGCGGGCAAAAAAAGCTGACTGATTCATGGTTTTCCTCTGAGCGAGGTCTATGAGGATGTTAACAACCTCATTAGATTGTTCTTTTCGATCCACGCCTGCGATTAGATCAGACATATTCTCCTTGCGCGCCAAGGCGTCCGCCTCCCTATCAGACGCCCGCTCCGATAAAGTGTAGACTGACGTTCCACGAATTTTACGGTTTTTTATCGAATCTGCGTGTATTGAAATAAACAAATCAGCATCTGCACGCCGTGCAACAGCAATCCGCTCTCGGAGGCGAACAAAGATATCTACATTCCTAGTCATCAGAACCCGATATTTGCCGGTAAGAAAAAGTTGGCGGCGTAATTCTCGAGCAAAACTAAGAACAATGTGTTTTTCCCATAAGCCCGATCGACTAATCGCGCCAGGATCGACACCACCATGCCCTGGATCAATCATAATCACCTTCCTCGTCCGCTTGTTAACCTTGGGCTTGTTCAGCGATGGCGCTTTTTCGGAAGGCCTAACCAATCCTGAAACCGGGAAATTCTTGCGACGGTTGTCCTCCACAAAAGCTTGTCGGGTTGTCTTCGCTAGATCTAAAACTAGCCGATAAAGGCGCTGTTTACCGGATGGCTTAATCATAAACGCTTTTGCTACCCGCACGGGACCAGCCGCATCAATTACAATCCGCGAATAACCTGGCTTAAACAGGCCAAAACGCATACCGACTAGCAGGCCACGTTTTGGTGGGTGTATGATGTCACGCGACCAGGTTACTTCGGTCATATCCACAATTACACGAAATGGTTGACCGAGAATAAACGTACTGAATTTAACTGGACTGGTAAGGTCTAGAACCATCCTGGTCTTTGATGGGTATTCGCCAATACGTAGACCTGTCACCTGTGGCACCGCCATGGCGGTTGGTCCAAAACAAAAAAGAGACAACGCGAGTCCAACACTTGCCAGAATGGTTTTAGGCTTACACATATTGGGGTCCGACAATCCTAGTATACCATATTTACCCCACCTGGTTATATAAATACAATGTTCGTAGTTCTCACCTTGTCGCGAATATCAGTTGTCCTAGTGTTGCCTGAGGTCTATTCTGTGTTCTGCGAACGTCCGCGGATAAAATGGAGTTTACTCCGTCACTCGCGCGGTCTCCTGCTTTTGGTGCACGTGCCGAAATTTGGCAATACCTAACAAGCGGTCGGCGGCGGGACTTATCCGAGGTTAATGGAACCCAAGGCCTTCCCGCATTGAGGCGGGGTGGGTGGTCCACGGCCGTCCCTGCCCTGGTGGCAATCCTAGTGGAAAATGCCCCATTCGGCAGGTTGACCCGGCACCCAGAGGTCTTTTGGGCGTGACGCATATCCGATTGATCGTTCGCTCAACGGAAATGCCGTCACGCTGGGGAATAAAACATGTCCAAGCGTATGCTTATCGATGGCGCGCACCCGGAAGAAATCCGGGTCGTCGTAACTTCGGGGAAACGTCTCGACGAATACGACATCGAGACAACCTTCAAAAAACAGGTAAAGGGAAATATCTACCTCGCCAAGGTGACACGTGTGGAGCCCTCGCTGCAGGCTGCATTCATCGATTTTGGCGGAAACCGACACGGTTTTCTGGCCTTCAGCGAAATACATCCAGATTACTACCAAATACCGATAGAGGACCGCCAGGCGTTGATCCAAGAACAGGAAGCACTGGAACTAAAAGCTCGTGCCGCACGCGAACACCTCGAAGATATCGGCGGAGATTTAGGCGATGGCGATGATCACAAACTGGACGCCAATACAAATAACGAACACCTCGAAGAAGGCTCGGAAGAAAAAATAACGCGAAAGAAATCAACTTCCCCAAACGCTGAAACCAAACCTGAAGAAGCCTCTGCAAACACACCCGATGGCGACGAAAATGAAGAAGTTGAGAATGACAATGACACCCCGGGCGAAAACAACGTTTTCGATTTGTCCTCGGGGGATGAAGCGGACAAAAGAGAAGGTGAAGAGGCCGATCCCAATCCGGTGGCTGCAGACCCTGACGTTGAGGAGGCACTAGAAGTCGCGGAAAATGCTTCTCCAAGACGCACACGTGGTATGCGCAGATACAAAATCCAAGAGGTTATCAAGCGGCGACAAATACTTCTTGTGCAAGTTGTGAAAGAGGAGCGGGGCAACAAGGGAGCAGCGCTGACAACCTATATTTCTTTAGCCGGAAGATATTGTGTTCTAATGCCGAACTCTTCCCGTGGCGGAGGTATTTCACGAAAAATCACGGGCTCCAAAGAACGCCGTAAACTGCGCGAAACACTAAATGCTCTGGATATTCCCCAAGGGATGGGAGTCATAATTCGAACGGCTGGCCTAGAACGAAGCAAAGCGGAGATAAAGCGGGATTTCGAATATTTGATTCGTGCATGGGACGAAGTGCGTGAAAAAACTTTGCAGTCAACGGCTCCAGAAATCGTTTACGAGGAAGGCGACATCATTAAGCGAGCGATACGGGACGTATACAGCAAAGACATTGACGAAATTCAGGTAGATGGTCTCGAAACGTATCAAAATGCTAAACGTTTCATGCGGCTAATGATGCCTAGCCACGCAAAGCGTGTTCAACAATACCGCGACGATACCATCCCGCTCTTTCAACGTTTTCAAATCGAGCAACAACTCGACGCAATGCACAACGCAGAGGTCGCTCTTAAATCCGGTGGTTATATCGTTATTAATCCCACCGAAGCACTTGTTGCGATCGATGTAAACTCCGGAAAATCAACACGCGAGCGAAACATTGAAGAAACAGCTTTGAAAACCAATATAGAGGCTGCGGAAGAAGTTGCTCGTCAGCTGAGGTTGCGCGACTTGGCTGGCCTGATAGTTATTGACTTTATCGACATGGAGGACAACAGGAATGTCCGCAAGGTAGAACGCCGTCTAAAGGACGCAATGAAATCAGATAGGGCTAGACTCCAGATCGGTCGCATTAGCAACTTTGGCCTTTTAGAGATGTCACGCCAGCGATTGCGCCCAAGTTTATTGGAAACCAGCTCACAGATTTGCCCACATTGCCGAGGTACCGGCAATATCTTGTCCACCGAATCGATGGCGATGCGGGTACTACGTGCTATCGAAGAAGAAGGTATCCGCCTACGTACCAGCGAAATCAAAGTAAAGGTGCCAAGTGCCGTTGCCCTTTACATCCTCAACCAAAAACGCGCCACCTTGGTAATATTGGAACAGCGGTACGGATTCCAGGTGACCCTTGAAGGAGACAATACAGTTATCCCGCCGGATATCGAAATCGAACGAGCAAAAGGAAAGGCAGCGCCCTCATCTCCCTCAGGGCCACCACCCCAACCAGTTGCGAGAAATGAGGGAGATTCAGGCCTGGTGGGCGCGGAAATTAACACCACTCGTGATGAGGAAAACAAACCCAAACGAAGACGCAGGCGCGGCCGACGACAAACACCGAAGGATGACCAGCATTCGGATAATGAAGTTGTGGACATGTCAGTGGACAATGACAAAAAGGAGCCGGAAAAGGAATTGACGGCACAGGAGCAATCCGAAGAAACCAACGCCGAAACCAACGGACAACGTCGGCGACGTCGGGGAAGAAGGGGTGGAAGGCGGCGCAACCGAGAAACGGCCGAAGAAAAATCGGAGACCTTAGTCCAAGAAAAAGGTGTCACAGAAAATGAACCCAAACCCGCAAGCAACCCGGCTAGTACGGACGTCGGGCGAGTGAACGTAGACACTGAATCCTCTCCCGGAAATAGCCCGTTACCATACCAGGACATATCACCTAGGGTTGAAGAACGTGAGACCGCGCCTACCGCCGATAGTAACAACAACGCTGTGGACAAAAAAAATCCCGATGGACCTGCCAATACACTCGATGAAACGATTGTTCAGTCGGTAGCCGATATTGCGGATATTTCCGACGACCGACCAAAACGCAGAGGTTGGTGGCAAAAGTAACCGAATTGATATTATCGATTGCGATGTATTTTCAACACCCACTGGCGCAACCTTAACGCAGCTTCCGCCATTGTTTTGTTGTCGCCAGCGAATGATATCCTGGCGGTAGTGTGGCCGCGGTCGCGATCAAAATCAGTGCCAGGCGCAATAGCGATACCGGTTTCAGCAAGAAGGCGACGACAAAATTTTTCACTATCGTTTGTCAAATGTCCGATGTCCGCATAAAGGTAGAATGCGCCATCGGCCGGTGATAAACGGTCCAATCCCGCTTGCGGTAACTCCGACAACAGCAACTCGCGGTTTTCTGCATAGCGCGCGACATTGGCATTGAGCTCCGTGTCGCAGTCAAATGCTGTACACGCGGCATGTTGCGACAGAGCGGGTACCGATATGAAAATATTTTGAGCCAAACACTCTACCGACCGGTGCAAGGCTTCAGGGACCACAATCCAACCAACCCGCCAGCCGGTCATCGAATAGTATTTCGAAAAACTGTTTACAACAAACGCGTTATCGGTGAAGGACAACGCGCTCGCCCCAGCCATGGTATATGTGATCCCATGATAAATTTCATCGGAGATCAGACGAATGCCGTGCTGGTCACAATACAACGCGATAGAGCGCATTTCCCGGGCAGACAACATCGTGCCAGTTGGATTTGCCGGGCTCGCTACTATCAAACCATCAATGTCGCCTTCTATACCCTGTAGTGAAGCGAGAGTGGGCTGATAGCGGTCTTCAACCGTAGCCGAAATGGTTACAGCCTCAATGTCCAACGCTGATAAAATATTCCGATAGGCAGGATAGCCTGGACTGACAAGTGCCACCCTATCTCCTGCATCAAAGGCGGATAGAAATGCCAACATAAATCCACCAGACGAACCAGTGGTTACAACAACTCGTTCCTCATGCAGATTGATACCGTGTGTGTCTAGGTAATATTGAGCTATCCGGCGGCGTAGCAACGGAATTCCGAGCGCATCGGTGTATCCTAGGCGGTCGGTCTCTAGTACGCCTTGCGCAGCCGTAATCACCCCAGCAGGCGCTGCTGTAGACGGTTGCCCTACCTCTAAATGCAAGACATCCTCACCGGCGCTTTCACGCTGGTTCGCATCCCGCATCACATCCATAACAATGAAGGGAGGCACCTGCCCGCGATCAGAACGTTTAAGCGACACGATCAATTAGCCGAGCTGGCCGCGAGCCCATACCCAGCCGGATCACTCGCATAGCGACACTTAAGAAGTTTGTTCCGAGCGCCTTCTGGGCATCGAATAAGGTTTACACGCCCACCCATATCTGATGGCATCGTTTTGAATACTGTTTCTAAGTTAATACGCTCTCTCAAACCACGGGCCGCCACAACGATCGCCCGAACGACGGCATTCGAACCACCTGCACCTGTCACCGCCCCCTTTGTATCAGATAGCTTCTTACTGACTAGGATGAATGGCATGCCCGAAAGCGTGTTTCCTCCGGGCAAAGCGGCCATCAGAATCCCGGTCGCCCCAATCATTCGCCGCGCCCCAAAGACTCCATTAGAGCTAACCACGCATGCGACCGCGCCCCCATCTGCATCAATAGCAACAAATCCGACGCTATCCCCATTGTTGGTAGCACCGGCGTCGAGTTTCTTGAACTTTCCGGCTGTTCGCCAAAGCGCTACACCTCGCCGACCTACAGGCCCACCAGGAAAATAAATTTGATCACGGTGAAAATTGGCTACCTCCGGTTTTAACCACTTGGGGCGATAGGATTTGAGCGCAGAAACTGGTACTCTAAAGCCCACGGCACGTCCCAACCCCACCGCCAAGGATTTAGCGAGATCTCCTGTATAAAAGTCATGGGGACCATGGAGACGTATTCGGGACAAGGTGTCCGCAAGCGAAACCTGACGTAAGGTTTGGCCCTCGGTCAAGGGCCTGCCCGCTTTCGTAAATATGCGTCTCAAATCGGGGTCTGTAAATTCACTTGCGGGTAACCTGGCAAGGTTTTGGGCGGCTGCACGAGCGACCGGGTTACCAAAGCGAGCCAGACGTTCGGCAGGCAGCAAAAGCTTCTCCCATCGAAGGCGTCCATAACGTGTATGAAGCGCAAACATTCCACGAACGGCGCCCGGGATCAAAGCGGCATTGGCTCCCGAATAATAAAGAGAAGGCTGAAAATCAATCGCGGCCACCTCTCCACCTTCTCCCTGATGAAGCACGCAAACACCACCTCCGCCAAGCGACGCCGCCCCAGGGTAAGTCGCCGAAAGAGTAAAATACATTGCGACGATGGCATCAATCGAATTACCTCCAGCGGAGAGTATATCGTAACCAATAAGGGCGGCCTTTGGCTCGTCAGCAACCACACCCCCAACGGCCTTCTGTTTACTGTCGGTCCATTCCTTGGTCGGCGACTGCCCGCCGCAAGAAACACAGGCCATTCCAATAATCAGCAAAACGGCGATTTGACGGACCGAGGGCGTGCACCTACTAATAATTCTTCGATAGAAAGTATCGCCCGTGCGCAACGCTATTAACTCTCTTTCAACCATTGGTGCAGTCATCGCGATATTATTTCTACTATTAATTTTGGCATCCAATCCGGCACAGGCTGCAACTATCCGAGACGCGGAAATCGAACATACCATCCGAAGTTACGCTTCGCCACTTTTGACCGCCAACGGATTAGAGCCTAGCGATGTGACCTTTCATATCGTGAAAGACGATTCTGTTAATGCGTTTGTTACCGGCGGACAAAAAATATTCCTGACGACCGGTATGCTGATGGCGGCAGCGCACCCGGGTCAGGTCATTGGAGTGCTTTCTCACGAATTAGGGCACATCACCGGTGGGCATTTGGCCCGCCTGAGTAGCGCGTTTGATCAGAGAAGGAAGCAGGCTTTAATTGGAAGGGTTATCGGCGTTGCGATGGGGATCCTCGCAAAAGACGCCAGAGTCGTCGCAGCAACAAGTGCTAAAGCCCAGGATATAGCGCGTAAAAGCCTACACAAATATACACGTTCTCAAGAACAGGCCGCTGATCAGGCTGCTATTAATACGCTCGATCATAATCGCATGTCAGCCCGAGGGCTTCTTGAATTTCTGGAACTCCTACAAAATCAAGAGTTACTTGTTAGGTCGCGTCAAGATCCATACTTAATCAGTCACCCTCTGACTTCCTCCCGAATAGCGTTCGTGAGAAATCATATTGCAGGGTCACCCTTTTCAAACACACCCGTAACCGAACGTTTGAATTCTATACATAAACGCCTATTGGCGAAGCTCAGAGGCTTCATAAACCCGCCGGCCAAGACCCTGTATTTATACAAGCCAGAAGATCAAGCTATAGGTCCGCGTTACGGCCGAGCAATCGCATTTTATCGTAATTCCCAATTTGTCGAAGCCATCAAGTTGATTAATGGACTGATCAAGGAGCTTCCGAATGATACATTTTTTCACGAGTTGAAGGGTCAGATACTATTTGAAAATGGCAAACTCACTGATGCATTACGATCTTATGAGCGGGCTGTGACTCTGCGCCCTTCAGAACCCTTACTGCGGGTGGGGCTCGCTCACGTTCAGATCGAACTCAATCAACCCAATTTAATCAACTCTGCCATTCAAAATCTTGAGCAGGCCTTACGTTTCGATCGGTTAATGCCACTAACTTGGCGCCTGGCAGCGATCGCATATGGCCGGGGGGATCGGTTGGGCCTTTCGGCCTTGATGTCCGCCCAATATAACACGCTAATTGGACGCCATTCGGATGCAAGGGGTCAGGCCAAAAGAGCAATGCGTCTACTGCCTGAAAAATCACCCAATTGGCTACGGGCGCAAGAAATTTCGAACAGCAGTTCGCCGGCAATCAGGCGTTAAAAAATTCAAAGTTTGAAAACTCTCCAGAGCGATTTACACACTGCCGTCCGGTAAAAGAATATCTATCTTCATGCCCACTATGTCATGTAGATATGGCAAATTCCGATTCTGACTTTTTCTGATTCGCCTTCAACACCCGGCTATATAGGAATACTAGTAAATGGAACAATTTTTTCCCATTTTTCGCCGCACGATTATTGCCCTAACCATTACCTTTATTATTGTTGTGCAGCCTTCAGTATCGAATGCTCAACCCAGTATTAACGAGGCGCTCACGACCAATCAAAGATTAGCCCTCGAAGGGATTATTCGTAACTTCATATTGAAAAACCCGGAAATCGTTTCCGAGGCGTTGCTTCAATTGAGGGAAAATGAACGAATGGCAAAAGCCAAGGCTGAAAAAAATGTACTCGTCTCAAACCATACGGCTATTTATTCCGACCCAAGCTCGCCGGTTGGGGGCAACCCAAATGGCGATGTATCGGTTATTGAATTTTTTGACTACGGGTGCGGTGTATGTAAACGTATCCACCCAATTGTTGAGGAATTGATCAAGACCGACCGTGGCATACGACGGATTTACAAGGAATGGCCCATATTAGGACCCGACTCGGTCCGGGCTGCCCGCGCGGCAATCGCATCCCGACAACAAAACAAATATAGCGAATTTCATAATGTCTTGATGACAGAAATTTCGGGCCTGTCAGAATCAGCAATCATGGCAAAGGCGAAATCAGTAGGTATAAATACCCGCCAACTCAAACGGGAAATGAACAATCCAAAAATCGACAAAATTATTCGCCAAAACTACACTGTCGCCGAGAAGCTAAAGCTGAACGGTACTCCCGCTTTTGTTATTGGCGATAAGGTGATCCGCGGTGGGCTTAATCTGGAATCTCTGCGCGCGATTGTTAAGGAAGTGCGGGCCAATAACAAAGGCAAATAAATTCCTCGCTAGGACGGCTGTCTTGATGGTTGCGCCCGATCAAATGCATTCAGTTTCATGCATGCTTCAAAAATGCGCATTAGGACGGGATACGGAGATAGATCACACTTATAACGCTGCGCATTGAACACCTGAGGCACAATGCAAACATCTATTAATCCGGGTGTATCTCCCTGCCCAAAAATACCGGTATCTGAATCTTTAACTAGATGGGTTTCGAGGGCGTTGAATCCCTCGTGTACCCAGTGCTGGTACCAATCAACGTTGATAGCACTATCGTTTTTTCCCATTTCCTTTGACAAAAACTTTAGAACGGCAAGGTTATTTAAGGGATGGATATCGCAGGCGATTATATTAGCAAGCCCTCTGACTCGCGCCCGTTCGGATGGGTCAGATGGTAAAAGGGACGGTAGCGGATTCGTTTCATCAAGGTATTCAAGAATTGCCATCGACTGATATAGAACGCGATCACCATCGACTAAGGTCGGAACGCGTGCCTGAGGATTGACAACCCTGTAATCATCAGCGAATTGGTCACCGTCCGGAAGGCTCACACTAACATCTTCGTAAAGGATTTCTTTTAGATTGAGTGCAATGCGAACACGAAACGCGGCAGACGACCGCGAAAACCCATAAAGCTTCATCGGATCCTCCTATAATGTATAGCAAAATGTAAGTACCGGAGCAGCGGTGATCCCATCTTCATTTGACGTCAAATATAGTATTCCTTTAAAGGCGGAAACCCATTAAAGCCGACAGAAGCGTAAGATGCTGTATATGCGCCGGCACTTAGAATTTCTATTTTATCGCCAACTGCCAGTGTCAGAGGAAGACAATATCCTGACTTTTCATAAAGCACATCGACTTCGTCACAAGTGGGGCCTGCTAAAACAACAGGGCCGGTTGGCTCACCATCTCGAGGTGTCCTTATTCGATATTGGATTGATTCTTCGAACGTCTCGGGCAGGCCACCGAATTTGCCGACGTCGAGAAAAACCCAACGTCTCGAGATTTCACGAGATTTTTCAGCAATCAACACTACTTCGGTTTGAATAATTCCGGCATCGCCAGCGATGCCTCTACCCGGTTCCATTATTATCCGCGGTGGACAGTTACCGAAATTACGGTCGATCGCATTTTGAATGGTTTGACCATAAGAATGCATCGTTTCGATTGACTGTCGATAACTTGCAGGAAAACCGCCTCCGATATTTATAAATTCGAGTTTGATCCCGTGCTCGCAAAGTTCTCTATATACAATGGCTGTTGTATTTATCGCCAATTCCCATTGAATAGGATAACGCTGTTGCGACCCAACATGGAACGAAAGACCAGCCGCGTTAAGTCCTGTACCCGCGGCTTCTCTTAGCAAGTCGACAGCAAATTTCGGGTCACACCCAAACTTTCGTGACAATGGCCAATCAGCACCGCCACTATCCATGTAAATACGGCAGTAAACCCCCGCCCCGGGAGCCTCAGTCTGCAATTTGGATAGCTCACCACGGCTGTCAAATGCAAATAGGTCTATGCCCTGATTGAATGCTCTCGCTATGTCTCGCGATTTTTTTATAGTGTTTCCGAAAGCGATCCGACGTGGAGACACCCCGGTTTCCAGACAAAACTCAATCTCATTAATACTTGCTGCATCAAAATTCGAGCCAAGCACTGCAAGTTTTGTCAGAATATGTTTAGCTGGGTTCGCCTTTACCGCATAAAATATTTCAGCATTTGGTAAAGCACGCTGAAGCATGCGATAATTTGATGATATCACATCAAGGTCTACCACCAGACAGGGTGTATCCGGACATTTGTCTGCTAAAAATTTTTGAATCTTCTCGGTCATGGCCGCAGGTTTTTAGTCCGCCGGCTTCGTCAAGGCAAAAAGAAAATTAGCCCAGAAACACTAAGTGGCGAATCATGTTGCTAAAGTGCGCTGTATATAATGGATTTTGACCCATTGCCCTATAGACTCTTCATAGGGTAAGGCTTTATGGCTTGACGGAATTTCAACAGAGTATGGATTTGTCTGCTACACTCCGCATAATTATAATTAATGGTCCGAACCTGAACATGCTTGGGGTTCGCGAACCGGAAATTTACGGCCATAAAAGCCTTGAAGAAATCCAAGCGTCCTGTGTCCAACACGCAGCAACGCTTGGGGTTAATATTGATTTTCGCCAAAGTAATAGTGAAGCAGAGATAATAGACTGGATTCATGGTGCACGCGACACAGCAGGTGGCATCGTAATTAACCCCGCTGCGTTTACCCACACGTCGATCGCAATTTTAGACGCACTGGCCGTCACCGGACTTCCAATTGTGGAGATTCACATTTCCAACATTTTTAAACGAGAGAGTTTCCGTCAGCATTCATATATTTCAGCGGGAGCAACGGGTATAATTTCAGGCTTTGGCGCACGGGGATATCTCTTGGCGATAGACGCGATGGTCGGGTTAATATCACCAGAGAAAGGCGTGTGATGGCGAACAAACTAGACATTGATCCCGACCTAGTTCGCATGCTCTCTGATCTTTTGAATGAGACTGGTTTATCAGAAATCGAATTCGAAAGTAATGGCCGCCGAATTCGTGTCGGACGGCAAACGAGTTCAATGGCAACCATTGGTACACTGTCGAAGCAAGCGGCACCCGAGTCTTCCGCCACTGCCCCACTCCCAGCCAGCGACGTGCAGTATTCAGAACAGAGCATTGGCAGGGCTATTACCTCACCAATGGTTGGGACAATTTTCGTTTCGCCAGAACCCGGCGCGGACCCCTTCGTAAAACTTGGTGACTCCATAACGGAAGGCCAAACGGTAATGCTGATAGAGGCAATGAAAACCTACAATCCAGTCCGTGCTACAACATCAGGAAAAGTCGTAAAAATTTTCGTCGAGGATTCAACGCCCGTGGAGTTCGGCGAAGACCTGTTGTTAATAGAATAATGGGTTTATCGGGTTTGGTCGATCGAATTGATGTTTGAAAAAGTATTAATAGCCAACCGCGGTGAAATTGCGCTTCGAGTGCATCGTGCTTGTAGAGAGATGGGAATAGCAACCGTCGCTGTTCATTCAACCGCCGATTCAGACGCCATGCACGTTCGCTTAGCCGACGAAAGCATTTGCCTTGGGCCGCCGGCTGCTCAAGACAGCTATTTAAACATTCCTGCCATTGTATCAGCAGCTACGATCGTCGGGGCAGATGCAGTGCACCCGGGATACGGGTTTTTGTCCGAGGATCCTAGCTTCGCATCAATTCTTGAAGAGCACGGGTTTACCTTCATAGGGCCAACCCCGGAACACATAGCGCTAATGGGCGACAAAGTTGCGGCCAAACAATCTGTGCGGGAGAACGGGGTACCCGTCGTTCCCGGATCCGACGGCGCCATTGAATCCGCCGACAGTGCGCGAAAAATCGCAGAACAAATAGGTTATCCAGTCCTGATAAAGGCTGCAGGTGGGGGGGGCGGTCGAGGAATGCAGGTGGTAGATCACTCCGACGATATAGAGGCCGCCTATACAATGGCTCGCACTGAAGCCAAAGCCAGTTTTCGTAACGACACAGTTTACATCGAAAAATTTCTTGAAAACCCGAGACATATCGAAGTTCAGGTTTTTGCGGACGGGCAAGGTGGAGCAGTTCATTTGGGTGAGCGGGACTGCTCTCTCCAACGTCGTCATCAGAAGGTTCTCGAAGAAGCTCTTTCCCCGGTGTTGAATGAAAGTCAACGCGACAACATCGGAGAAGTAGCGGCAGCTGCCGTGCGGCGCATGGGCTATAAAAATGCCGGTACAATAGAATTTTTATACTATGACAACGATTTCTACTTTATCGAAATGAATACCAGATTGCAGGTGGAACACCCCGTCACCGAAATGATTACAGGTATTGACATGGTCCGCGAACAAATTCGTGTCGCCGCCGGATTACCGCTATCCTTCGGTCAGGAAGATGTCAGGTTCGAGGGACATGCGATCGAATGCCGGATTGCTGCAGAAAATCCGCAAACGTTTGCCCCTTCACCTGGTAAGATTACTGACTATCACCCACCCGGGGGTCTGTCGGTGCGTGTTGATTCAGGTCTCTATTCTGGATATGTAATTCCGCCGTATTATGACAGCTTGGTCTCAAAATTAATCGTTCACGGGCGTAATCGAAACGAATGCCTAATGCGATTACGTCGATCTCTAGAAGAATACGTTATCGGTGGTGTTGAAACGACCATTCCGTTACACGCGAAAATCATCGAAAATACAGAATTCATAAACGGTGAATATGATATCCACTGGTTAGAACGCTTCGTTGCGGAAGAAGCGGCAGAATTATAATTGGGGATGGCATCGGATACTATAACCAAACTGACGCCGGAGATGATTTTGCGTGCATACGCTGTCGGTTTATTTCCGATGGCGGAGCACCGGAAAGACCCTACACTTTACTGGATAGACCCAGAAAAGCGCGGAATTTTGCCATTGGAGAAATTTCACATTCCCCGCCGTCTGCGCCGTACGATTCGTTCCAAGGACTTTGATATTCGCTGCAATACTGCGTTTGGTAATGTTATCCGGAGCTGCGCTGCACCTGTTAATGGTCGATCCGAAAGTTGGATTAACGCGGAAATTATCTCACTTTATACAGATCTTCATCATATGCGCCGAGCACATTGCGTCGAGGTATGGCGCAACGAAAAACTTGTTGGAGGGCTATACGGTGTAGCTCTTGGCGCCGCATTCTTTGGTGAAAGTATGTTCAGCACAGAAACTGATACCAGTAAGATAGCGCTTGTCCACTTAGTCGCACGCCTTAAAAGAAGTGGCTTTCTACTTCTCGACACCCAGTTTGTAACCGATCATTTGGCCCAGTTCGGTATTGTGGAACTTCCAAGGGTTGGATATCGCCAAATGCTATCATCGGCTCTTGATACAACGGCCATATTTGAAACTGATTTATCTCAGCCAGAGCTTGACGCCTTCTTGCAGTCTACTATCCAAACGTCATAAACGGGGTGTTCCATTCCAGAGACAGCAGGGCTTGATGAGAATATCCATCCAGAAAAAAGTAATTTCGGAGGCGAGCCAATTCGTCGCTCGCTTATTTTGATGTAGGCTGTCGTTTCCGGTGTTTCCTCCGGTGGTCGTTTGTGGCACCGCTTTACCATTATGTGCAGTGTGCCGAAACGAACCCCGACCCCAACGGGCGCATTGAACGTCGATACTCGAGCCGTAATCTTGTCGAGCCCCTGTAGAACGGCGGCCTGCCAGTCAAGATTTTGCTGAGTGGCACACGGGGAAGTGAAGCTGCATGTGATAACTGCAGCGACACCAGTTGTCAGAGCGTTAGCAATTCGCCACATTTAACCGTGTATCATCTAACCTTTTCGCTAGCGTTTTTACTTTGGCTAAATATCAACTGTCCCACAAGACCCATTAAATCAATCGAGCCCTGCGTCGCAAGGATTTCACCACCAGGTAACAGCATTTCGTCGGATCCACCGGGCGACAGGTTAAGAAATTTGTCACCCAGAAGCCCGTCCGAAGACACAGCTATAGATGTGTCAACAGGAATTTGCACGTCGGAGCGAATATTCATTGACACATTTGCTAGATAGGTTTTCGGATCCAGATTTGAAGAGGTCACAGATCCGATCCTGACACCGCTCATACGAACATCCGTGCCCGCCAACACCCCATCTACACGGTCGAAATTGGCTCGAATTCGATAGCCCTCAACCGCTGCGACGTCGGCTTTGCTATATGCAAATGCGACGAAGAGCGCCGCAACGATTAGTACAACCGCACCCATAACCGTTTCGATCAGGTTTTTGCGCATCCGCCACCCCCCCAGCTCGCATGTGGTCGCTGACGGTACACCGGTCTTAGGTCGGCTGCCAAGGCTCGTAATCTCCGGTGGAAGAGACGCGCTCGCCACCCTTCAAAATATGCCCCGGCGGACGGTAGGAATTCTCAGTACCCGTCCTATTTGGCAGATGTTCTTTTTGCCAATCCCATAGTCGCGTAATATCGTCGGCTGGTAGCTTGTCCGTAGTATGGTGCAGCCAAGAATGCCAAGCAGGCGGTATCCGGGAGGCCTCTACTTTACCATCATACGAAATCCACCGAATTTCGCGGCCGCTTTTGGATCTTCGCTTGTTTCGGTAGTAGCAGTTCCCCTGAGAGTCTGCCCCCACCTGCTCGCCACAAAACATAGTAAATAGTTTGGTCCCTAGCGTCATTTCTGCCTCTTCTTGAGGTTCCTCCCCGGGGACCGAATATGAAAATTGACTATCCCAGCCTGTTTCAAATCCGTAATTCCCACGTGATATTACGCAGAAATTACGCCTATAGAAACACTAAATTAATTCTAATTAACATATTGAATTTACATGTTTAATTTTATGACTGGATCGACCGCGGACGGAACGTTAGGCTGCTTCAAATGATGGGGAAGACAGAATGACTGTTCGTATCCAGCGGAGGTTATGGGAACTTGGAATCACTCTTCCAAACGCGCCTTCTCCGTCAGCTAACTTCGTTCCATTTCAACGACCTGCAAATCAAAACTACATTTCAGGTCAGTTTTTCCTCACTAGTAATGAGAACGGGATAGGTAAAGTTGAGGAGAGTATTCCAATCGAAAACGGGTACGCGGCAGCTCGGTTGTGCGGGCTATATTTTCTAGCACAATTACAGGTAGCTGTTGGGGGCTATATGGACCAAGCGAAGGCAATTAAGCTGGGTGGCATTGTCAACGCTTTGCCAAAATTCACGGTACCACCATCTATCATTAACGGTGCATCTGCTTTGCTGATTGATGTGATGGGCCAGGAGGCGGGAAGCCATTCACGTTTCGCGTTAGCCGTAGCGTCCCTCCCGAGCGGTGCCGCAATCGAGGTCGACGCAATTTTGGAGATCGCAAATAAAGATGCCTGATGGCGGCGACACAGTCACCGTAAAGGTTATCTCCTCCCTGCACGAGGTTTCGCAGACACACTGGGATGCATGTGCGGGATCAGAGAATCCCTTTGTTTCGCACACATTTTTAAAAATTTTAGAAGATTCCGGGACAGTGAGCAGCGAGACAGGTTGGTTGCCGCAGCACATCGTTATTGAAGATAACAAGGGACTTGTAGGCTGTGTACCATGTTATCTGAAAAACCATTCACATGGCGAGTATGTATTCGACTGGGGTTGGGCTGATGCTTATGAACGCGCTGGCGGACAATATTACCCGAAACTGCAGGTTTCTGTTCCTTTTTCACCAGTAACCGGCCCTCGACTTCTAGTCCGGGGCGGTGAAGACATACAGCAAACCCGCCACAAGCTTACCGCCGGCCTTTTAGAGCTTGCAAAACAACATGGGGTTTCTTCGCTACATATTACCTTTCCAACGGAAGGGGAATGGAACGATCTTAGCGAGATGGGGCTGATAAAGCGCCAAGGTCAGCAGTTCCACTGGCGTAATATGGGATACGGAACATTTAATGATTTCCTTGACACCCTAAATTCTCGGAAACGGAAAATGATTCGAAAGGAGCGCGCCGCGGCAAACGCAGAAGTGAAAATCGAAACCCTGACAGGGGCCGCGCTGAAAAGTCGACATATGAAGTCGTTCTACCAATTCTACCTCAATACCGTGGACCGTAAATGGGCACATGCCTATCTTAATTCTGAATTTTTCCAGTTATTATGCGAACGCATGGCAGATAGGGTTGTTTTGGTATTAGCGAGTTATTCTGGTGATTATGTTGCGGGTGCGTTGAACCTTCGAAGCTCCGATACCCTATGGGGCCGGAATTGGGGCTGCAATGAAAGATTTAGAATGCTCTATTTCGAGGCCTGCTTCTATCGCGGTATTGAATTTGCGATTGAGAACGGGTTGTCTACCGTGGAGGCAGGCGCTCAGGGACCGCATAAAATTAGCCGCGGTTATTTGCCAACACCAACGTACAGTTCTCACTGGATTCGCGATACGGGTTTCCGACATGCCGTCGCCAAATTCATCGAACAAGAGCGCCATGGCGTCGAGCATGAAATGGGCTCACTTGGCACGTTATCGCCCTTCAAAAACAAAATCGGGGAATTGCCCTGACGAAGGTCGCGGATATGTTCAACAACTGTACTGAAGACTCTGAGTTACAATAACGGCTTTACCGACCTTCAAAAATAATGCAGAAAATGTTTGATTGGCGTTCGCTGAGGAGCTTGGGGGTAGGGCTTCTGGATTAAATCCGTAACAAAATAATAGAATCTAAAATCCATGGTCTAGCCGTTTTAGCACCCAAACCCGGGCTATCGGCCATATCCCACTGTCCGGCCAAAATCAAGGCGTTGGTTTTGGCCCCCGCTGGTTCAACCCTGGTTAGGGTTCGCATGGCGTTAACAGAAATCAATATAAGGCCCCCACCGGCACTTAGAATACTGGAGCGATTTTTGTCGATTTAAATGCCCAATGAGGCTATTTGATGTATAAACCCTTCGAATATTCCCTGCTCCGATAACCTATTCTACCAACTCTTCAATCCGGTCGTCGCCGGGGTCAACATCACTGTCCGGATCTTTTCCTCGTCCACGTTTCGGAGGAGCGGCCTGCGTCACGAACGCGAGTTTGTCTTCATCTTTTTTAATATCGACCAATACCACCCCGCCTTTAGACAATTTGCCAAACAGAATTTCATCAGCAAGCGGTTTCTTTATAGAATCCTGAATTACTCGGGCGAGCGGGCGAGCACCATAGGCCTCGTCGTATCCTTTTCGACAAAGCCAGTTTCGCGCGGCAGCAGTAAGTTCAAACGTCACGTTGCGATCTTCAAGTTGAGCTTCAAGCTGCATTATGAATTTATCGACCACCCGCAACACTACTTCCTGCGGAAGGCTGGCAAACCCTATGGTCGCATCAAGGCGGTTACGAAATTCAGGCGTAAACATGCGTTTAATCGCTTCCTCATCCTCGCCAACACGGACACTACGCTCGAACCCAATAGCCGGTTTAGCCATATCTGCAGCGCCCGCGTTTGTGGTCATGATCAAAATTACATTTCGGAAATCAACACTCTTTCCGTTGTGGTCTGTCAGTCTACCATGGTCCATGATTTGCAGTAGTATATTGAACACATCCGGGTGAGCCTTTTCAATTTCATCAAGGAGAAGGACGGAATATGGGTTCTGATCGATTGCATCTGTCAGAAGACCACCCTGATCGAAGCCAACATACCCTGGCGGCGCACCAATTAGGCGCGACACGGAGTGACGTTCCATATATTCGGACATGTCAAAACGGGTCAGCTCGATACCCATGGTATGGGCCAGCTGGCGCGCAACCTCGGTTTTCCCCACCCCCGTTGGCCCAGAGAACAGATAAGAGCCTATTGGTTTGTCAGGTTCACGCAACCCAGCGCGTGAAAGCTTTATCGATGACGCAAGCTCTTCGATAGCCCGGTTCTGGCCAAATACAACCCTCTTGAGGTCGCGATCTAAATTTTGAAGCGAGTCTTTATCTGACCTCGACACACTTTTCGGCGGGATGCGAGCTATTTTTGCCACTACACTCTCAACATCTTTCACCGTAATTAACTTTTTTCGCCGGCTTTCCGGTAAAATCTTCTGCGCTGCTCCTACCTCATCAATCACGTCGATTGCTTTATCGGGGAGTTTTCGATCGTTAATGTATTTTGCCGCCAGTTCCACCGCTGTCCTGATAGCAGCAGCTGTGTAACGTACTCGGTGATACTTTTCATAATAGGGCTTAAGACCTCGCAGGATTTTTATCGCATCCTCAACACTCGGCTCTGGCACATCAATCTTTTGGAAACGGCGTGCAAGCGCCCGGTCCTTTTCAAAATAAGACCGATACTCCTTGTAAGTAGTTGAACCAATGCACTTAAGCGTGCCGCCCTGGAGTGCTGGCTTAAGTAAATTCGAAGCGTCCATCGATCCCCCACTTGTTGCGCCCGCACCTATAACGGTGTGAATTTCATCGATAAACAGAACAGCTCCTTCGTAGTTCTCCAACTCGGTTACAACGGCCTTCAGACGTTCTTCAAAGTCCCCTCGATAGCGCGTTCCTGCCAACAACGCTCCCATATCGAGTGCAAAAATTGTCGCACTCACCAACACATCCGGCACATCACTTTCCTGTATCCGCTTTGCCAACCCTTCTGCAATTGCAGTCTTACCCACACCAGAATCACCCACATACAATGGGTTGTTTTTTGTACGGCGACACAGAACCTGGATCGTACGTTCGATCTCTGCCCCACGCCCGATCAAAGGGTCAATATTCCCGTCGGCTGCCTTTTGATTAAGGTTCACACAATAGGTATCTAATGCCTCTCCCACAGCCTTATTGGTCTGTTCTCCATCTGTGGTTTCGTTGCCAACGCCATCGGCGGGTCTATTTTCGGAACGTCCCGGCACTTTAGCAATTCCGTGACTGATATAGTTCACTGCATCAAAACGGGACATATCCTGTTCTTGAAGATAATAAACTGCATGACTTTCACGTTCGGAGAACATGGCCACAAGCACGTTCGCCCCGGTTACTTCCTGACGCCCCGATGACTGAACGTGAATGGCGGCACGCTGCACAACCCGCTGAAAGCTAGCCGTTGGTTTGGGATCTTCCTGATCTTCTACTATGAGGTTAGAAAGCTCATCATCCAGATATCTCTTCAATTCGTCACTGAGCTTCCCGATGTCGACGCCGCAGGCCTTAAGCACAGCGATTGCGTCTTGATCCTCGGTGAGCGCTAAAAGCAAGTGTTCAAGGGTTGCATATTCCTGCTTGCGGTCGCTCGCGTACGATAAGGCGCGATGCAGGCTTTTTTCAAGATTAGATGAAAGCATTCAGTCAAGCCTTTTCGAGAGTACATTGCAGTGGGTGCTGATGTTGTTGGGCAAGATCCATGACCTGCTGAACTTTTGTTTCGGCAACTTCGTAAGTAAAGACCCCACATACGCCAACGCCTTTTTGGTGAACATGCAGCATGATGCGCGTCGCGGCCTGCTCCCCCTTGTTAAAAAAGCGCTCCAGCACCAAAATTACGAACTCCATCGGTGTATAGTCATCATTCAGCATGATGACCTTATACATTGCAGGTTTTTTTGTCTTCGGTTTGGTCTGGACAACCACCCCGATATCATTGTCCCCGCGGCGGTCGTTTCCAACAGGGGGGCCATCGTCCTTGTCATCCATTCGGACAACCAACAAATGAAGTTCCGGATAACTTTTCAACTGATCTGTCATAGCTCCCACAATATTGGATTGATGGTCGCGAATCAAAGCACCATCTATTTGCAAATCCGGACCGCTGACCCCCACAAGCGGAGGACCTATTTATAGAACTTGTAGTTCATATTAGACACGAGTCTCTCCATTGAGTAGGTTGGATTTTATATGGGGGTATGATACCCATCCGTCAATGCAACGGGACACCCAATATTCTATAGCTACCGGTTTTTATTTTGTATAGATTGAAACCGGTCGGGGCAGCTGGATAAAGAAGTTTTAACCGAAAGGAAACGGTAATAAATTTGTTTCGGTTGCTGGCAGCCCTTTTTATTGTGAGTGGTACGTTTTGCGCATTTCTGAGCACCGCGTCGGGTAAGTACGCCTCGATTGTCATCGAGGCAAAATCCGCCCGAGTCCTCCATTCGATCAACGCTCGAACTAAAAACTATCCTGCGTCATTAACAAAGATGATGACAGTTTTCATCACATTTGACGCATTAAAAAATAAATCCCTGCGTTTTGACCAAAAATTACCTGTGTCACGGATAGCTCAGAGCCGTTCCCCCTCGAGGCTAGGACTTCGCCGCGGGCAGACGATAACGGTCGAAAATGCGATCAATGCACTAGTCACCAAGTCTGCAAACGATGTTGCCACCGTGATTGCCGAAGCAATTGGGGGGACTGAACGCAAGTTTGCCAAGATAATGACCAAGCGCGCTAGAGCACTGGGCATGAAAAACACCACATTCAAAAATGCGTCGGGCCTACCTAACCGGAGACAGCTGAGCACTGCCGAAGATATGGCAATTCTTGCCCGTGCGTTACTCTATATGCACGGTGACTTGTACCACTATTTTGCACGTCAAACGTTCACATTTGAAGGAAGGCGACACCGTTCACACAACAAGCTAATGTCACGTTACAAGGGTATGGATGGAATTAAGACCGGCTACACCCGTGCTTCAGGATTTAATCTTGTAGCATCTGCCCAGCGATCTGGGGTTAGGGTGATCGCCGTGGTGTTTGGCGGCAAAACGTCGCAATCCCGCGATCGTCATACGGCCCGACTACTCAATCGCGGATTTACCGCTCTAGATGCTGGAGTTGTTTCTGCCAAAACAACAAAAGCCTTAGCATCGACAAACAGACATCCAAAACGCAAACAGACTTTGACACGTGGGACTTTTCAAAAATCCAACCACCGGGCCAAAAATAGAGCTGCGGCTATCCACAGGCCGTCCCGCACCTTACGGTCCGGCTATTTTCGCGGATGGGCAATTCAAGTTGGAGCATATACTCGTTATGCACCCGCGCGTCGTGCAGTTACTCGCGCCGCAAAGGCAGTTCCCAGCCTCATTGGTAAGGAAGTTCAAATCGTGCGTCAGCGCAGCAAAATGCGCCATGGCCTAAAAATATATAAGGCCCGACTGTTGGTTCGCACCAAGTCCAAAGCCCGCAACTCATGTCGAGCGCTTAAACGGCGCAAAATCGATTGCATGGTCGTTCAGGTGAAACTCAAGTCTTAAACCTAAGCGATAAATCCACGTTGAGGAGTTTCCAAGGATTACCATCAGCTTGACCACCAGACATCAATCGAAAGTATGTTTAATTTCTGAATTGCCGTACTTCGCGGCTCCGTTCAGAATATCGGCGGCTCTAGACCACTCGCGCGCACTTGTTTAACGAGGGCTTCCTTAAGTCTCGTCAACCCTTCAAGAGTTGTCCCTTCGCATCTAGCAACTACGGCGTTCTGAGTGTTCGAAGATCTAAGCAACCACCAGCCATCATCGGTCTTCACCCTTACCCCATCAATCTCCACTACTTCAGCTCCCACGGCAGAAAGTCTAGCACTCACCTCGTCAACAATCTCAAATTTGCGCTCTTCCGGACATGCGAATCGGAGTTCCGGTGTGTTAACCACATGCGGTAGCCTTTTCCGAAGACCCGAGAGCGTCTCAGTACACTGGGTCAAGCAACTCAGTAGCCGCACTGCAGCATATAGCGCGTCGTCATAACCAAAATATTTATCGGCAAAAAAGATGTGACCACTCATTTCACCGGCCAAGAGAGCGCCAGTTTCCATCATCTTAGCTTTGATAAGAGAATGCCCAGTCCGCCACATGATTGGGTTTCCACCCATACTGGTTATCTGGTCAAACAAAATCTGACTAGCTTTAACGTCTGCAATAATGGTCGCACCTGGATTACCAACGAGCACGTCCTTGGCCCAAATTACCATCAGCTGGTCTCCCCACAGGATTTCGCCATCATTGTCGATCACGCCAATTCGATCGCCATCTCCGTCGAAGGCAATCCCGAGATCACACCCAGATTTGAGAACCACATCACGCAGTTGAGAAAGGTTTTCGGCAACGGTCGGGTCTGGGTGATGTGCAGGAAACGTACCATCTATCTTTTCGTTAAGCAGTATATGCTCTCCAGGCAGAATTTGGGCCAAACGCACCATGGCGTCTCCAGCAGCCCCATTGCCGGCATCCCATGCAACTTTCAGTGTCCTGCCGCTTCTGAAATCCTGTGCAATACGCTTAACGTAACGATCAAACACCGGCACTGTGTAGTCGCTGCCCGAACCAGAAACGTAATTGGCTGTCGCTGAAATTGTTTTTAGATTTTGAATATCTTCACCGTAAAATGGCGTGGTTTCCCGCATTATTTTGAAACCATTGTATTCGGGTGGATTATGCGACCCCGAAACCATGATACCGCCCGCCGCACCAAGAACTTTAACCGCGAAATACAACATGGGTGTGGGACCTATACCTATACGGGCCACATCGACCCCACTATCATTAAGTCCTTTCACTAATGATTGCTCCATTTCAGGCGAGCTTAATCGGCCATCATAACCAACGCAGACAGCCGTCCCTCCCTCATCAGAAATTACGGTCGCAAAGGCGCGCCCGATGGCGTAGGCGTCGGCCACAGACAGCGTATCGCCAACGATACCCCGGACATCGTATTCACGAAGAATAGTTTCATCAAAATAATGAGCGCTGCCACCTCTCATAACCCGCCTGCCAACACCGGCTCACGGCCCACGCTATAATAATCCAGACCCGCACGGGTTATTTCGTCTTCCTCGTAAATATTGCGAAGATCAACCAACACCGGCAACGCTAGCAGGCTTTTTACTCGCTTAAGATCGAGGAGGCGGAACTCATTCCATTCCGTCACAATTATCAACGCATCGGCGCGGTTCATCGCTTCATATTCATCTACGCAGAAAACTGTGCCCGACATGACCTTCTTCGCTTCGGGCATACCCTTAGGATCAAACGCGCGTACTACCGCACCAGCCGCCTGGAGTGCCGGTATGATTTCGAGGCTAGGACTTTCACGAATATCATCAGTATTCGGTTTGAACGCCAGCCCAAGTACCGCCAGTGTTTTTCCATGCACGGATCCGCCGCACGCCCCCACAATTTTATCCACCATTCGGCGTTTACGGTCCGCGTTCACCTGAACAACAGCCTCCACAATCTTGAGGGGTGAATCATTTTCTTTCGCGGTTTGAACTAGCGCCAACGTATCCTTGGGAAAGCAGGACCCACCGTAACCCGGACCAGCATGCAGGAATTTGTTACCTATACGCCCATCCAACCCGATTCCACGAGCTACTTCCTGAACGTTGGCCCCGACTTTCTCACACAAATCGGCTATTTCATTTATAAAAGTAACCTTCGCCGCAAGAAATGAGTTCGCAGCGTATTTAATCAATTCCGCTGTTTCGAGCTGGGTATGGATCACTGGCGTTTCTAGTAAATAAAGTGGTCTATAGAGCCGGCGTAACAAATCCGCTGCAGTGTCAGAGGACGTGCCGATCACTATGCGGTCCGGCCGCATAAAATCCTCAACTGCAGAACCTTCCCTTAAAAATTCTGGATTAGATGCGACGTCAAACTCCTCCGAAGACCTAATTTCACTTAGGATGCGGTAAACCTCCCTACCGGTTCCAACGGGCACTGTCGACTTTGTAACAATTACGGTATATCCGTCGATCGCACGCCCGACTTCTGCAGCCGCAGCGTACACATATGAGAGATCTGCATGACCATCTCCACGCCGGCTCGGTGTTCCAACGGCAATTAAAACCGCATCGGCCCCTTTTACCCCCATATCAAGATCAGTCGTAAAAGATAACCTGCCGGCGGCAACGTTCTTCTCAATCAGCGGGACAAGCCCCGGCTCAAAGATTGGGATCCTTCCGGCATTTAAGTGCTCTATTTTGCCGACATCCTTATCGACACAGACAACATCCGTACCAAATTCGGAAAAACAGGCACCGGATACGAGGCCAACATAACCGGTACCGATAATCGCTATCCGCATTTCCTACTCCGTGTCAGTGATCGGTCCCAACCGCATATTTTTGAATGATGGGTTCAATATGATGGCGCAAGTCCGGGCGGGCCAGCGCAAAGGCTATATTTGCCTCCAAAAACCCCGGCTTGTCACCGCAGTCAAAACGGGAACCAGCGAAACGTACACCATGAAATGGTGAAGAACCGATCATCCTGGCTATAGCATCGGTTAGTTGAATTTCACCGCTCTTGCCAGATTTCCTTTCACTAAGGTAACCGAACACCTCTGGCAACAAAATATAACGGCCTATGACGCTGACTGCGGATGGAGCATCCTCGGGCTGTGGCTTTTCAACCAACCCCCTAACCTCCACAAGGTGTCCATCGTCCGAGCCCACGTCCACAATCCCGTAACGATTGGTGTGCTCTTTAGGAACATCGACAACCCCAATCACGTTGCCACCGTTTTTTTGAAAAACATCAACCATTTGTTTTAAACACGGTACCTTCGCCATTACCAAATCGTCTGCTAGCAGTACAGCGAAAGGCTCATCACCGACTAGTTCGCGCGCGCACCATACGGCGTGACCGAGCCCCAAAGGATCCTGTTGACGCGTATAAGCGATTTTTCCGGGTGCCAGAACCGGTATATCAACTGCGCGCAACTCGGCATCCTTCCCCCTCTCACTGAGAATTTGCCGCAGTTCAAAGCTGTAGTCGAAATAATCTTCAATTGCTGCCTTTCCCCGGCCGGTAACAAAGATGATTTCCTCTATTCCCGAGGCGAGGGCCTCATCGACGGCATAATGTATTAACGGCTTATCAACTACCGGCAGCATCTCTTTCGGCATTGCCTTGGTTGCTGGAAGAAAACGTGTTCCTAAGCCAGCGACGGGAAATACCGCTTTTCGCAGTTTTTGGGCCACTAAATACTCCGATGCTGCAGGATACGCCCGATTCAAAATTTTTTAGTTCGGTGCTTATACCCTTGGCGCTTTGTGACACGCCCCTCCAATCGATGCAAGCGACGACGCGGTTCAACCTCCCAAAAGTATGTCCTTCGCAAGATTGATTTGCGCAGCGAGCCATGTAGAGCCACCCCGATCGGGATGGTTTGATTTCAATAGCGAGCGATGGGCGGTACGGATTTCATCGCGCGATGCACCGGCTCGAAGCCCCAGAATTTCGTAAGCCTGCTGGGGTGTCATCGCGGTGACCCCACTCTGTTTTGCACCGTTGTCAAAGGTATCGTCAGCAGTTTTCCGCCATTCCACACCATGAACCCGATCCAAATAGGCCTCCAGCACACTCACGGACTGCGGGTCATACATCCGGCATTCATATAAAAGCTCCACCAGCTGTTCTAAGGACATCTCGTCCAGATTTTTACCCCCATACTTTCCCTTGATCACCGTGCCACTCAAAACCCCGGAATCGTGGTCGAGAGCCATACGCAGATAAATTGTTTCGATATCCGAATTTCCGCCAGGAGTGGGGCCTCGCATGTTTTTAAGACTCCGCAATATCGCTCGCCATTGCAGAATCATCGGGAGGACCAAAAGCGCCCACCCAAACGGACCCAAGCGACCACTCAGGGTCAGAAAACCGATTACCACAGCCATCAAAAGACTGATCACGACCGCCGCGTTCCGTTGAATATTCTTGGGGTTGGTTCTCCGTATCCCGCGAACAAGGAAATATCCCCCGATCAAAATGGCAACACCGAGAATGAAGAATTGCATCGCTGTTTACTAACGCATTTGCTTTGTAATCTGGCGGACCATTTTTGCGTCATTCGTGTTTGAATAATCCTCGAGTGCGTCGCGGCCGCCGGCAGCAAATACAGCAACCGCGCTAAGGAGTTCCTTCAACTGCTGCGCGGACGAGGGGTCGAAGCTACAATGAGCACCACCGGTCAGCTTCGCAATTTGATGAAATGCGGTGGTCGCGATGGGATCGTTTCCTTCCTGAAACATAAATGCAGGCACGCCGCGGACCCCTCATTCGCCCGCAACATTGCAAACATCGTCAATCTGTTCTTCAAAACAATCTCCAACGAAAACCAGTGCATTCACTTTTTTCTGTTGGGTTGCTTGCAGGGTATGACGCAACACTCTCCGAATCTGGGTTCTCCCACCCACGCAACGGACCCTTTCCATCCTGCGCACCAAGGCTTCAGACGTCGAGACCCACGGGCTGGATTTGCACTCTCGATAACCCCTAAAATACACCAACAGCACCTCCAAACCACCTAAACAATCAGTCGCGTGGAACAAATCAGCCTGCAGGTGGCATGCCAGATCCCAAGTCCGTTCTCGGCTTGCAGTGGCATCCATCGCGAAAAGCAAACGCCCCCGTCCTTTGGCCGATTTCACAATGGGCGTCGCCGCTACCTTTGCGAGAAACCTTGTTACCGAATCCACAGTAGACTGGTCCGCTAAATTTTGTTTACTTTTATCCCCAGACATATGATCCGTCGCTCCAATTACAGGGTTGAGATAGTATGGATGCAGGCGTAATTCCAATCTTGCAACATATCCCGCCCTTTGTTTCGGGCAGCGTTATAAGAAACACACTATTGGAAAAAAGATTATGCCAAAATCCCCGCACTACTTCCAGAACAAGACAATCCTCATAACTGGTGGTGCGAGTGGTATAGGAAAGTCGGCCGCACTGATTTTCGCTCGAGAAGGGGCAAACGTCATCGTCGCAGATATTAACGAATTGGAAGCAGAAACTGTTGCCACAGAAATACGTGAGACAAATGCAAATGCGGAAGCAATTCAGGTAGACGTCACCGACAGGGCGGCAGTCGATGAGCTAGTGTTACAAGGTATAGATTGCTTTGGAAAAATTAATTTTCTACTCAACAGCGCGGGCTCCGCAGGCCGTCGATCCTCATTCCTCGAAATCGACCAGAACCTTTGGCGTGATACATATGCGCTTAATGTCGACGGCGTTTTTAACACGATTCAATCGGTTTTACCGCACATGCTGAGTAACGGACACGGCGTAATCGTCAATATCGCGAGTATGGCGCATCGCCGCGGCGGGCCTGGCCATTCGACCCATTATGCCTCTGCAAAAGGGGCTGTGGTGACCTTGACAATGGGGGTGGCACGTGAATTCGTTGGACGCGGTATCCGAGCAATATCAATATCGCCGGGCCCAATTGATACAGCCTTTCAGGCCATCTCTTCCCCTGAGTTGAAACAGCGGATGATTAACGATGTGCCGATGAGACGAATGGGCTCCCCGGAAGAGATCGGTGAGATGGCCCTATTTATTTGTTCCGATGCCTGCGAATTCATGACTGCAGACACTATCTACATCAATGGCGGCGGCGGGTTTCGTTAGGCAAATGGAAATGGGGAAGACAGATCAAGCCGATTTGCGGGCTCGTATCGACGCCCTTGAGGCTCATATAGCCCATCAGGATCTGGCCTTTGAAGAACTAAATGCAGTAGTCACAAAGCAATGGGGGAAAATATCCGACCTTGTCAGGCAGTTGGAATGGCTTCAGTCTAAGCTTCAAGAGAAGGGAGACGTTAGAGATCAGGTTGCTGGCGACCTACCACCGCCGCATTACTGAGCCGACGCTGCCGGGTTTGGAACATGCAGCAAGCATCAGGCTCAATTCGCAAAACCGTCACCTACTTGCTGTATAGAATAAACAGGGGGTTTGGAGCGGCGTGTTTATCTCGGTCTCAACCAATCAAGGCCTTAGTTAATCCTTTTTCAAGCAAGAAATTTCTTCGGCTGATGGGACAGATCTCAGTGGCCAAGAGTGACCAAGCGCATCGAATTTTGCACAGAGCTGGAAATCCGCGTGAGATTCGCACCTCGGTAGGCTAAGAAAAGTTAATGAAAGTGCGCATTCACAT
>JAYZQT010000047.1:0-16033 GCA_036136335.1 Pseudomonadota bacterium
CTCGACGAGTTTGGTGCAAAACCCTCAGACGTAGTGCGCATCAACCAGTTTACTACAAATATGGATGAATATCTGAGCAATGCTATTGATGAAATGGAAAATTTCTTCGGGATACACAAGCCCACCTCCACCCTGGTGGAGGTGACCCGGCTAGTCCACCCTGACTGGAAAATAGAGATCGAAGCAAAAGCAGTACTGGATTGACCGGTATTAGGTAAACCTTTCAGTTGAGATCAACCTGACCATTTAGAACCAGTAGGGTTAAAATGATTTTCCTTCTAGGGTCTATCGGCTGCATTGCCAGCATTCAAACAAACGGTGGCAAATCTGGCTGGTTCCCGTTCCAGATATTTCTGCCTCACCTCACGCGCTTATTTTTTTTGACAGTCTCGGTTTGCAATTCCCCAGGGCATTATGGTTTTGCAGAAAATAGCACTTTTTAAATTGGTGCCCGTTAACTGGGCGCCTGTGAAGTCGGCACCCCGCACGTCCGCTCCATGAAGATTGGCATGGGCAAGGTTTGTATTCCGAAAAGAGACGTCACGCAGATCAGCGTTCCTGAAATCTACGCCCTGAAGGTCTTTGTCCCGAAGGTCCATACCACGAAGGGCCGTACCCCGTAAGTCACATGCCGCGGCAATGCAAAGAGATAAATCGAATGCATCAGAAGCAGCTTCACCCGCAGAGGTCACGGAGCAGAAAGTACGACAGCTTCGGCCAAGGTCAAATCCTGCAACACCGCCTGGAGAGCTGAAGGCTGAAAAGGCAGACAGTAGAGCCACCAACATTATTTTTTTTCAGACTGCAAAGGAAACAATGCCTCAACTGCTCCGCCAGAACGTCATCAGATTTTTTTCCTAACTTTACAACAGAACACTGCTCAACCGTTCTGCAAACCTTCAGGAGCCGCGTCTATCAATATGAATGCCATTCGGCAGGTCGTGTCGCTTTTGTTTATCCAAGAATGGACCGTGCCACGTTGCACCAAAACGTCACCCTCTTTCACATGTGCCATGATGCCGTCATCAAGCTCCATATAGATCTCGCCTGACATGCATATTGCATAATCAATTGTATCGGTCTTGTGCCGGCGACCGGGAAATCCCGGTGGATAGTCGACGATCCGAAACCACGATCCATTTGCCGGTGGAGCAACATCGTTCTCACTCAGTCCGGTATCTTCGTTCCCTGAATTCGATGCCGGTATCTCGCTGGTTCCCCAGAACAAGGTCGTGCACGGTCCGTTGAAGCGAACGACAGAATTGGTTGCAGGCCCGTTATAAAGAATGACTGCTTTGCCCTCTTCGTTGTGCCCGGTGACAATGCGGTTGGGTGGGGGCAGGCTGTGTTGGGTCATTAATGTCGCCTTTCAGAAAATGGCAATGACTTCATCCGGGAAATTCCTGCACACCGTACCCCAGTAATTTCAACATGCAAAAAACTGGGCCGAACGATCTGTTGCGGCTACGCTGATGTCTGGTTCAAGTGAAGTAGCAGTCCTGGTAAAAAACACGATCTGGATCAATCGATATTACATCACTGCTGCCTACCGAGGTCCGGGCCATCGCCATCTCCTCCCGGCCAGGTTAACAGCCATGATACAGTGAGCACCAAACACCCTTCACATAACAGGGATTGTTCAGACCACGAACGTCTTGTTTAAAAGCAAGCACCACGATAACAGAACGTTCATTGCAAAATATGGAGAAGCAAATGGCTAGTCAGAAGGCGTTCGCACTCGGCATCAACCATATCGTGCTCGAGGTCGGCGATCTTGACGAAGCGCTGGAGTTTTACGGGCAAATATTCCAGCTCAACCTGCGTGGCCGCAACAGCCACAACGCTTTCATCGATCTCGGTGATCAGTTTATACAGCTGAGACTCGGCAGAACGCAGGAACCGGACGGTGCGCGCCATTTCGGCCTAGTTGTCGATGACCGCGAACCGGTCGGACGTGCACTGGAAGCAATGAAAGTCGAGATGCTGGAACGCGGTATGAATTTTCGCGACCCATGGGGCAACCGGGTAGAAGTCGTTTCCTACAAGGATATCCAGTTTACCAAAGCCCCCAACATTTTGCGGGGCATGAGCGCTGAAGGACTGGAAAAATCGCCTTCAGCTATTCAGGAACTCGCAAAGAAAAACATGGAACCATAGCCTCAAAACTGATGCCGTGTGACGCAATTATGCCGAGGAAAAAGACATGCTTTTGATCAACAACGACCTCGTTGCCGATATTCTGAACATGAAAGACTGCATCGCTGCCCAGGAGTCAGCCTTTCGTGACCTTGCCCATGGGCTGGCTGCTCATCGCCCGCGATCTGACATCTACACCCCCTGTGGACTGGAAAACGGATATTATCGTTGGGGCACAATGGAAGGTGCCTCGGGTGGATATCTCGCGATCCGCATGAAATCGGACGTAATTACCTGGCCAGACAACGGAAAAGACAACTGGACCGAAGACAAATTCTGCGTCAAACCCGGAACTTACTGCGGTCTGGTGATGCTGTTTTCAACGGAAAATGGCGAACCACTCGCCATAATCAATGACGGTGTCCTCCAGCACATGCGAGTGGGGGGCGGTGCAGGTATAGGCACGAAACATCTTGCGCGGAAAAATGCCCGTACCGTCGGCATGCTTGGATCTGGCGGCATGGCACGTACCTACCTTCAGGCCTTCTGCAGTGTTCGAGAAATACGGAAAGTCAGGGTGTACAGCCCAACCGCTGCCAACCGTGAAACCTACGCAACGGAAATGTCTGCGCAGCTAGGCGTGGAGATTACCGCTGTCGCCAGTGCCGAAGAGGCCGTTTACGGTGCTGATATCGTTTCAAGCTGCACCGATTCGATGAGCCCGACGATTACGCCTGACTGGCTTGAAGCCGGCCAGCACGTCACAATGCTCGGTCCGATGGAATTTTCGGGCGACACAGTGGCCCGCGCCGATGTGTGTGTCACCCAGGGCAGGGCCGGTCTCGATGTCAGTGGTGCTGGCACAGAAAAAGGTATAGGCCATAGCCCAATGGCTTGGATAGCCGGTACCAGTGAAGAACGCACCCGCCTTCCTGCAAAACAGGGTAACACAGCAGGCTTTTCCGTCGATTTTCCAGACTTTGGCGATATTGTGACCGGACGTGTTCCAGGAAGAACGCGTGAAGATGAGATCACGCTCTACCACAATATTGGCAACCAGGGTCTCCAGTTTTCCTCAGTTGGCGGGATCGTTTACGAACTTGCAAGGGCCGCGGGCAAGGGTCGAGAAATCCCGACTGACTGGTTTCTGCAGGATATACGGGACTGATTAACCGCCGCAGCTGGTCCCTGTCAGAATTATTTTGTGCCGGGCCAGGCGGCAGTGGAAATGTCAAACACGATTCCATACGGATCACGATACTTGTGTTCTGCATTTTCCGGGTTATGGGCCGTAGGACCGGGGTGGAATGTTCCACCGTTTTTTTCGATCGCCTGACCTGACTCTTCCAGATCGTCAACCATGATTCCAAAATGATGCAACCCGACAAAGTCCTTACCACGTTCATCACCCGCATCTCGTTCGTCACGAAACTGGAGCAAGGTCAGGTTAACGGTACCGTCAGACAAGCGCACCGCAACTTCTGATTGCGACATGCGTGTGAATCCAAAGGTACTCTCGTAGAATGTTGCAGCTTTTTCCTTGTCAGGAACGGATATGGCGATATGTCGCAGCTTTGCCATGGCAACCTCTTTTTAAGGTTAAGGGTCATGATGTTGTCAAACCATAGAGATATTTGTGCTTCAACAGGATCATTTTCTTCATTTTTTCACAAGCCCTAGGCTCAGGTTGCCAGATTCTAATACAGGCCACCCCGTCCAGAAATTACAAAACTATAGTGTTCACATAAAAACCGCCAAAACTCTTATCTCACGTGTCTGATAGACGGTCCTCCCTCCAGGCGTTATGGTTCGGGATAAAATAAGCATGATGTCAAGTTCGGCAATTGCATAATTGACGGGCAAAAAAAAGAGACCGGACAACTCCGGCTATCCGACAAGCAAACGAACCAAATAAGAAGGGAGCATTAAAATGAAAAATCTATTCTCCACATCGATTGGCATAATGGCTCTGGCAGGTGTTGTAATTCTCGGAACCGGAAATGCCGCAAACTCAAAAACCATCACCATTCGTATCGGTTCAGGTCACCCGCCAACGGTAGTCTATGCAGGCCTGATGAAAAATTATTTTCAGCCAGAACTGAAAAAGGCAGTAGAATCTAAAACAAATCACAAAATCAAGTTTATCGAAGGATACAGCGGTTCAATAGTGAAGGTATTCGACACTTTTGAAGGCATACAAAACGGTGTTCTGGATATCGGCGGTTTCTGTTTCTGTTTTGAGGCTTCCAAACTACCAATGCATGCTTTTCAGATCATGTTGCCCTTCGGCACCATGGACCCGGTGCAAAGCGTGGCTATCGCAAATTCTGTTTACAAACAGTTTCCCAGTCTTGAAAAGCGATTCCAGAAATATGGTCAGACGATGTTGGCCCGTATAGGTGATGGTGGTTACAATCTTGGTACCAACTTTCCGTGGAAAAAGGTGTCCGACCTCAAGGGCCATAAAATCCTTGGCGCAGGCCTAAATCTAAACTGGATGAAGAAGGCAGGAATTGGGATCATTCCAGTGACCGATGGTCTTCCCGGCTGGTACCAGAAAATCAAAACTGGCGTCGCTGAGGGTGGCATCATGTTCCCGAGCGCCTGGGGGCCCGTCTTCAATCTGCATGAAGTAGGCAAATATTATACCACGTTTGGCTTTGGCTCCATCACCTGGCATGCCCTGAACGTCAACAACCGATTCTGGAACAAACTGCCATCCGAAGTGAAACCCATCTTTCAGGAGGTTGCAGCCCGTTACGAAATTCAAACAGGCAAGTTCAACAAAATTGGATACAAGAAAGATATGGACTGGTTGCGTCGCAATATTACCGTAAGCGACCTACCCGCCTCTGTCCGTCTTGATTGGGCGCGGAGACTTAAGGATTGGCCACAACAATACGCCAACGAACTGGAGAAAAAAGGGTTCCCGGCCAAAGCAATCCTTAATGCTACTTTGGATGCAGCCGAGAAGGTCGGCTATAAGTGGCCGGTTCGTTACGTCATCAAATAAGCGCGGTTGAAGCAATTGTGTCCTCCACAAATTGCTTGATCTAACGCTGGAAGACGGCACAAATTTCTCTGGCAGAAATTGAGCCGTCCTCCAGCGACGTGTACACGCTAACTACTCCGTATTAAGGAAAAAATACTTGTCGATCATCACATTCAGTGATCGCCTGTCCAAGTTTCTTATGGTGGTCGCAGCGGCCTGGGCCTTCGGGCTCGCATTTCTGGTGATGGGAAACATCATCGGAAGAGCTGTTTTTGACTCGCCGATATACGGCACTGCAGAAATAGTAGCAGCCTCCATCGTAATCATCGTCTTCCTCCAGGTCGGCTATGCCATCCGTTCGCGCTCCATGCTCATGGCAGATTTTCTGGTCACCCATCTGCCTGACACAGTGCAAAGAGCATTGCTAGCGGTTGGTTATTTGCTCGGTGCAGTCTTCTTCCTCATGATAATTACTGGCGGCTGGGAGGAAAGCATTCTTTCCTATGTCGAAGGTGAATACGAGGGCGAAGGAGCGCTTCGTGTACCCTCATGGCCGGCCCGCTGGACAGTGCTGATCGGCAGCGGCCTAGCTATGATCAATTATCTGGTAATGGCTTATATCGACCTTTTTAAACCGGAGGCTCTGGACGTGAGGCGATCCCCAGTGCCATCTCCCGTTATAGACGATAACGCTAAATAGGGTTTGCATCGGTGTTTGAATTGAATATCGCCATTTTGCTGGTCGTCAGTCTTGTCATTTTGGTAGCGATCGGCGTGCATATCGCTATTGCGCTTGGCATGACGAGCGCTCTCGGTATTTTTCTCGTTACCGGTGCCAATATCAATGCCTTCCACACGGTACAAAGTATGCTGGCCGCGACGGCTTACGAAGCTATCCGCGCATACGTCTTCGCCGTTATTCCCTTGTTTATGCTAATGGGCGAATTCATCGGGAAGTCGGGAACAATCACCGACGTCTATCGAGGCGTCAACCGGTTACTGCGGAAAATTCCCGGGCGTCTCGCCATAGCGACGGTCGTTGGTAATGCACTGTTCTCTTTTGTCACCGGGGTCAGCATAGCCTCTGCCGCCGCTTTTTCACGCATCGCCTACCCGGAAATGAAACGCTACGGCTACAACAAGGGATTTGCGCTGGGCGCAGTTGCAGGTTCGAGTTGCCTCGGCATGCTCATCCCGCCCTCCGTACTGATGATTGTCTGGGGAATTTTGACCGAACAGTCGATTGGGCAGATTTTTGCCGCCGGGGTCTTTCCCGGCCTGCTTCTGGCAATTCTGTTCATCCTTTATATATTTGGTGTCGCGGTTCTGCGGCCGGCCACGGTCGGAATAGGTGTGAAAACTGGCCAAACTGCTGATGTTTACGCCATAACGTCTGATGAGGACGAAGTCTCCACCTTCCAGTTCCTCGTTAGCCTCACCGGTATAATTCTGGTCATAGTGGCAGTTTTAGGTGGTATCTGGTTCGGAATTTTCACACCAACCGAGGGAGCAGGTGCGGGTGCTCTTATTGGCCTTGCACTGGGGTTGATCAAGGGCATGCGGTTTCGTGACATTATAGATTCAATTCTATCTGTGGGGCGAACCTCTGCGCCCATCCTTTTGCTGTTAATAACGGCGGCACTTTATTCGAGAACCCTCGCAATGACGGGTCTGGCCAACGCCATTGAAGGTATTTTTCTGGGCTCGGACATGGAACCCTGGTTGATAATCGGGGTAATGGTTGTGATCTGGTTCGCCCTGGGTATGATAATCGACTCGATTTCAATCATGTTGCTCACCGCTGCCATTTTCGCTCCGATCGCAGTGAAATTGGGATACGACCCGATTGCTTTCGCAATTATCGCTATTATAGCCATTGAAGCTGGGCTGCTCACGCCCCCGTTTGGACTACTGGTTTATACGGTTAAATCGGCCATCCAGGAAATCGACGCGGATGTAAATGTCATGACGATCTTCAGGAGTTCAACACCCTATTGGATAATTATGCTTATCGGCATGATTTTGATTATCAGTTTCCCGGAAATTGCGACTTATTTACCCGGGGTATTGTTCAGTTGACGGATTCACCACGCTGGTTAGGCCGCCACCTTAGTTGTCACCGTAGGGCAAGCTGACTGATCCCAAATGACAGGTGTGTGTGTTAGGTCTGGAGGTCTTGCTCAAAAACGATTGAACCGGAGACTGGGTCTGTCGCCCCGAGTTCCGGCGAAATATTCTCCAGCAGGTGGCGGTTCTCATTCAATAAGGAAATCAATTCCGGCATAGCGTTATCCATGGCGTCTTTATTTTGCCATACCCCGCAGGAACAGAAAGTGTCTTGGCCTGTCTGGATCAATATGTGCGACAGAAGCCCGTAACAATCAGGAAAGTTTGCGAATGCATTTATGAATGCGTCCTGATTGCTCGCGTCGACGACAAAGCGGACGATGTTTGAATATTTGGCCAAAATGAGCGCCCCTACTATTCTGGTAACATTTCGCCGGAACCACCAAACTCACTTGGAAAATCACTGAATTTGGGTAGACCATCCTTAATAGAGATAGTCTTTTCCTTATAGCACACATGCATAGTTGGTTCGTGCTTGAGGTCTGGAACCACACTCGGATAAACGCCCGTTAATTCAATACCTGGAAGATCGTTAAATAGATTTCCGCCGCAGGTCTTACAAGATTTTCGGTGGGCCTTTCCCGTCTTGCTGAAGCTAGTTATGTTGTCATCCCCCTTGGTAACCTTGACGCTGTCGCCGGACCAAAGGCTAAATGCATTGATGGGCGCGGCGTGCCAACTTGCACAATCATCACAATGGCAGTAAGCCATCACAGTGGGTGTGCCAGAGACTTCAAATTCAACTGCACCACAAAAACACTGCCCCTTAATCGTATTCCCCATAATTCTTTTCCCTACACAATTGCTGATAACCGGCCACGCTGCATCAGAACTAAGCATAAGCGCTCCGACGACGGCGAGTGTGGCGCCTATGCTGCGCGTGGCTATCGTACGCGAACTGGAATACTGTGTCGTGCTGAAAGATCAACGGGTCCTACCCGGAACAAGGTTCTGCGGGTGTTTCGCATTGCGGCAGTTTTCCGGTGCCAGAAATTTTCGAAGGGTTTCGTTTTGGTGAAAGTTCCAGGTAATTATTGAGCCGGTTGTCCCGTACAATATTGAAATCCTGACAATCCGGAAACATTCCCTGATTGTTCATATGACGGAGAGTGGCCGCCAATACGGCTGAAAAAAAATCCAGAAAGTAACTGGTGGTGCATTACGCAGATTTGTCGTCCATTTCCGCGACTGGTAGGTTAAACAGCATCCGCAATCCAAGGTTTTGCCATGACCAAAGACTTTCTGATCGGCTGTAATGGGCGCGGCGCACAGGATTCATCTCTCGAGCGCCCGGTATCCCTCAAGGAAGCATCGATAGACGAGCAGTTTCGGCTGGTCACGGAAACCGGTGTCTTTGACTATTTCGACCGCATCCCTGTACGCGATTCATGGCAGGAATACGTGGATGCGATTCAAAAATACAACTTGCCGATCGAAACGGTCAGCTGGTTCTACCGGCTGGGCGCCGACGAAGCCCTTATGTCGGCCAATTTACAGATCGCAAAAGAAATCGGTGCGAAGATGCACAATGTGATGATTTTCACGGCCCACGCAGACGGCCACGTCGTCACCAATCAGGAAATCGTGGACTGTTACCTTTCGATGTACGATGAGGGCGCCGCCATGGGCGTCGAGGTAACGTTCGAATTGCACGTCAACATGTGGTCTGAGGATTTTCGGCGCGTCACGCCTGTCGCACTGGCGGTGCAGAAACGGGGTATTCCGTTCAACTACACCCTTGATTACAGCCACGTAAATTTCAAGATCGATAACCCTGAAGAACAGGATATCTCCGGGATTCGCGAGGATGTGGAAGCCGGCCGACTGATCCTCGATCCGTTTGAGACCGGTAATCTGTGCGATGAATGGCTGGAACTTGGCATCGTGCGCTGGCTGCAGGTACGCGCCGCGGCACCCAACGGGCCGAAAAACGTTTGGTCAAGGCAAGAACCGGGAATCCCGGTAGCTGGTCTGCCCGATTTACCAGAGGGAGCGGAGCCGGTGACCGGGCGCGGGATCATGTACCCGTTCACCAAACCGGCGCCCGCCGAATGGCATTCGCCATGGCATGCCTACCTGCTTGAACCGACACGGGAAGTGGTACGAAAAGTCTTGAAGTACCATGCTGCAGATCCAGAACGACGCCTCGACTTCGTCACTACGGAAATGATCAACCTCCCGGATTACGGGCACAATGCAAAGTTCTCACTGATCGGCCAGAATGCCGCGATCGCTCAGTTTGTACGTGATACCTGGGAGCAGATAGATCAGGAATAACTGGCCAGGTTCCTAACGCCTTTGATGATGACCCAGACTGACACACATAATTCTCTATCCTCACAGCCACTGGCAGGACCATACATTCACGCAAAAAATGTTCTATTTCCTGTTAGTATAATAAAGGGAGGGTCGCGATGACCCCACATCGTGCCGAGGTGGTTTCCGCAACCGAGATCCAATTCGCGGACACGTTCAACCTGACGGTGCCATTTATTGATCGCCACCTCGCAGACGGCAATGAAAACAAAGTCGTGGCACGCTGGAATGACTCAACCCTCACATTTATGGAGCTTGCCGACCAGGTAAACCGTATGGCCAGTGGACTTCGGCGGCTTGGAATAAAACGGGACGACCGGATATTGATACTCTGTCGTGATGACGTCTCGTTTCTGGTCACATTTTTTGGCGCGCTCAGGATAGGTGCCATTGCCATCCCGGCAAACTATTTTCAGCGTACCGCTGATTACGCATACATCCTGCAGGACTCTGGTGCACGGATCGTCGTCGCAACAGAGGAGGTGCTGCCCGAACTTGACCCGGCACTCAGTAAGGCAGGAGATGCCGTCATCGCTCTTATTTGTGCCGAGGGTGAGAAAGACAAATGGGAATCACTGGAAACATTCCTGGCAGCTGGGGACAGCGAATCCGACCCGGAGGCAACATCACCGAACTCGGTAGCGTTTTGGCTCTACTCATCCGGTTCTACAGGATCGCCGAAGGCAGCCGTTCATCAGCACAAGGACCCCGTCTGGATCTCGCATCTATTCGGCGGCAATACGCTAAAGCTTACCAAAAAGGATCTGCTGTTTTCACCCCCAAAAATGTTTTTCGCATACGGGCTCGGCAATTCCGTCTGTTTTCCCTTCTGGTTCGGATGCGAGATGGTACTTATGCGAGAACGTCCAACGGCGGAAAACACACTGGCGCTGATGAACACATTCAGACCGACAATCTATTTTGGAGTTCCCACCCTGTATGCAATGCAGCTTGCTGCACTTGAAAGCGGCAAGTCCTGTGATTTTTCCCGACTCCGCTGGTGTCATTCTGGCGGCGAGGCGCTACCACCACCACTACTCGAAAAATGGCACCGGCTGACGGACTGCAATATCCACGATGCGATAGGCTCCAGCGAAGCCCTACATTTTTACACAGCCAACACACCGGGCAAGATCAAGCCCGGATCAGCAGGCCGAATGATCCCGGGTTATGACGGCCGGGTGATTGACGAAAACGGATCGGATGTACCGGACGGTGAAGTTGGCGAGCTAATGATCCGAGGCAAAAGTGTCGCCACCACCTACTGGAACAAGCCAGAAAAAACTGCCGAATCCATGGTTGATGGATGGTTTCGGACCGGCGACAGCGTGTGGCGCGACGACGACGGGTACATCTTCTTTTCCGGCAGGGCCAATGACATGCTTAAGGTCGGCGGGATCTGGGTGTCACCGTTCGAGGTGGAATCCGCCCTTATGGCGCACCCTGCAGTTCTCGAAGCAGGCGTGGTCGGTTGGCCCGACAATGAGGGGCTGATAAAACCGAAAGCGTTTGTCGTTCTCAAGGAAGGCAAGACGCCGGACGTCGCAATGTCCCGCGCACTTACCTCGTTTGTGCGCGCGCGGCTGGCGCCCTACAAATACCCACGGTGGATCGAGTTTCTCGATGAACTTCCCAAGACGGCATCAGGGAAAATCCAGAGATTCCGGCTCAAGAACCGATCGTCGGTGAATTATGTCAATAAAGGAGAATAACAATGGTTGATGCGTGGGGCTGGCGGATGAAATTTGGCGTTATAACGCCCTCGACGAATACAATTGTTCAACCACATTACGATGCAATGGCACCCCAGGGCGTCACCAATCACATTTCGCGTATGCATATTCCGGATGACCCCGTCGGCAGCGATGAAGATTTTGACGAGCTCATTCGCCGCATCGACGTCGCGATTGAGGATTCCATAGACCGCGTTTTAACCTGTCGGCCGGACCATCTAATACTTGGCATCTCGGCTGAGAGCATTTGGGGTGGCGGCTCCGAGCCTGCTCGCAAGATCGAGGCACGGATCAAGGGCCGTAACGGTGCCGAACATCTCGGCGTAACGCAAGCCGCGACAGCGTTGCCGGCAGCGCTTAAAGCACTCGGCGACATTGAGAATATCGCCATAGTTTGCCCGTACTACCCTGTAGCAATCAAACATCTACAGGCATTTGCTGACGAGTTCGGATACAACCTGGTGCGCACTGAATGTCTTGCCTGCGACAGCCCGGTTAACATCGCCCACGTGCCCGAACAGGATCTCCGGGACGCCATCCTCAAAGTGGACGGAGACGACATCGACGCAATAGTCCAGTTCGGCGCAAACCTGCCCATGGCCCATGTCGCGGCGGAGGCAGAAAAATGGCTGAGAAAACCCGTGATTGCTGTCATGACCGCGGTTTACTGGGAAGCGCTCAGGACTAACGGTATACACGACCGGATCCAAGGTTTTGGCCGGTTGCTCGAAGAACACTGACTTCTGCGACGAAACAAACAAATGTTCGTTTTATTTGTTTTGTTGAAAGGAATTAAACCTCGATTTCCCTGTTTTTTTTATAAAACTTGCGAACATTTCTACTACAAATAACTTGGAAACAGTTATTCGCCGGTTATTTCACCAAAATACCCGGAACAAAATCTCGGATCGGATGCAAATCGCGGACCACAAAACAGCCACCCTCGAACGCACAAGGTAGTAGCTATATAACCCGGACGGGTCGGCACCCATAAACCGTTTACGAACCAGAATACTCATTATCCCTCGTTTTCCCGAATCTTGTACGAAAAACAATTCATTCCATCTTGGCCGGTATTTCGTCCGTTCCCTTCAGAAAGTTCTGTTCGTTTAGGAAGGAAACACCGCAAAACACTTATTGGACTGAAAGATAAACGTTTCAACGTAGTCAATAATTTCAGGTTTGCGGTCAAGAGCATCCATGGCTCCCGCAAGAACATGCCAATTCAGAAGTTCGTGGTGGCCTGCACCCTCCACCTCACCCATTGTCCTTTGCTTCCAAAAGTCATAATCGCCAACTTTGAGTGCCTCAAGCATCCGACGGTCGGACGCGAAGTCTGGAATGACGTAACCAGTATTGGAAGAAAGGAAGCAATGAGACCAGCTTGAAGAAGCCATGATCACGCTGCGGTAAGGACTTTCTGCCAGAACCTCCGCGAGATTTGTGCCAACCTGATGGCAAAGTGCGGGATTAGGGGCCGGCGGATCAGGAAAACCATCAATCTCAGGTTCCTTGAAAAGGTGGGCAAATGCCCCTTCGGCACTGATTACAGAGCTTCCATAACAATTCACATGGAGCGGTATTATGGGGTGGGGAAAACCCTGCCGGTTGTAATCCATGTATAGAACTGTGTAGTTAAATCCGTGGGCCAGTACGGGCGAATTCGAGAGTTTATACGCATAGGGCATTGCGACGCCCCGCTCCAGCAAGCCAGAGGTAATGTACTTCGCCCCCTCCCGGTGGCCATGGAATTTAATTTTGTGATCGTGGGGTTCACCCCAGTAATTCGCTTTTTCTGATTGAAAACCGCTGTTCCATGGTTCTTGCTCAAATTCATCATCCATCCCAAAGACACAAAAGGGGGGTATGATGTCTTCTTTAAAATTCTCGTATTGATCGTCTGCGATGATGACAACAAAATCCGGATTAAAATCGTCGATAATTTCGCGTTGTTTCTGAAAACTTCCCCACATACGTTGACGATACGAACTGGCGGAGGTTAAGCCCTTATCTTCACCTACCTCTTCGCTCATGCCTTCTGGCCAATTGACTTCATCATTCCACTTGGGATCGATGCGTGGTGCGCTGATTATCCGTTGCCAGATTGAACACAACCCCTCATCCGTTGCAGTCAGGCCTGGATAGTGCGTTGTTCCAATTCCTAAAATTTCACCCATGACCAATACTCCTCGCTGAATGTTTGGCAAATATTGCCTTTAATAATTTTTCTTATCAACGTGCAGCAAATGCCGGCAGGGATCTGGACATTCTATTCAATTTAGTCAGGGATCCGAATTATAATACGCAACAAAAACTCTGAAGGCCTTTCTAATTTGAAATCAGGCTTACTGAAACAAAGAAAACCTTTGCATCCTGCATCCGTATCTCACTCCTGTCGTGTGTGATAGAAGTTTCCAGCACCGATCTGAGACGGTGGTGCGGACGGATCCAGTTCAATCCCAAGTGGATTGCCTCCATCCCTCACCAGCAGGATCTGTTCACGTAGCCGGCGGCGCAACATCACGACGCCGGTATCGCTCGAGCCAAGCCGTTCCTCGCTGTGCAGGGTGATCGGGCCCTGCCCTTTCTGGATTTCCCAATCGCCGGGTGCGAGCCAGCGCTCCTCATCCGTCATTTCAGACCATTTTTTTTCCAGAACTGGCGCCGTCACGAGCGGAATACCTTTAAAATCGAGCGGCATTCGCGTGATGTGAAACGTCCGATGGTGTGTGTCGTCAACGGGCACAAGCCAACCCATGCTTTCCGCGACACCCTCGCTTAGCTGTATGTTGGGCACGCTTCTTAGATTGGGAAACATAACGTGGGTAATTCGATCCATTTTCTTTGCATCGGGCAATCTGCGAAAGGCCGTGTACTGCATTCCAAGCGGTGTATAATGCCATTCAACACGGGGCATCACCGCCATGGCAGGATTGAATTGGGGTCCCGAGAATGCGGAGTGCAGGATGACCACATGGTAGGGATCCATCGTGTTTTCCCAGTCCTGTAGCCAGTTCCACGGGATGAGTTCTTTTGAATCGTCACCGCCCACACTGTAGCTCGCAGCGTCCGGAACAATCTTTTCGTCCAGACCCAGCCCCTCAAACGGAGCCCAACGTGGCAAAATTGGCATTCTTTCCGGCGGGCCGAGATATGCGAAGATCAGCCCGTACTGTTCCTCGACCGGATACCAGGGCTGGCGGCAGCGCTCGCGGAACGCCGGTTTGTCATTCACCTCGCAAGGTTGTTCAAGGCAGCGCCCTTGTGTGTCAAATAACCAACCGTGATAAGGGCAGCGGATTCCCCGCTCCTCTACCTTGGCAAACGACATAGGTGCGCCACGATGAACACACCGCGGCGTAATTAAACCAGGCCTGCCGGCCTTGTCCCGAAACAGTATCAGGTCTTCACCCAGCACCCTTATCTCGATCGGACGCTCACCGAGACGCTCGGAAAGCTCTACCGGATGCCAGTATCGGCGCATGAACTCTCCGCAGGCGGTGCCCGGCCCTACCTCGGTAAGCTCTGCATCATGTGTCTGAAGGGACCGGCCGTAGGCACAACCGGACCCATTATCTGTCGCATTGTTAGACATCACTCCTCGCTTCACTTAGCCGCAGAATAGGGTTCAACTCAGTGGAGCAGTTTCCACCGGACGCTTCAAGTCGATCATCCAAATATTGGATACAAAACTGCGTTCTCTATATTCAGGTTCCAAAAAGAAAATCCAAAACTATATATTTCTTTAATAATGTTTATTGGTTTAGAATTTGTTTTGTTAGTTATTGCGGCGATTAATATAAAACATTTCTTACAGTGTAATTTTGTTAAGAAAATATGGATAGAAACAAGGGATGGTAGAACAACTTGCGGAATTGGTAGCCAGCTTTGATCCATGGTGGATGGTAGCAATAGCCATTGCATTAGTTTTGCTTGATTGGGCGTTATTGCACACTGAGGCGTTTATAACCCTCGGATTAGGCACCTTAATACTTGCAGTAATAAATGCCCTGGATTTTTCACCTATCGTGCAACTGTGGGCCTATCCGGTTGCCATTTTGGCATCGTTCTTTTTACAGAGACGAATATTCGAACTCATAACAACAGCGAAATCACCATACAAATCTATTGAAACAATGGGGACCAGAGGGCTTGAAGTACACATCGGTCAACCGGGCAATCTCAGGTTAATACATAACAAAAATGAATCTTCGGAACATTTTTTTTCCTATAAAGACAAAATGGAACACGAAACAAAAATTGAAGAAAAGGGATCATTCATCACAAGGGTAGAATTAAAAGATGGAACTATATTTCCTTCAACATATGTCGGTGATGTAGAAATGACTGATGGAATGCATGTTACAATTGTTGGTGTTTCTAATGGTGCCCTTCTAATTAAATAGTAAAATTCTAAAAATATAAAAAGATAGGATAGAACAATGTACGGACTCGACGGCATGTTAGTGACTATCGTTTTATTAATTTTCTTTGGCCTGCTTCTCATATTTTTGGGAATACAAATTGTTCCTGATGGAAATGGAAGGATTGTAGAAAGACTGGGCCGTCGTCACCGGGTACTAATGCCAGGTGTAAATATAATTGTTCCTGTTTTAGATAAGGTAAAGAAACAGGGATTTGATCAGCTTTCTGTCATGGTCAAGGGCGGTGAAGAACGTTCGCAAGATCTATGGACGCGAAAAGGAAACATCTCACTCGCCGAACAAAG
>JAYZQT010000048.1:0-38144 GCA_036136335.1 Pseudomonadota bacterium
CAGAGCTTCTGCATCCAGCTCTTCTGTAGGTTGACCTTCGTGTTCCCAGTGTCCGTGTCTGTCCTCGCCGCGAACGAGAGACGCTGAGGGCCGGGCGCCATCTGTATTATACCCTACACGCTTTACCTCCGGGGAAATGTAGTGAATGGATAGGCCAATCCGGCGATGATCTGAGTTATTGGGGTCTGATCCATGCACGATAGCCTCGTGATGAAGTGAAAATTCCCCAGGCTCCAAAACCATCGGGACGGATGCGTCTACATCTACATCCTTTATTGTTTGACCGCGTATAAGGAGATTGTCTGCATTCGGTTCGTTCACGAACGAGAGGTTCTGATCGCCCCGGTGTGATCCCGGTAAAACACGCACGCAACCCGACAACAGGTTGCTGGGCGTAAATGCCAGCCATGCGGTACATGTTTCGGACGGATCAAGGCCATAGTAATAACTATCCTGATGCCAGGATACGAACCTTGGGTCATGGGCATTTTTCTGAAAGAATCCTGCTCCCCAGCAGAGAAGATCGGGACCGAGAATGTCTTCCACGGCATCAAGGATTTTTGGGTGACGCACGATATCGTTCAGCCATTTAAATGGCAGGTGCGCCTTGAAGACCAGTTTCTGCTGGGCTTCACATCCGTATTCATTTTCGAAGTCTTCTATTTTTCTTGTTATTTGTTCGGTCTCGGATGACGACATGGCGCGAACTGGGGAAACGTAGCCATCTGTCCTATACTGGTTTATCTGCTTATCGGTCAGAATTTTTGCCATTGCCTGTTCCTCAATTCATTTTTATCTTATCGGAAACTGGATACGTTCGAGTCCCCGGATCGTCGTTATCTGACCGTCTTCAAGAAAGATGTTTTGATCGAAGTGACCCAGTGTTTCGCTTCTGACCGAAAGCGCCACGGCCCTCTGGTCCTCGTTGCTTTCGGTGTGAATGTCCCATGGAGGAATCACGTCCACGGTACCAGCGTGGCAGATTTCCGACGAAACAAGTTCAAGCACCGCTTTCTTTTTGTTGGTACCGTCGTCGGTCCTAATATAGCGCGTCATCCGTTCCCAGCCGCTAACAATTCCGTAGACCGTCCAGGTATGGGCGTGGTCGTGCGCCGGAGCCACGTGATAAGCACCGCGCACAAGGCCATCGACGACAAACCCGTAATCCGGGTCTTCATAAACCACGTACTGTTTTCCGTCGCCGGTGGGCCAGTCATCAGTCATGTTCCTGAAATCTCGATTCTGCACGAGGCTTTCAAGAAGATCACGAGCTTGAGGCCAAAGCATTTCTGAGCGTAGTTTCTCGGAATGCAGTGTACGCAGTCCGGCTATAAAGTTGTCGAAGGCTGTTATTGCGGCCTTACTCATTAAACCCTCTGCAAAGCTATCTTCAGGATCTCGTAGGAAAATTGTAACTTCGGCTCTCTATGATACAAGCTTATTCGTTAGGTGGCGAACGACTGGGCAAACGGTTAGAATTTAAAATATCGAGTCTGATTTATTTAAGGGTGAAAATGGGGCGCAGGGATACAAGGATATACGGACCAAATCGTTTCAAGGTCGGACTCTTTTCCCAGAACTGTTCCGGCGGGCTGACAATGACCAGGGCTCCGGAATTCTGGGATGCTTCCTGGGAGAACAATGTTGTTGCATCCAGACTCGCTGATGAAGCTGGCCTGGAATTTCTTCTTCCTGTGGCACGCTGGCTCGGTTACGGAGGTGAAATCGATGCCGAGGGAGAGAATTTTGAAACCCTGACCTGGGCAACGGGCATGCTCTGCTCAACAGAAGAAATCGTTGTGTTTGGAACAGTACACGTTGCACTAGTTAACCCGGTCTTCGCTGCCAAGCAGATGGTTTCCGCCGACCTCGCAGGGCGGGGCAGGTTTGGGCTGAATATGGTTTCGGGCTGGAATGTGGGTGAGCATTCCATGTTTGGAATTCAAATAAGGGAACATGATCAACGTTACGCCTTTACCGAAGAGTGGCTGGAAATTGTTGAACGTATCTGGGCTGGAATACGGCCCTTTTATTTTCGAGGAAAATTCTTTGATCTCAAGGGCGTGGAAAGCTGGCCCAAACCCTATGGTAACGAGCGGCCAATGCTGGTAAGTGCTGGAAATTCTCCGGTGGGGCGTGATTTTGCATTGCGCAGGGCCGACTGCGTCTTTATGGGAATTCGCGAAATCGGCGGCCTGGCTTCTGAGATATCCGCAATGAAGAAGATCGAGCCGTCCCCGCGTTTGTATTTTGGTTGCGGTAATCTCATCATCCGTCCGACGCAGAAAGAGGCGGAAGACTACTATCATTATCTGATAGACGAAATGGGCGACTGGTCTGCGGTTGATCACGCGCTTGGGATCCGTTCGAAGGGTGGAGCGTCTTCGTCAACACTTTCGACCCATACCGCGGAGCGTATGCTTGCGGCCACGGGGACATATCCCTTCGTTGGCGGGTACGATGAAGTTGTCGACGAATTTCGGCGTATGTCCCAGGCCGGACTGAACGGCGTTGCAATCGGTCTCGTAAACTATATTGACGACCTGCCCCAACTTCGTGATGAGGTTTTGCCTCGGTTGGTCCGCCTCGGTCTCAGAGAAAGTTGACTTGACTCCTCAGGTGACGACCAGGTCCGCGTCCGGTGTCCCCTGCGGTTCCCGGTTTTCTTTTATGAGGACTGTCAGGAACGCCGCAATGAGGGCCAATCCGACAGATACGATCCACACCCAGTCGTACCGTGAGAAAAGGTCGTAAAGGTACCCGCCCATAAATGACCCCAGTGCGCCACCCAGTGAGTGCAATGCAAAGATAAGACCCATCGTGAGGCCCATAATATGACGTCCGATATGTGTGGAAACAATGCTGGCAACAATTGGAAATGTAGCGTAGTCGAAGATGCCGAAGAGAACGGCAAAGGTATAAAGTAGCTGCATATCACCCGCGATATGCATGAGGAGGACAAAGGTGAGTGCACGAACGAAATAGCAGCTCGCAAGCAGGAGAGGTCTGTGATACCGGTCGGAGAGCCAGCCATAACCGATCATCCCAATCAGGCTGAAAAGAGAAAGCACGCCGTACGCGGTAGCGCTTTCTATTGGCGGGAATCCGCAGCTTACTGCATAAGGGATAAGGTGCACCTTGATTGTGCCTGCGGTCGTAAAGCCACAGATGAAAAAGCCGCCGCCCAGAAGCCAGAAAACAGGCATCTTTGATAGGCCTGAAAGTATTGTCGTTACCGCCGACAATCCCCCGCGACCCTTCACCGCCCGGTCCCTGCGAGGTTCTTTGCCAATCAGTGTGTAAACAACGACTGCGGTTACCAGAATTATAATGCCTACGATGAGAAAACTGGTTCGCCAGGAAAACCACTCGATCATCAAAGCGAGGCCAGGCATGATGATAAACTGGCCGCCGGTACTGCCGGAGGTTGCAATGCTGGTGGCAAGGCCCAGCCGTTTCCGGAAATGGTGTGCGACGGTTGCGGAAACCAGGGACGGTGACATTGCCGCGAAGGCGATACCGCCTATGAGGCTGAACAGCAGTATGAGCTGCCACCGTTCAGTCATGAAAGCGCAAAGGATGAATACCAGTCCAATGACTGTCATTCCCAGTGCGTAAATTGCCCGCGACCCCAGCCTGTCTATGAAGGTCCCGATAACGGGCGCCGTCACTGCCATCACGACCATCATGATCGCGCCTGCGGAAGAAACGGATTTGATTGACCAACCCAGGTCTCTTTCCCAAAAGGGCATTAACAGCCCGAGGCTGTTTCGCGCCGTTATAACAATGCTGAGCATCAGGAACAGAGCGCCAACAATGATCCAGCCCCGAGTGGTCTGGTTTGGCGAATCAGTATTTTGCGGCTGGAACCTCAAGCGGGTGGAGCTTTCGACAGGAAAACGGAATGCCAGCGTACTTTACTTCGTAACCTAAGCAAACGGGTTACAGACCAGGTTAACACTGTTAATATATACAGGCGTTCGGAGTGATTTTTCCTAAATCGATGCTTTGGGGGAAGTTGACAACCAGCCGACGCAAACATGATTGGGAGGATAAAAATCATGAAACTTATGTTTGGGAAACTCGCGGCGACAGCTGTGGCTGTTGCGACCGCGGCAGCAATAGCAGTGCCGGCACATTCCGCGGTGGAACTTAAGGTCACCACTGCTCTCGGCACAAAGCATGACCAAAGCAAGGCATTTCTGAAGCTCTTTGTGGGCAAGATGAAAGAAGACGAGAGCCTGGTTAAGCTCAATTACCTGGGGGGTCCCGAGGTAACGCCGAACAGAAAACAGGGACCGGCGATGAAACGGGGTCTCATCGATATCATCATGTCACCGTGCACCTACTATGCGAATGTCGTATCGGAAGCTAGGCTGCACGGTATTGCACCGGTGCCTTCGTCGACATGGCGTAAAAACGGTGCCTATGACATCATGTCCCGTGCATGGGCCAAAAAACTCAACGCCGTAATACTGGGTTGGGGAAACTTTTACGGTTTCAACCAGTTCTTTATGTGGATGAAAGAGAAACCCAAGTTCAGTAAGGTTACCGGCCTTGATTTGAAGGGTGTGAAAATGAGGACGACGCCTCTTTACACGCCGTTCCTCAAAGCGATGGGCGCGACCACCAAGAATATTTCACCTGCCGAAGTATACACGGCCCTTGAGAGGGGTGTTGTTGATGGGCTGGCCTGGCCAGAGGGTGGTGTGGCCTTCCGTGGCTGGCAGCGTTACATCAAATACCGTGTTGAACCCGGGTTTTTCCGTTCGACAACAATGGCGACGATGAACAAGACGAAGTTTGACAAGTTGCCAAAGGCGGCAAGGGATCAGATTGTAGCTGCAGGTCTGCATTACGAAAATAATTCCGGAGCTCTGCTCAAGAAACTAGCAGCAGTCGATAATGCAAAGATCTACAAGGCGGGCGTCAAGAGGCTCGTCCTTCCACCGGAAATTGCAAAGGTGTACGTCGACACAATCGTAAGTGCTAACTGGAAAGCAGCGGAAAAGTATAAATACTTGGAAGATTTTGCAAAGATGAAGGCCGTAATGACCGTCAGCAAATAGCGAAGTCAATGCAAAGGGCGTCACCCTGTTTGGGTGGCGCTCTTTTTTTTGAAATTTCGATCACATCAGGCTTGGTAGCCATAGTGCGAGATTGGGCCAGGCCACCAGAATGAGTATCAGTATCCCGTCGCAAACCAGGAAAGGGAACGCTGCCTTTGCGACGTCAATCAGTGTCGTCCCTTTTGGGGCGACCCCCAACATGACGTATAGAAGAAGCCCAAATGGCGGTGTTGTTCCTGCCATCTCAATCGTTATGAGCACAAACAGACCATACCAGATGAGGTCGAACCCCAGTGCGCTGGCGAGTGGGAAAAATATCGGGACCGTGATCAACATCATTGACGTTGCATCCATGAACATTCCAAGAAGAATTAGGACGCAGAACATCATGAACAAAACCGCAAACCGGTGCAGTTCGTAACTCGTTACCCACTCGATAAGCCCTTTACTTGCACCCGAATACGCAAGCATCTGACTGAAAACGGTTGAATTCATGATTATGAAGAAGACCATTGCCCCGACCTTCACCGTCGCCTCAAGGGAAATCGAGATTGACTTGAATGTCAGGGCGCGAAACGCGGTGGCCAGAACAATTACGCCCAGTACGCCACATGCGGCAGCTTCTGTTGGCGTGGCGATACCGAGCACGATAAACCCAATTACCATGAAAACCACCAGGCTCATTGGCAGAATGTTTGTCGATACAATTCTGACACGGGTAACGAATTTCATCGGTTCGACGTCGTAGGCTGGTGCGGATCCAGGATACCGGAGCAACTGGAATGTGATCATGGAGGCATACAGTGCGGCCAGAACGAACCCGGGAAGGAAGCCTGCTACCAGAAGACGGCCAACATCAATTTCGGCAATAGCTGCAAGTAGTACCCCGAGGGCGGAGGGCGGTATTATCATTGCAAGCCCGCCGGTACCCAGGATGGGTCCCATGGACATCTGCTTGCTGTACCCGCGTCTCTGCATCTCGGGAACCATCAGAGATCCGAGCATTGCGGTGTTGGCCATTGACGAGCCTGTGAGCGTTGAAAAAATCGAACCACCCGCTACCGTGAGATAGCATAGACGTCCTGGTAATCGGCCAAAAATAGCGTCCAGTCCATCAAAAACCTTCACCGCAAGGCCGGTATGAAAGAAAATTGACCCCAACAGAATGAAAAGAGGCACCGGGCCAAGGGTAAATCTGGTGATCAACTGTGTTGAATTATCTGCAACCTGTATCAGTCCGTCCGTTCCGGCGAAGATGGAGACCGCTATGAAGTTGGTTGCGATAAATGCAAACGCAACCGGCACACCGAGTGCCATAAAACTGATAACCATCCCCAGCAATAGGGCAAAGGCCCAATACCACTCCATCCTACATGCCTTCTTTGACTTCGGTCCGTCCCGAGTACATGTCGTCCATCCCGAGCAGATATCGCAAAAATTCTATTGCGACCAGGAAAAACCCAACTGGCATCGGGGCGTAAAGCCACCACTGCATTAATTCCACGCCCCGCTCGTCAACCTGCTCGTCGACGTACGCTTCCCATAAAAGTTCCACGGAAAAATATCCTGACAGTGAAGATCCGGCGATCGCCACTATATAGGCAAACCGGGCAGCCACCTGCTGTACGTTTGGATTGAAAAGCTCCGTGAGTGCGTCGATGTAAACGTGGCCCCTGATGCGGGCCAACCAGGGGGCTGCCAGTAGCGTAAACCATAAAAGACCATATTCGACGACACCCATCGTGCCTTCCAAGCCGGAATACCCGAATAAGTTCAGACCAACATCAATTACTATCAGGATGAAACTGATGAAGATAATGATGCCAGCCAGGTTTTTGAGTGCCAGTAACAGCTGCATATGTGCTTTTGCAATGGCCTGCACGATAGTTCCCTGAAATTTTCTGCAGAATTGTCTCCTGCTTGAAAGCAGTGTAATCGCGAATTACGCAGAGAACAACCAAACCCCGTAATCCACTGGTTACCCCAGCTGACCTGCGGAAACCGCCGTTGATTGAGGCCAAAGGTCAGACATCGTTGTCCAGGACGCTAACGTTGGGTTTGTCTCCTCCAAAGAAATTGTTGCGACCATGGCATATTGGGATCCCTATATTTTTGGGGATATTGAGCGTTTTACAGTAAGACCCCGGTTGCCGGAATGGATCACGAAAAGCCGTTGCGGATTGGCCCATTCGGTGTCTTGTGAACAAACTGATCGACGTAGGGGTTTGTTACGGTCTCGAGGTCTGCGACGGGCCCTTGCCATACCAGCTGGCCTTCGTGAAGCATTATTACCCGATCAGCAATGTAACGGGCGCTGTCAAGATTACTGGTAACCGAGAGGGCGGTAGCGCCCAGTTTTTGCACGTTTTCAAGTATGAGATCATTGATTACGTTACTCATGACCGGATCAAGGCCTGCTGTCGGTTCGTCCAAAAGAAGGATGTGCGGATCGTCAGCGAGTGCGCGTGCGATGCCCACACGCTTTTGCATGCCTCCTGAAAGTTGACCCGGATACAGAAACGCCGTATCGGGGGCTAAGCCGACCGCCGCCAGCTTGTGAAGAGCTAGGTCAATCGCATCAGTCCTGGTAAGTTTGTTACTGTGGCGTGGCCGAAAGGTAATATTTTCCCACACCGGGAGACTGTCAAACAGCGCAGAGCGCTGGAAAAGCATTCCCATTCGCGCCATACGATCGCGATCTGTGTCGTCGAGCCCAACAACATCATTTCCACGGACTTCGATCTGCCCCGAATCCGGGCGAAACAGTCCGGAGATGGTTTTGAGGGTGACCGTTTTCCCGGAACCCGATGGGCCAATCAAAACAACGGATTCGCCCTGCGCAACTGAAAACGCGATATCCTTAAGGGAAAAAGAATCATCAAAATGCAGGTTTACTTCGGTGAGCCTCAGCTCAGGCAAGCCTTCCGTATCTTTCATGGTTACCGACATGGCCGGATATTAACCTATTCTGGATGGATCGGTTGCGCTTTTTATTTAAGGTTGGCAGGTGTTCGACGGACCTAGATATGAAATCGCGAAAACGTTTTGACCCGTTATAGACTCAATTTCTCGAGAAATTTATCTGACCGCTTTCGTTTTCTTTGCTGAATTCCACTCCACGGTGAGTGATAACTACGAGTCATCCTTTAATCCAGACCGATTTCTGTACATCTCGCTAGGGGCCTCTAGAGAGGACACCATTTCTTGCTACCAGGGCTCTCAGAATTGACTTGAGTTGTGCCGCTTCGCTGTCGCTGTAGTCCGAAAGAACCTCTGCTTCGTGTTTCTTTGCATCCTTGAGAGCTTCGGATACCTGCCGACGGCCGTCGCATGTGATAAAAATCCTTACCTGCCGGCGGTCTTTAGCTCCCGGGTGACGTTCGACAAGACCGCCCCGTTCCATTCGATCCACGATTTTTGTCATGGTGGGTTGTCGCTGCAGCGCACGGGCTGCAAGTTCGCCCAGCGTCATGCCATTTCCGTCGCTTAGAGATGCAAGAACCCGCCACTCCGAAACCTGAAGACCGTGCTGTTTCAGACGGTCGTGAAACTGGCTGCTGATCTCCGTACTGGCGCGGGCGAGAAGGTAAAGAAGATAATTGTCGACAAATCGGTCAGCCATGCTGGTAGATTAACAATTATATATTCCTTTTCATATAAATTATTTTAAGCTAGGCTTGCCTGCTCGAACAAATGGAGGCGCTGCAATGTTCGCTGACCGCATTGAGGGAAAGTGGATCGAGATGTTCGGCTCGGTTTTTGAGCTGTGCAAACTGGAGCCAGGCGATACGGCGGCAGTAGTCTCCGAGACCCAGTCGCGGGATTTGAATGTTCATCTTGCTGAGTTGGGGTTGCACCGCCTGGGCGTAAAAGTATTCCACGTACAACTTGTTTCACCTGTTCAGGATGGTCCAGTACCCGTTCGTTCCACAGGCGCATCAAACGCTATCCAGGGGCTGGAACCGGTTGTAACGGCGCTAGGTGCCTCGACGATTGTCGTTGACTGCACGGTAGAAGGATTACTCCACGCCCCGGAATTACCCAGAATTCTCAAAGGTGGCGCGCGTTTGCTGATGGTCTCAAATGAACATCCCGACGTACTCGAACGTCTGGTACCCGATCCGGATATCACGCCAAAGGTAAAGACCGGCATCAGAATGCTGTCAGAAGCGGCCCAGATGACCGTAAAGTCGGACGCCGGAAGTGATTTGACAATCGACGTAACCGATACGAGGGGCGCGGGCGTCTGGGGGTATTGTGACCGGCCGGGCCATGTTGCCCACTGGCCCGGTGGGTTGGTGCTGTGTTTTCCGAAGGCGGGGTCCGTGAACGGGAAGCTGGTGATGAACGCGGGTGATGTCAATCTGACATTCAAGCGGTATCTTGAAAGTCCGGTTACCCTCAGCATAGAAAACGACTACGTCACGGACATTGGTGGTTCCGGCCTGGACGCGGATCTGTTCCGGGAGTACATCGCCGCCTGGGATGATGCTGAAGCCTATGCGGTGTCACACGTGGGGTGGGGCATGAATCCGAGCGCGCGTTGGGATGCCCTTGCAATGTATGACAAGCGGGACGTCAACGGTACCGAGCTTCGCGCGTTTGCGGGGAACTTTCTCTATTCCACGGGAGCCAATGAAACCGCGAAACGTTTTACGCTGGGGCATTTTGATCTGCCAATCCGCAAATGCACCATTGCTCTTGATGGATCGGTGGTTGTCGCAAATGGCGTTTTGCAGGGAGAACTGGCGTGATCTCAGTTCCCGATCATATCGCCAAGGGGGAGGGTGATGTAATTCTGTTCCTGCACGGTGTAGGCGGTGGGGCCTACAGCTGGATGCCCCAGATCAACAGCTTTTCCATGAAATACAGGGCCGTCGCCTGGAATATGCCGGGTTATGGGAAGAGCGTCCTCGATGGGAGAATGTCATTTGCGGGGCTGGCCGATGCCCTGCTCGCACTCCTTGATGATGAGGGCTGGGACAGGGTTCATCTGGTAGGACACTCCATGGGTGGCATGGTGGCTCAACAGTTTTCTGTTGCTCATCAGGACCGGCTTCATTCCCTGGTTTTGTCGGCCACCAGTCCCGCATTTGGAAATCCAGATGGAGACTTCCAGAAAAAATTCGTCGCGGCTCGCCTTGCACCACTGGAAAACGGATCCACCATGGCGGATCTTGCAAACGAGCTGGTGGAAATCATGATGGGTGAAAATTCTGATGCTCACGGTCGCCAGCTCGCATTTGACTGCATGGCCGAGGTTCCTTCCCGGACCTACCGCGCGGCCATCGAGTGTATTGTGACATTTGAGCAACGCGCGAATCTTCCCCACATTGTTGTGCCGGCGCTTGTCCTCGCTGGCGAAAATGATACCAATGCGCCGCCGCCCATGATGGCAAAGATGGCGACAAAAATATCTGGAAGTCGGTATGTTTGTCTTCCGTCGCTTGGCCATCTCGCCAACCTGGAGGATCCGCTCGCGTTTGATGCTGTGGTCGGAGAATTTATTGCCTCCGTATCAACGGATTAATCACGCGGATCGAATTTATGGCGACTGAGACCAACTCCCCTTCAAAGCGCAACCGGGCAATGGAAAATACCCCCAAAAAGTTTGGGTGGCAGAAGTTCGCCGGTAAAACGGGCGCGATACGGGACGTTGTAGCAGTACTCGGGAAAGAAAAGTTCGCTGATCGTGCGCGGCGATATGACGAAGAGGCCTCTTTTCCGTTCGAAAATTACGACGATATGCGCGATGCCGGTATTCTTGCGATGACCGTGCCCGAGCGCAATGGTGGCCTTGGTGTGGAATACAAAGACTACGCGCTTCTTGCAGCGGAAATGGGGAAATGGTGCGGGGCCACTGCATTGACCTTCAACATGCATGCCTGCACACCCTTGTGGACGGGCCACATTTCCGATGACCTGGAAATGTCTGCCGATGACCGGAAACAGCATAGCAGGAACCGGGAACTCCATTTCGCACGGATTGTTGAAAACGGCGCCATATTCGCCCAGCCGTTTTCCGAAGGCTCTGCGGCTGCGGCGGGTAAAGCACCATTTGGGACAATGGCAGCCAAGGTTGATGGTGGCTGGCTGCTTAACGGTAGGAAAATCTTTGCGTCCCTTTCTGGCGCAGCGACCTATTATGGTGTGGTGTGTACTGAAGACAAGCCGGATAGCTCCGTGCGGGATACCCTGTTCATGGCGGTGCCGGCAGATGCAGGGGGAGTTTCCGTCGTAGGTCCATGGGATCCGGTCGGTATGCGAGCGACCGTATCGAGAACACTTCTGATGGAAAACGTCTTCATTTCAGACGAACAGATGTTGTTGCCACGAGGCGCCTACTACCAGGCAGCGCGACGCTGGCCCCATATGTTTCTTACCCTCTGCCCTACATATATGGGTATAGCTCAGGCTGCCTATGATTTTACAGTAGCCTACCTGCGCGGCGATATCGAAGGCATACCAGTCAAGCGTCGAATGTATCCAACCAAACAGATCTCTGTCGCGGATATGTGGATCAAGTTGCAGCAGACCTGGGCAATATTTAAACAGGCGACAGGTGAGGCCAGAGTGGACCCGTCCAAGGAAGATCGCCTTCGTGCATACGCGGCCCAGTATACGGTGATGGAAAATGCGAACGAAATCTGTCGACTGGCGATCCGGACCTGTGGTGGACAATCCATGTTGAAGTCACTGTCGCTTGAGAGGATGTACCGCGACTCCCGTCTCGGGTCCCTGATGCTGCCCTGGACCGCGGAACTTTGTCTTGATCGCCTCGGTCGTGAGACCCTGTACGAGGCCGGCGAAAACGACGACGATTGAGAATGAACGTATCGAACTGGATAGAACGCTGGGCGGAATTCCAGCCCGACAAAGCGGCCATCCGGTTTGAAGGCGTTGACCTTTCCTACGCTGAATTCAATAAGCGGATCCGGCACGCGGCAGCAATGCTTGTGCACGAACTGGGCGTGACGCCCGGAGAGCGGGTTGCGTTTCTTGGACTTAATTCACCCGAAATGCTGACAATAATGTTTGCCTGCGGTCGGATTGGCGCGGTCCTTGTTCCACTAAATTGGCGGCTCGCACCTCCTGAACACCTTTACATACTCAGGAATGCCGGTGCGAAGGTCTTGTTTTGCGAAAAAGACTTTACCGACGGGACCAGGTCCATCTCCGGCGAACTGGTCGACTGTCGTGTGATAGCTATGACCGGTGAATACAGTCAACTCATGCAAAACGCCATGGATGATGCCATCGACACCGGGGCAGGCCCGGACAGTCCGCTCCTGATTGTATACACTTCCGGAACAACGGGCCGGCCCAAAGGTGCTGTACTCAGTCAAAACGCGCTTACTTTTAACGCTGTAAACTCCATCGCCATGCACGACATGACGAGCGAGGACGTGATTTTCACCAACTTACCTATGTTTCATGTTGGCGGCCTCAACATCCAGACCACGCCAGCATTGCATGCCGGAGCTACGGTAATCATGCATCGCCGGTTCGAAACCGACGCGACAGTAGCGGTAATAAATCGGGAAAGACCCACCCTGATGATCCTCGTGCCAGCACTCATGGCGGCTGTGATACAGCATCCGGGGTGGAAACAGATCGACTTTTCTTCGTTGCGGACCATCAATACCGGGTCCACAACCGTGCCACTTTCCCTGATAGACGCCTATCAGGATCGGGGCGTGCCGATCATCCAGGTATATGGCTCTACAGAGACGGCGCCCATTGTAATCCACCAGCGTATACCTGACGCCTGGACGACTAGGGGTTCAACGGGTCGCCCGGCGCTGCATTGCGCCGCAAAAATAACGGATTCCAACGGCAACACGCTGGGACCGGACGAGCGGGGAGAAATTGTTGTAAGTGGACCCAACATCATGACCGGCTACTGGGCTGATCCAGAAGGGTCGGCAGAAGTTCTGAAGGATGGCTGGTTTCATACCGGCGATATTGGGCATATCGACAGCGAGGGACTATTTTATGTTGATGATCGCGTAAAGGACGTAATCATCTCGGGTTCTGAAAACATATACCCTGCGGAATTGGAAATGGTGCTTGACCGATGTTCCAAAGTTGCGGAGGCGGCGGTGGTCGGGCGCGCAGATTCAAAATGGGGAGAGGTACCCGTAGCAGTGATAGTCGTCAGGGAAGGCGACAAAATTTCGCGCGAGGATGTTCTTTCGTTATTCGACGGCGAACTGGCACGTTTCAAACATCCACAGGATGTAATCTTTATGGACATGCTTCCCCGGAACGTGATGGGCAAGGTGTTGAAATTTGAGCTAAGAGACATGGTGAGTCATTCAAACACCCGCTAGATTGTCCCCATGAGCGTTACCCGCCCCGGTAAAGGGGCGATTGGCATCATTCTGCTAATCGTCTTCTTCGACATGCTTGCCTTTGGAATTGTAATTCCATTTACACCGTTCTGGGCTGAACGCTACGGAGCGTCTCCGTTCGAGGTTACGCTCCTGTTTTCCACCTATTCCTTTGTGGCGTTCCTGTCGTCGTTTCCCTGGGGGATAGCAAGTGACAAATGGGGCAGGCGACCAATTCTCTGCTTCAGTTTGCTGGGGACAGCATTTTCATTCGCTCTGGTCAGCCAGGCCGATACTCTCTGGATGCTTTTTGCCGCCCGGGCTTTTGGTGGTTTGATGGGTGGCACGCTTCCCGTCGCACAGGCTTATATTGCTGACGTGACTCCGCGCGAAGAGCGGGCCGGGCGTATGGGCCTGATGGGCGCCGCAATAGGCGCCGGTTTTGTTATGGGGCCGGGAATTGGCTGGCTGCTAAGCCGCGCAGGCACGGGTGAAAGCGACTTTCGCACTGCTTTTCTTATTGCTGCCGGGGTTGGTGCGATTGGATTTTGTGTGACGCTGCTCTGGTTGCGGGAACCAGCCAACCACGAGGAGAATGTGGCGTCCAGCACGATCGCTGGCCGGATGCGAGCGTTTTCCGTTGTTGGTGCAGTACCTGGTCTTCTTTATCCGCTGGTGATCCTGACCTTACTGGCGTTCTGTATGGCGGGGCTCGAAAGCACCTTTGCCTTGTGGACGGAACGCCAACTGCAATGGAACGTCCAGGAAGTCAGCATATTTTTCCTTTATATTGGCGTCGTTATGGTGCTTGTGCAGGGCGTCCTGGTCCGGCCGATGGCCAGGCGGTTTGGGGAGGGATTGCTGGTCGTTGTTGGAGCGCTTTTGATGGCGGTGGGGTTTGCGACCGTACTTTTTGTGAATGCCCCTCCGATGGCATTTTTGGGCGGTTCCCTTATCGCGTCTGGCTTCGGGTTGGCAAACCCGGCACTGAACGCCCTGATCTCCAGACATGCTCCGGACGAACATCAGGGCGCTGCCATGGGCGCTTCACAGTCCGTTCAGTCTCTCTGTCGGATTCTGGGACCCATAGCGGCAGGCGCGGCCTTTGGGATCTTTGGTCGTGATGCACCATATCTGGCCGGCGCATTGATCCTTTTCTCGGCATTCGCTATTGCAATTCGCGCTCTCAGGTATGCTTACTCGGTTAAGCCTCTCGATCGAACATGATCGACAGAATTAGTTCGAGCGACGGACGCGCCTGGTTTTTGATACGTTTGTTAGGACTAGGATCCCATTTCGGAAAAATCAGCAAGCCTACTGCCGCCGGATTTGTCTGATGGCAGCCTGTTAGAAGATTTCCTGATCGTGGATGGTGAAATTAATTAATACGAAACAATTCCATTCATTAGGGATCCATCCGGGTATTCACGGGCCTTAGATACAAGTGAAGTTTCGGGCCTAATTTAGCGCCCCACGGTGCAGCAGGACTTTCATGTTCATGGGCACCTAACTGCTCCTGTACGGATTTATCGTTCTTCCTCTGCCCAGTCGCTTGGTCGTTTGGCGATGGAGCCAACCTGCGCCCACGCCGTCGGTGCACCTGCTGCGGCAATCCTCTCATTGCGGGGCAGCGCACTGTCCCAAAGCGCTGCAATAAAGCGCATGTTGGTTACGTTATCCGCGTCGCTAGAACAGAGCCAGCAGACCGGTCCCTGCATAGCCTCGGGCTGCACCAGTTCATCGCGGTCGAAACCTGTTGCCTCCGGGATCATTCGCGTATTTGCGGGTCCTCCCGGGATAAGTACGTTGGCCGTAACACCCGTGTCTGCAAGATCCTGTGCCATAATGCGTGTGTTGGCCTCCAGAGCTGCTTTCGAAGGACCATAAGACCCACAACCCCGGAGATACATCGTATCGAGGCTTGTGGTTACATTTATAATCCGTCCCCACCCCTTTTCCACAAGATGGGGCGTTGCCATTGTAGCCATCAATTGCGGGCCGTAGGCGTTGACATTCAGTACCCGCTGCCAAAGGTCAGGGTCGACCTCCCAGTACCTGGGTGCGTCAGCAACGAAATTTTCGGTAAAAAACTGCGGCCCCATCGCGGCGTCATTGATCAGGATATCAAACCCGCCAAACTTCTCGATCGTTGTGTCTATCGCTGTTTGCGCGCGCCCGGCGTCGGTCACGTCCGCGGGGATGGCGACTGCACAGCCTTGCCCGCCGGCCGCCTCGACGTCTTTAACTGCAGCACTGAGGACATCATTTTCCAGATCGATTAGGGCAATCCTCGCACCCTGACCAGCGAGGCCCTCAGCCATGGACTTTCCAAGTCCGCGTCCTGCCCCTGTTATGATCGCCGTGCGTCCCTCAAGTGGGCGGTCCGTCATGATATTGTCTCCCAATGCTGTCGTTACTGACTAACGTTTTATAGAAGCAGGCAGAATTGCCTGTTTGCCGAGTTGTGGCCAGGCACAGGGTGCCGACGCCATTTCTAAACCCTTGTCCCAGTGTCCGGCAATAAACCGTTCGCCGTTATGACCATCCGAATCCCCGGATGCGAGCCAGATCGCGGGAGCCTGCATGTCTGCTGGCTGGATCAGTGCGTCGCGGGGGATACCGGTTGAGGCACCAATCATCCGCGTATTTGCCGGGCCGCCCGGTATCAGAACGTTTGCAGTTAGCCCGGTTCCATCCAGGTCTCTGGCCATTATAGCTGTATGTGCCTCAAGGGCAGCTTTGGAGGGTCCATAGGCACCCATGCCCGGTACATACATTGCATCAAGCGCGGTTGTAACATTTATTACGCGGCCCCAACGGTTTTTCAACATGTAAGGAACGGCAGCCGCGGCCATCAATTGAGGACCGGCCGCGTTGACGTCGATCATCCTGATAAAGGTGTAGGGATCCAGTTCCCAGAACTTGGGGGGACTGCCATAGGGGTCCTCTGCGACCGCCTGAGGTCCGAGCGCCGCATTATTGAATAACACGTCGATCCGATCAAAGTTCTCTGCAGCGTAGTGAACGGCTGTCGCAGCGCTCTCCGGATCACAGACATCCGCACCGATGGGTACGACCGCGTCACGTCCTCCGATATTTTCAACCTCAATAGCTACGTCCTGCAACTCTTCCCCATCCAGATCGATGAGTGCGAGCATTGCGCCCTCCGCTGACAGTGCCAGCGACATTGCGCGACCTAGACCACGTGCGGCGCCTGTCATAAGGATAACCTTCCCGGAAAGTTTACCGTCAGCCATTGCGCGCCTCCGGGTTGCCACGCGGGTCGCCTTCCGGGTGAATAGCCTGACCACCGAGTTGCGGCCACGCGATCGGCGCGCCAGCCTTCGCCAGATTCGTTGTCATATCGGCATTTTGATCCCAAAGGGCTGCCCGGATGCGGCGGTCGTTTACAAGGTCGCCCTCTTGTGAAAGAAGGGCGAGGAGGGGCGCAACCATTACTGCAGGCTGAATTAGCAGGTCACGGTTTTCATACACCCCAGTCGCGGAAATCATTCGTGTGTCTGCCGGACCGCCTGGGATCAGGACGTTACAGGTAACGCCTGTTCCATCGACCCCTCCGGCTATCATCGTAGCGAGGGCTTCGGCTCCGGCCTTTGATGGGCCGTAGGCACCATTCGTGTGATTGGTCATTGTTTCGAGACTGGTGGTAACGTTGACAATACGGCCCCATCCCTGGTCCAGAAGGTGCGGAACGGCCGCCTGGGTCATGACGAAATGTGCAGTCGTGTTGACGTCCAGATAAAGCAGCCAGTCGGCGATATCGATCTCCCAGATCATCTTCGCGTTGGACCGGTCGGTATCGCGAAAGCGCTGGGGCCCAAGACCTGCGTTGTTGACCAGTATGTCCAGACCCTGAAATTGGGAGATTGTTTCGTCAACGATGCGGCGGGCGTCTTTCTCTCTGGAAACGTCAGCTTTTATTCCGATGCACCCGCGTCCGAGTTCGGTGACCGCGTTATTCAGAACATCCTGGTCAAGCTCTACGAGTGCGACGTTTGCGCCGGCCTGCACGAGACCCTCAGCCATAGCCTGACCCAATCCACGCCCAGCGCCTGTGACGATGGCGGTTTTACCAGTGAGAGAATCCATTCCTTCAGTCCTTGAAGTTGTCGAAATCTAACACCAGCGGTGTCAGTTTGTTACGGTAATTTTCCGGCATGACGTCCGAGGTCCGGGTTTCGGGGTTGAAAAACACTTCGATAGTATCCTGGGTTGCGCAGAGAATATCTGTGTCAGCATTGTACAGTCGCTGATGATGTCGGATCGATTTGCCGCCAACATGGCTGAACCCTCCACGAATAACGAGTAATTCACCTGATTTTAATTCACGAACGTAGTTGATCTTGATCTGAGCTACGACCAGGCCGACGCCCTCTTCATGCATTTCCTTCTGGCTTACACCTGCAATTGTCCAGAGATGAAATCCTGCGTCGTCGAAATGATGCGCATACCATCGTACATTCATGTGCCCAATGTGATCGCAATGCCACGGAAAGACGACAGACCTGTACAACTCAAAAACATTGTCCACGCAGTTTCTCCTATTTTTTTCAGGTGTCGAGTACCGAAGGGTGGAACAGCCGTTCCGGCTCATATGCAGCAGTGATCAGCCCCTGATCTGCACTATAATCTATAAAGCGGACAAGGTTTTCGCGGTTTGCAGAAAACCCTGACGGCCAGATATCCACACCGAATGTATTTTCCTGTGACTCCAGAGCATTCCTCGCAAACGCTATCTCTGAGAACCCGGGGTCTTCATAATAGCCTGCCGCCTGGCATTTGGCGTCTTCCCACATCCCTAGTATGGCATGTGGAAGGCCTGGTTCCCGATCAACAACATCATTCCGGAATGCCATGACGTGCATTATTGGAAAATAGCCGACCGTATCGTAGTAACGTTTTGCTTCCGTTTGGGGGTCAGTGAACAGTCGGCGGACGGTGTTGCCTGCCTCGAGAATCTCGCGGGGAGGGTGGGGAAAGACCATTGCGTCGACCTCACCGGATAAAAGGAGGTCGGCGCCCCTACGGCCATCATCGAGCCACCTGATGTCCGTCCCGGGAGGTGGTTTCCATGCCACGGCTTCCTCTGCTTCCATAATCCAGTGTATGTCCTGCCACGGGATCCCATAGAAGAATGACAGGTCACCCTTGACGAGAACCGACATTGTTGTCTGGAAGGCACGCAGCGCTACGTTCCGTCCTGCAAGGTCGGCAGGCCGTTCGATGCCAGCATCGGCACGCACGTAAATGTGGTTCTGGCTGAACAGCCGTCGCGGGAATACTGGGGTGGCGGTAAAGTCGGCCCCGCGTTCTGTCGCCATGATGTATGATGAAAACGAAAGTTCGCATATATCGAACTCGGCATTACGTACCATGCGCTCATGTCTGTCACGACCGTCACGGTGTACGTGATCTATACCAACTTCTAGAGGTACTATATTGATTCCTGGCGGGGCCTCCACAGTACCGGTAAAAAACGGCATGTGGCGGTCGTATCGCTCAAGTGCCAGCGTAAACGTGGCCAACCTTAACCTTCCTCTCTTTTATTACAGGACAAAGTATACCAGAGTATGGGGCAGACCTGTCAGCCCTTCCAACCCAAGCGGCTTTGGGCAAACTCTGGGTACGTTTCCGCAATTTCCCCCGCAATACGCGATCTGATGAGATCTACCCGTTCTGGTTCAGGACCAGCTATAGAGCTTATGGTCTCGTGGCAATCGAAGTCGAAACCCGTATTGTCCTGAACCTCTTCGAGTGTGGCGCCGGGGAGAAGTCCATCCAGACGAAACCGGTGATTATTTTTGTCGTAAACAAAGATACAGAGGCTTGTGATCAATGCATGGGGTCCCCCAGGCCTGTGAATCCCCGGTGGGCTCCAACCCGGCGCGCTGATGAAATCAACGCGATCGACAAAAACACGACGCGAATGCTCTTCCCGAAACAGAATTACGCGTGGGACAGTGAAGTAGAGATACGCTGATCCAAAGCTACCGGGAAACCGGGTGTCTGGCTTGTTATACGGGCCGGTACTGACGAGATTGATATTGCCCTCGCCATCAATCTGGCCGCCACCGAGAAAAAATGCATCCACCCGTCCCTGTCCAGCCCTGTCGAAAAGTTCCGGGCCACCGTCGTTGAACGGATTGTGCACGTTTCTGCCGAGTATGCTTGCCCGGGTGCCGCCACCAGTGATTGCCTGGACGAGTAACGCGGCGCTGCCGGGGATGGGCGATGCCGCGCCGACCGCAACGTTTTTACAGCCCTCGAGCATCCGTGCGATTGCACAGATCAGCAATTCCTCCCGTTTGAATTTCATTTGGCTTTCAGGCCGCTGCCTGTTTACTGAAAACGTGCTTTTGGAGGTAAACCTCAAATCCCTCTTTTGACCTTGCTGCAGTAACGTAGGCGCGGAGGTTTGCGTCATCACATTCGTAGACACCGGGTACCGATAGTGGCCAGGCACCCTCTGCAATGTGGGCTATGGCAGTAATGTAAACCGGGGGGATTGTGCCGGCGATCATCCGCTCATCTTCCATCAAATTGCCATCCCATATCTCTTCGACACTTACATAAGTCTGTGAAGATGCGTGCGATAACAGTACGCATTCTCGCCGGGAACCTACCCAGACGTTTCCATACCTGTCGCCATATCGCGCGTGAAAGAGCGCGATGTCCGGTCGGACCGCAGGCAGGAGTACAAGGGGGTCACCAGGGACATCCGATAAAGGGTTATCGATGACTTTCCAATCTTCCCTGTTTGCAAGAACATCAGAACCCAGAATTCCACGAAGAGGCATGAACGGAATACCTTTTTCTGAAGCCTGCAGTTCTGCATACAGGGCAGGACATGTCGCATCCCGGATGTTGATTACACCATTTTCCACGGCCTTACGGAAGTTGGGGGCGTAGCCAAATTCGCCCATGGAAACGCCACTGGTTTCAATTTCCGAAACGCACCCAGCCCCAATAAGTATATCTGCCTGCATGCTGCTGACGGGCACCGTGAGGAGGCGTAAATCCTGTGCACGGCGGCGGATCAGGGCTCGCGAAATCTCCATAGCAACGCCGCTGTCCGCCTTGGGAATGCCAACAAGGGCCCCATCCGGTATTCGGCTGGCCATCTGGTCGGCGGATAAATAGTTTTCTGGTACATTCATGAGCAATATTGTGCGATGAACTTGCGGATCATGCAATCGATATGAAAGAAGGGATCGGTTGTACGATCCAGACAGGTCAAAAGATTCCTTAACCGTCTGATTGCCGTGAAACACTGGGGCGGTGTGACATGCCTGTAGATTTCATTTTATTCATTATGAAGGGACAAATTTATGAAAGCGTGGCGGATTGAAAATGATGATGGAATAGATGCGCTTAATCTTGTCGACGTTGATCTTCGAGAGCCAGGACCGGGAGAAGTACGGTTCCGGGTCATGGCATCTTCCATAAACCGCCGCGATTTGAACACTGTTCGGGCGCCAGGTGCCCGGCACACCCCCCTGCCACGAATACCCAATTCCGATGCTGCGGGTGAGGTGATTTCTGTTGGGGAAGACGTTACCGGTTTTGCGCCGGGTGACCGGGTGGCAAGCTGCTTTTTCAAACGCTGGCCCGCTGGTCAAATACGCCGTCCTATAATGCAGAGCGCTCTGGGCGGGGAAGAAGAAGGCATGTTGTCCGAGGAGACAATACTGCCTGAAAGTGCGCTTGTGTCGGTACCCCCGCATCTCACATGGGAGGAGGCCAGCACGTTGACCTGCGCCGGGGTTACTGCCTGGCACGGACTGGTGACCCGTGGTGGGTTGAAAGCTGGAGACAGCGTCCTGTTGCTCGGTACCGGTGGCGTTTCAATTTTTGCTCTGCAGTTCGCCAAGTTGATGGGTGCGCGCGTGATCATCACGTCGAAAAGTGACGCAAAACTGGAACGCGCCCGTGGACTGGGCGCGGACGAAACCATTAACTATGTCGACACGCCGGATTGGGATGAGGCCGTCACGAATCTGACCGGCGGTGTCGGCGTCAATCATGTCGTCGAGGTCGGTGGAGCAGGTACATTGCAGAAATCAGTTTCGGCGCTTGCGTTTGGTGGACACATCGCGCTGATCGGCGTCCTGACGAAGGGAGAACTGAATCCCTATCCATTACTCGGCAAGTCGGGACGTATCAGTGGTATTTATGTTGGCAGCCGCGAAATGTTCCAGAACATGAACGTGGCCATCTCGACGGGCGGGATGCGACCGGTGATTGACAGAATATTTGATTTCCAGGACGCCCCTGCGGCCTATCACTGCATGCAGGGCGATGGCCATTTTGGGAAAATCGTGATCCGCGTTACGCCATAAGCGAACAAACAGGAGGATTGCCATGAGTGATACAGCACCGGTTGCCCATTTCGTTGGCGGTATCCCGATGGAGGATGCTGAAAGCGTGTTTAGGAAACTTGGTACAGAGATGAACGGTCATGTGCGGCGTATTCCCGATGGGGAGACCGGACGTCGCAGGATGTGGATCAGTTTTGTAAAGGACATCCTGCTCCAGCATCCCAATCTGGAAATCGATCCGAATGTTCCCAGGTTTCAATTCATCCAGTTTGACGGGAAGGTCGTCTTCGAGATCGATCAGCTTCGCTTCCGGTCGGGAGTGAATCCGGCGGAGGTCATGTTTCAGACAGGTTATGCTGATGATGCGATCCGCAATTTTAACACATTTGACCGGCTTCATTCTGAAGGAGTTATTCCTGCTCACGTGAGATACCAGATCTGCATGGCGACACCGTTCGCGATAACCTGCATGTTCGTGTCGCCGAGTGCCCGTCAGGCGTTCGGGCAGGTCTATGGCCAGCACATCGCCGATGAGGTTGCCCGGATTATGGCCGAATTGCCGCACGAGCGGATCTCCTACCAATGGGATGTGTGTCAGGAGGTACTGATGTGGGAAGGATACCTCGATCAGAGTGCGCACCCGGCCTACCGCGACGAGATACCGGCGCAGCTTTCCTGGCTCGGGAGCCTTGTCCCGAATGATGTCGAACTGGGATATCACCTGTGTTACGGCAGCCCGGCCGACGAACACCTGATTTTGCCAAAGGATATGGGAAATCTCGTGGAGATTGCGAACTTCATCTGCGGTGGTACCACCCGGAAGATTGAATACGTCCACATGCCTGTCCCTGATGACCGCAACGATGAAGCCTATTTTGCGCCGCTTGGCGATCTCGCGTTATCCGAGGACACCGACCTCTATCTCGGTTGCGTTCACCATGGTGATGCTGAGGGAAATGCCCGCAAACTTGCGGCCGCGCAGAAATTTACGGCGGTGGCTGGCGTAGGGGCCGAATGCGGCCTGGGGCGCGGTAAACCGGAACGTCTTGATGATGTTCTGGAGCAACACCGTAAATTGACCTAACTCTTTGGCGAGAGTGGTGGACTAGTTCTGCCGGGCTGTCATAGTCGCAGCAGAAGATACAGAGAGAGGGGGAAGACATCGTGGTCAAACTGGCAAATGAAGATATCAAGACGCGCGAAATTTTGGACTGGAAGGGGTTGCACGTCTTTCATTTTCCGTTTTCGTCCTGTTCGCAGAAATTGCGGATTTTTATCGCACTGAAAGGTGTCGAATGGGAATCCCACCTGATCGATCTGATGGGAAATGAAAATCTTCAGGAATATTTTCTGGGGGTTAATCCGCGTGGATTGTTGCCTGTGCTGGTGCATGACGGCGACGTGCATATCGAGAGCAACGATATTCTGACCTATCTCGAAACCGGTTGTCCCGAACCGTGCCTTATTCCCGAAGGATCGGGATACGAGGTCGCCGAACTGCTGAAGCAAGAGGACGATCTGCATCTCGATCTGCGCGCATTGAGCTTTCGCTTCGTTTTCAATCCGCCACATGCCCCAAAATCAAAGGGCGATCTTGAGGTTTATGCCAACACGGGATCCGGCACTGTTCAAGGCGTGAAAGATGGTCGCGTTGACGTCGAAATCGATTTTTGGGAAGCCATCGCTGAACACGGCATCACCGACGAGGTTGCGCAGGCGGCTGCCGCGAAGTTTCGCCAGGCCTTTGATGATCTGGATGCCCGGCTCGACGGGCAAGAGTATGTCCTTGGCGATACGCTCAGTGTGATCGATATCGCCTGGTTCATCTATGCCAACCGGTTGACGCTCGCAGGTTACCCGATTGCCAAGCTGCACCCCAATATGGGCGCCTGGTACGCGCGGCTTAAAGAAATTCCGGCGATCAAAAAGGAAATTACCTTGCCGCCCCCGGTAAAGGAAAAATTTGATGCAACACGCGCGCAGCACCTCGCCGAAGGTGTGAATCTCGAAGCGGTCGCCGGGCTCTGATCCTTTTGGCAATGCTGTAACTTAACAATTTGGAGATTCACCCTGCTGCATGAAAGCGCGAATTGTCCTGGCCGAAAAAAAACTGGCCTGGACGGAACATTTTCTGAAGTCGTGGCAGTTAGATCATTTTCAAGCCGACTACCTCGGGCTGAACCCTCACGGAGTAGTGCCGACGCTGGTGGTTGACGGTCACCCTGTCATGCAATCGAACGTTATTATTGAATTTCTCAATGATAAATTTCCGGAACCCGCGCGTCTGAAGCCAGACGATCCGTTCGTCGCAGTGGGCATGCAGAAATGGATGGTGGAGGAACAGGAAAATCTGTTCCAGCAGATTGTCGTGCTCAGCTTCAATATCACAATGAAACTGCGCATAGATGCATTCGGCGTAGACCGCATGATCGAGTGGTCGAAGTTGACCCGGATCAGGCGCGTACGCAGGATTATTTGAAAAGGGTGGTGGCGCCGCCGGATATGGATGCGGTGTTGGGCTCGGAGAAGGGTTTCCGCAGGCATATCGAATGGTTCGAAGACGACCTGCACCAAACAGCTCGCCCGTGGATCTGCGGCGATCAGTTTACCCTTGCGGATATTTGTGTCGGGGTGATTTTGACCGTGTCGAGTTCCTCGACCGGGAGTATCTGTGGGACGATCTTCCTGTTGTATCCAGGTGGTTTGCGACGCTTAAAGAACGGCCATCATACCGGCAGGACGTTCATCGATTTGCTTATCGGATGTGGGGTCCGCGAAAATCCGGTGTCAAATATCCGTTTGACGATAATCAATCCGCGCCCCGGGGCACGATGCACGATTGGTGCGCAGACTAACGGACGGTTTCGTTCGTCAGATCGAGCATGTGTTCGGCGACGGTTGTCAACATGCGCCATGCTTGGTCAGGGCAGCGGGCGGCAATCCCGTCATCGGTATAGGTATCGAGCAGTACATCGGAGCAGCCGAGTTCTTCAAGCCCGGCGAGATCACGTTTTATCTGATCCACGGAGCCTTCACCTGCGACACGTTCGCCATCGGGCAGGTCCCCTCCCGTTATGCGTAACAGTATGCGTGGACAAATGGCTGGAACCTTTCTTTGTTCACGGTCTGCTGTTTCCCGGAGCCTTGGAAGGCCGTTGTTCTTCAGACTGTCCAACGTGGGCCGGAATGGGTGCCAGGCGTCGCCGTAACGGACGGCACGGCGGATTGCGGCATCACTTCCACCACCGACCCATATCGGCGGGTGAGGGGTCTGCACGGGCATGGGGGCTGAATGGACATCAGTGAAGCGGATGTATTTGCCGTGGTAGGAGGACACTTCGTTGGTCCAGAGTTGGCGAATAGCGGCGAGATATTCGTTGGCTATTGCGCCACGCTTTTCGAATGGAACATTGAGGGCCGCATATTCTTCCCGTGCCCAACCGACACCGACACCCAGAATGCATCGACCCCCGCTCAGGCGATCAATATTTGCAAATGTTCGGGCGATTTCGAGTGGACTACGATATGGCAGGATAATAACGGACGCCCCTATTGAAATGTCTTTGGTTATACCGGCGAGCCAGCCAAGCATTGACAGAGGTTCATAAAAAGGAGCTGGGAACCGCTCTGCGATATCGGGTGTGATGGTTACGTGATCGGAAGTCATTAGATGGTGGAATCCCAGTGACTGCACGGTTTTCGCCCATTTAGCCAAAACCTCAGGATTTGCCGCTGGACCAAAGTTTACAAGGTTCACGCCAGTTTTCATTTCGGTACTCCTTTGTATTACTGATCTCAGTCACACCCTTCGCTGGTGTAAATGGTATAACGCGGTGAAACAAATTTGGAGAATGGTATGCAGCGCGCCAAAATGGTGGAATTGGTCGAGCTATACTTTGCGGCGGTTGATACGGAAAATTTTGACGCATTGCGCGATTTGTTAGAAGAAGACTGCGTTTTCTCAGTTGAAACACATGATGTCGAGCTGAGAGGAACGGACGCGATAGCCGGCATGTTCGACAGGTTGTGGAAAGATCACGCGGGGGTTCGGCATCAGGATTTTAAACATGTTTCCGACCCTGAAGAAAACCGGATTGCCAGCCGGTTCACCGTAGTAAATACCGAGCATGACGGAACTCTTACTTATAAATCAAATTGCAACTTTTTTGAGCTGGTTGGAGACAGGTTTTCCCGAATTTCGGTTTACATGGCTGGCGCAAACACACTCCATGACGCTTAGGAACCCGCTGGTTCAAGAACGCCAGACTATCGGATAGTCGGCTCCATCCAATGAACTGCCCGGCGACAGATCTGGCTTGTCGGGGCCCGAGGGAGCGTATCTACGGGGCTTCCATGTTGCGCGAGTTCCGCCATACCTGAGCGAAAGCGCGCGGCGACGGACGTCTGTCGATCGGTTTGGTTCGGCCCCGTGCAGTGTCGCTGAATGAAAAAACAAAACGTCTCCGCGGTCCATCTCAAATATTTCGACATTATATTTGTCTGGAGCTGCGTCTATATCCGGAACAGGGCCATCAAAATCTGATGCACCGGCCGCGTCTTCGCCGCTACCGATCAGGACAGGTTTAAACGTTTTGCCCCAAAGGTGCGAACCTTTCGCGAATTTCATCGCACCTGTGTTGGTCTTGACCGGATCAAGCGGTATCCACAAGGATGCGAAGTCCTGCCATGAAATCTCGTAATATGGCAGGTCGTGATGCCAGTGGGTTGGTGCATCGGTGCCAGGTTCCTTAACGAGAAGATGCTCATCGACCAGATTAAGTTTGTTTGATCTTAAAAGCGCTGCTGCGACAGGACTAGCCGGTGAATTCATTACGAAGTTGCGGAAAACTTTGTTCCGGCGGCTCATGTGGTGGTCAGTAAAAAACCGCCCTTTACCCTTTTTGACATATTCACGCGACAGTTCACCGGGGTTGCCCATTACCTCGTCCACAGCGAACCCCAGTTCATCCAGCCACTTGGGTGAAATTATATTCTTAACAAGAACAACACCGTCCCGTTCGAACGCGCTTACCTGCTGTTCACTTATTTTGATCAAGGAAACCTCAGTTTACATTCTGGGCCGGCAGTGGGGTCCTTCCCAGGATCATATCAGACGCTTTTTCGGCCATCATCAGGATGGTCGAGTTTATGTGAGCGGACGTCAGGTCGGGCATTGCAGATCCGTCCACCACCCGCAGCTTTTCTATACCCCGCACCCTCATTTTCGGATCCAGGACACATTCTGGCCCGGTTCCCATGGGGCAGGTACAGGCCGGATGCTCGATGGTTACCACGGTGTTGCGGATGTAATCGTCAAGATCAGCATCTGACTGCACGTTGGGACCTGGGGACAATTCGACGCCGCGGTATGGTGTCATTGCGTCTTGGAGTGCACACTCCCGCGCTACCTTCAGGCCTTCACGCAGAGAAACGAGATCATCGTTGTCGGACAGAAAGCGGAAGTCGAGAACCATAGGATCCCGTGGATCGGTCGAGCGCAGTAGCACTTCTCCGCGGCTTTTCGGATGCACGATGCCAGCGCGAATGCCATATCCGTCCTCAAACCGTTTTTTCAGTCCCGGAAACCATGGGTTGGCATCCTCGGGGGTTCCTCGAAAAAGAAATTCCCAGTCAGCCACCTCAACGTCGGGTGAACTTTTTAAAAAAGCATGCAGCCCGCCCGGCACGACGGTACCCGGCCCGGTCCCAAACAGATAGGCGCGGACCATGCTTATGGCGATGCGATCAAACCGAAGGTCCTCCCTAAACTTGCTCGTATTGGTTGGGCGTGTCCACGAATTGGATACGACAAGGTGATCCTGAAGATTTTTCCCAACGGGCAGGTCTGCGAGACATTCTATTCCAAATTTAGCTAGATGGCTGGCCGGGCCGACGCCCGACAACATCAATAGCTGCGGCGTGTTAAAAACTCCGCCGCACAGAATGACTTCCTCGTCTGCAATCGCCTGAAGCTTTTTGCCACGACGAAAATACTCTACGCCAGTCGCTGTGGTCCTGTTCATCAGGACACGGGCGGCGTGTGCCCGGGTGTGAATGGTCAGATTGGGGCGTCCGCGTGCCGGTTTGATAAATGCGTTGGCTGCAGACGACCGACGTCCGTTGCGGATAGTGTACTGGCTTCGTCCAAAACCAACTGGCTGATGACCATTATAGTCATCGGTCAACGGCAAACCGACCGCTTTCGCGGCGTCGAGCCATGCGTCATACAGCGGATCTTTTGTCTTGCGCCATTCGGTTCCCACCGGTCCAGCGCCGCCACGGTGCGAGTTGTCCCCACCTTCCCAAGCCTCACACCGCTTGAAGTAGGGTAGTGCTTCGGCGTAGGACCACCCCGTCGCGCCATTCCGTGACCAGCGGTCGTAATCGCCCGGGTGTCCGCGGGTATATGCCATTACATTGACTGACGACGAGCCGCCAAGGACCTTGCCGCGCGTAATTTTGAGGCGTCTGCCATTAAGGGAATCGTTGGGTTCACTGACGTATCCCCAGTCATGAAGCCCGTGTTGGTGTATTTTTGCCATGCCGATGGGGATGTGGATCAATGGGTCCCAGTCACGTCCACCGGCCTCGAGCAGGAGCACGGAGATATCCGGATTTTCGGTCAGACGTCCCGCAAGTGTGGATCCGGCGGATCCCGCACCTACGATGATGTAATCAAACGCCTGTGTCGCCATCGGTCGTTTCTCTTTATGTTTGAATAAAGGGGGTCAGGCGCGTTTTGGAGCGCCAACCTCCTGCATCAGCTTTTCGAGAGCTTCATACGGCTGCGCGCCGACTACACCGTAACCACCTGCGACATAGGTCGGGACCCCCGAAACGCCGTAACTACGGGATTTTTCCCAATCATCGTCAACAGCTTTTTCAAAGGTACGGTTTTCGATTACCAACCGCGCATCGTCGACCGACAAACCGGCAACGTCGACGATACCAAGGAGAACATCACTGTCACCAATGTTTTTGGATTCTACAAAGTAGGCCTGATACAAGTGTTTTTCGAGACGTTCTCCACCGGTAATCGTCTCAGACCACTTGCCGAGTTCTTGCGCCAGGCGACTGTTATAGGTGTGTGTGCGGCGTCCATAGGGAAGGCCTTCCTCGCCCATCCTTTCCTTCATGTCATGATACATCTTGTCGGCATCGAGACCGCGTTCCTTGTAAAAGCCAGCCATTTCGCGCCCTTCCGCGGGGGTGTCGGGGTGCAGTGGAAAGTGCACCAGCTTTATGTCGATTTCATAATTCTGGCGAAGTTTTTCAATACGCACGGTACTGAGATAACACCAGGGTCAAACGTAGTCGCTAAACAACTCCAGCGTGACAGGGTCTGTCATTTCGGGCTCCTGTTATACCAGAACCACAATGCCACGATGCCACACGGATCACTAGTGGTTTAAAGCTTGATCACCTGGCCTACGTCGTTTCCCTGTTCATATTTCAAATCGCGATACTTGCCTGCGATCATGGGTTTGTGTTTCGGGGGGTTATCGGGCCCAGTGCAGGTCGGAATGCATTCGATCAAGGCATCGTAGTTGGGTTGAAAAAAATAACCTACTGAAAGGCGACCGCGGGTAGCCTTGGAATTATCTGCAGGGTTGACGACGCGGTGCATGTTCGAAAGCCATCTATCATTGGTCCAGCGCATTAACTGGTCCGCAATGTTTATTATGAAAAATTCGGGTCGCGTCTCTACATCGACCCAGTCCCCGTTCCGTGTGCGGACCTGCAATCCGCCAGGTTCATCTTCCCCCATCAGAATCGTTAGCATTCCGAAGTCGGTATGTTCGCCGGCCCGGAAGTGTCCGGGCTGGGGAGCACTTTGCAGGAGTGGATAGTAGTTAAGGCGCGCGGCGGTAGCGTGTTTGTCTGTTTTGGCGTCGAACCAGGTCTCCGGCAAGCCAAGTGCCAGCGCAATTATATGGATAACGTCCACCACCAGCCGATCCATTTCCCCATAATAGGTAAGCGCGGCATCCCGGAACGATGCAGGCTCTTCTGGCCAGAGGTTGGGGAGAAAATAATTTTGCCCCTCTGTACCAGTAAAATAGGACGTGTCAGGCCACGTTTCTGGCCCGTAATGGTAAAATTCCTTGAGATCGGGTGCGGCATCCGCCCTTATTGTCCGGCCCAGTGCTTCGCCTGCCATTGCGCGAAAGCCGCGTGGTGTGTCCGGCACCGGATGGGTCCAGGAACGTTTAATTTCTTCCGGTTGTTCGAAAAACGAATGTGATGTCTCTCTAAGGTTCTCTATGGTTTTCAACGGTACGCCATGGCCTATGATCGAAAAAAACCCCAACGTTTCCGCGGCATCCGCAACCTGTCGTGCGACCTGTACCTTGGCAAGTTCGCTACCTGAGAGAAACGGAGCAATATCAATTATTGGAACGGATATTGAAGCCATGACCACGTCCGTACGTTAAACCAACGAAATATTAAATCTGACCAAGGTCAGGGATCTACCAATAACCAACTATAGCGCCTAAAAACTGCAAGCGGACAAATTAGTTTGTTTTCAATAATCTCTTCCGGGTTGGACACCGTTCAATTATATCGGCATCCTATCAAATATCCCAAAATAAGAAGCTGAAATTTGTCCGACACCGTTGATAGAAAACAACATTTTACAGTACTTGGAGCTGGTGTCGTGGGTCTTTGTTGCGCGATATCGCTCCAGCGCAATGGTCACAATGTTGCGATGATCGACCGTCTTGACCCGGGCACGGGGACTTCGTTTGGCAATGCCGGCTTGATCCAGATAGATGCTGTTGTGCCGATCGCCACGCCAGGAATCCTTCGCAGCATACCCCGCATGCTGATGGATCCTAGTGGACCGTTAGTTGTTCGATGGCGGTATTTGCATCGAATAGCACCCTGGTTAATGAAATTTGTTCTGGCTGCGCGGCCAGAAAGCGTTGAACGGATATCCATAGCCCTTGCCTCTCTACTTGACCGGTCGAATGAGGCATGGCTCAAACTCATAGAGGCGGCGAATGCGCATGACGTCTGGCGTCAGTCCGGGGAACTACATGTCTATCGCCGGAAGGAGGCCTGGGAGGAGGCGCAGCCTACCCACGATTTGCGTCGCCGTCGCGGCTCAAAGCTTGAAGACCTGACTGTGGAAGAAATGCGGCAACTCGAACCCGCGCTATCACCCGACCTGTACCGTGGAGTGTTTACACCTGATGCGAACTCTATTACTCACCCGCTTCACTTGTCTGAACACCTTTTCGACCATTTCCTAAAGAATGGCGGTAACTTCATACGGGAAAACGTCCTTCGTATCGATACCGGTCCTGACGGTGAACCGGCCCACCTAATAACGGACACCAATGTTCACAGAATTGACGGACTGGTTGTTGCTGCCGGTGCATTTTCGAGGCCGTTTACAGCATCGGTTGGAACAAAAGTACCCTTGGATACTGAGCGGGGATACCATCTCTGGTTGCCGAATCCTCAGATAGAGATGCGCCGCCCGATCGTCGTCGGAGACCATCGGTTTGGAATCGTTCCGATGACGGGAGGTATTCGCCTTGTAGGTACCGCCGAATTCGCTGGCCTTGATCTGCCGCCTTATTGGCGTCGTGCAGACATACTGGCCGACCTCGCCGACCGGTTTGTTCCTGGTTTAAACCGGCTTGGGGCTGACAGGTGGATGGGATATCGTCCGTCGTTACCTGACAGCCTGCCTGTTATCGGGAAGGCACCCGGACAACGTCGCACCTATCTGGCCTTCGGGCACGGGCACCTTGGTTTAACGATGGCTGCCGTTACCGGTGAAATTATCGCGACGCTTGCTTCCGGGCACACACCATCAATTGATTTGTCCCCGTTTCGCGCTGATCGGTTTTAATGCGCTGACCGGCTTAAAAGGAAACATTCCATGCAAATCCATGCTGAACCCCTTACTGATCTGGTTTCCGGTGTCTTTGAGAAAATGGGGAGTGTCCCTGAAGAGGCCCTGCTTGTTGCCAGGTCTCTCGTCAGAGCAAACCTTATGGGGCACGACAGTCACGGTGTTGGGCTGGTTGCTACATATATACAGCACTTCGAAGCGGGACTTCTAAAACCCGGTACGGCCAGTAATTGTCTCAAGGACGATGGTCCTATCCTGATGTTCGATGGGTGCCGTGGATTTGGGCGGCGGGTTGGTGGCGAGGCCATGGAGGCTGCCGCGGAGAGGTGTAGGGACACCGGTGTAGTTCTACTTACCTTGCGCAATGCCCACCACCTTGGCCGCATTGGTGCCTATGGCGAGATTGCCATGGAACACGGGCTCATCTCCCTTCACCTCGTGAACGTTACTGATCACCCGCCCTCGGTTGCTCCCTGGGGCGGTGTTGAGTCCCGTTTTGTTACCAATCCCGTTTGTATAGCGGTACCAGGGACTGAAAAAACTCCTCCCACGCTGCTGGATATGGCAACCAGCCGCATTGCGATTGGGAAAGCACGTGTGGCAATGTCAAAAGGGGAGGACCTCGACCCCGGTATGGTTATTGACAGTGAAGGTGAGCCGACAACCGACCCATCGGTGATGTATGAGAAGCCCCGCGGCGCATTACTGCCGTTTGGCGACCACAAGGGCTCGGGACTGTCACTAATGTGTGAATTACTCGCTGGAGGTTTGTCGGGCGGGGGGACAATTCAGCCAGGGAACCCACGCCAGGAGAGCATCGTCAACAACATGTTTGCCGTGGTTGTCGATCCCTCCCGTCTGGTTGACGTCGAGTGGCTGCGCGCAGAAATCGATGCGACGGTGGCATACGTCAAATCGGCACGTCCGGCGGCTGCCGAAACGCCCGTGATTGTAGCAGGAGACAAGGAAAGGATGCAAAATGCTGCACGGAGCGCCGATGGAATTGAAATTAATGATCAAGCTTGGGAGGAAATGCATGCAGCAGCGGCACGTCTGGACTAACCGTGCACGACAACGCTCGTAAGATGCGACTGTAATCTCAATTATCGTCTACAAGGAGTGGGCGCATCAATGCACTGGGCATTCAGTCGCGTACCATTTCTCAGCAGAGAGAAATGGGGTACATTACGCTACGTTTTCCATATTAAAATGCAGGGATTAAGCGGATGGCTAAGAATATTCCCATCACCATAGTAGCAGGCGAAATGGACCGGATGGCGGCAATAAAAGACGGTCGTGTCAAAGTCGAGGGTTGTGATGTGACATTCATCCCGATGGAACCCGAGGAGGTATTCTTCCGGGCATTTCGGTACGCCGAATTTGACTGTTGCGAACTCTCTTTCTCAAGCCACATGCGTGTCACGTCCCAGGGAAAATCGAACTACGTCGGGATCCCTGCGTTCGTTAGCCGCGTCTTTCGCCATTCGGGTTTCTATATCCGTACCGACCGTGGGATAGAAAAACCTGAAGATCTGCGTGGTAAACTTGTGGGAACGCCCGAATATCAGATGACTGCACCTGTTTGGATGAGGGGAATTCTGGATGATGAATATGGGATCAAATCCAATGAAATACGATGGCGGTCGGGTGGACAGGAAGAAGCTGGGCGTGACGAGCGAACGCCGTTTGAGGCGCCGCAAGGTCTCGATCTTGAGCCAATACCCGAAGATAGCACGTTGGTGGAGATGTTCGAGGCCGGAGAACTCGATGCATTGACGACGGCCCGGGCGCCGTCGAGTTACATACTGGGCAAACCTAATATAGACCGACTGTTCCCTGATTTTCGGACTGCTGAAACAGAGTATTATCGAAAGACTAAAATGTTTCCTATCATGCATTTGATGGGACTTCGCAAAGATCTTGCCGAGGCCCACCCCTGGCTTGCCGGCAGTCTTTACAAGGCATTTGTTGAAGCGCGAAATGTCGCGTATCAGGATATTGCCAAGACCGCAGCACTGCCAATCGTTCTGCCGTGGGTTAACGCCGAGGTTAGAGACACAATCGACCTTATGGGCCCTGATTTCTGGCGTTACGGGATCGAGGAATGTCGACATGAAATTGAAGCGCTGGCCCGATATTCCTACAACGACGGTTTGTCCGAAAAGTTGATAAAACCGGAAGATCTCTTTGCAGAATCGACATTCGAGTTGTCCAAAATATAAAGGAATAAATTCGGAGGCCGGTGGTATAGAGGAAGGAACAGAGATGCAACTGCCATCAAGTGACGAGATATACGGGCTGAAGGTCGACAATTTTGATACCGCAGAACTTTTGACCAATGCAGCGAGGCAGCGGGACGAACGTGGTCTTGCAGACGTGTTTATCGTCGATGCGGATTCTCACCATTACGAAACGGAAGCGGTTTCGGAACTGATCGACTACATTGAAGACCCGGTGATGAAGCAGTTGTCCATGTCGGCGTTGGGCGTCGCGCGAAAATCGAGGGGCTTTCCCTACTCTCGGGTGGGTTATCAGGATGTGGGTGGCAGAATTACGCGGGAACCTCTGCGTCAGCTTGAGACGACTGCGTCGGATGGCGATCATCGTGATGTACAATTAGCGCATAAGAGAATGGATTCGATGGGTGTGGATGTGGCAGTTCTTCTTCCGACTCCCATGATGTTGATGGGCATGCATCCCCAGGTTGAATTTGAAGCCCAGATTGCACTGGCCTACAATCGCTGGCTGACTGAGAAAGTGCTGGCGCAGTCTGACCGTCTTAAATCCTTCGCTTACCTTCCCTTCAATGATCCTGAGGCTTCATATAGGATTGTGCAGGAGTTTAAGGACGTACCCGGTATTGTGGGGTTTCTAGTCACATCGGTCCGGCAAAACGCCATTCATGATAACGTTTATGCGAAGACTTATGCGGCGATTCAGGATGCAGGAAAGGTTCTGTCTTTCCATACTGGCTATGACTGGGATGACCCAACGTTTGGTAGCCCCAGCCGGTTTGTTGCGGTACAGGCGATTGGGTATCCGTTTTACAATGTCGTTCATTGCGTTAACTGGTTGTGTAACGCGATGAACGAAAGGTTTCCCGACTTGAATGTTCTGTGGATGGAAGGCGGTTTGGCCTGGGTTCTTTGGGTGATGCAGCGTATTGACTCAGAATACCGCATGCGTTCTTCGGAGGTACCGGGTCTAAAAAAGCTGCCCAGCCATTATATGCGTGATATGTATTACACCTCTCAGCCCCTTGAAGCTGGTGATACCTACCTGTTGGAGCAGACCATGAAGGCCGTGGACGCTGGTAACCAAGTGATCTATGCGTCCAATTACCCATTGCCAGACATGGATGTTCCTTCAGTCATTTGGGATCTGGATTTTCTCGATGAAACGGCCAAGCGCAACATACTGGGGGAAACCGCCCGGCGGCTTTTCAAACTGTAAAGTTGCAATTCCCGGTATTTGGTCGACGGGACCAGGCATGTGGTCAACTTTCCAGAATAAATTCTATTCGTGAAAGACCGACGAGAACAAACGCGATTCACGGAATTTATTCGAAAATCAACGTGCTAGTGTTTTGCTCAACGCGTTGAAGGAGGAGGTGCAAGGTGACAACACTTGAGATTGGGGACGTTACTGTGAATGGGGTGATGGAGTGGCAGGGTGTATATAGGGACCCGCTTGAAATGTATCCCGATGCTACCAGGGGGGCCGTCGATCAACACCGTGGCTGGCTGGAACCACACAGTATTGATCCCAAATCCGGAAATTTGATTATGGCCTTTCGAAGTTATCTCGTTCGAACGGCGCGGCTCAACATTCTCATTGATACGTGTGTTGGTAACGATAAAGAGAGGCCGGTTCGTCCCGCCTGGCACCGACAGGACTGGCCATGGATGGAAAATTTTCGGGCACTAGGTTTGGAACCGGAAGATGTCGACATCGTAATGTGTACCCATTTGCATACCGACCATGTGGGATGGAATACCTGTCTCAAAGATGGTCGTTGGGTGCCTACTTTTTCCAACGCAGAGTACCTTTTTCACGAGATCGAATACGATTACTGGCAAAAAGAACATCTAACGCAGGATTGGGCTCGCGATGCATTTCAGGACAGCGTCCTGCCAGTAGTTGAAGCAGGCAGGGCCACAATGGTTACGGGAGATCACGAGATTGATACCGGGCTCTGGCTTGAGCATACGCCCGGTCATACGCCCGGTGCAGTTTGTCTGCATGTGGAAGATAACAACGATCACGGAGTCTTTTGTGGGGATTTAATGCATCATCCGCTTCAGGTACCAGAATCGCAGTGGTCATCCATCTTCTGTGAGGATGCTGACCTCTCACGTGAAACTCGAATGGCATTTGTCGATCGCCATGCGGAGACTGATACAATGGTTCTCCCCTGCCATTTCGCGAACAACGGCGGCGGTCACATAGTGGATGGAGGCCCTGACGGAAAACCGAAGTTTGAATTTGCGGGTCGAGAACTACCATAAACAAAGGAGAGGCGTGTTGTCGGATATCGGATTTATCGGACTTGGAAACATGGGAGCTGCGCTTGCCCGCCGCCTGATGTGTGCGCACACACTGCATGTATGGGATCTCGATCCATCAGCAGTGGACGGGCTGGATTCCGAGGGCGCGCTTCCGGCAAATGGGCCCAGTGGTGTAGCTTCGTCGGGTGCGGACCTGATCATTACCTGCCTCCCTACTTCGGCAGATGTGGAGGAGGTAGTATTCGGAGCTAATGGGATTTTGGGTGCGGTATCCGACGGTACGGTAATCGTCGATATGACTACTGGCGACCCCCTTGCGACGAGACAGATGGCAGCGAAACTGATGGAGCAGGGGATAAAGATGATCGACGCGCCTGTATCCGGAGGAGTCATCGGTGCCGAAAGAGGCACTATCGCTATTATGGTAGGGGCCCCTGAAGAAGATTTCCTTGTCTTGAAACCGGTTCTCGAAGCTATCAGTCCCAACGTTTTCCACGCTGGTGACATCGGATCCGGACATGCCATGAAACTTATAAATAATATGATTTCATCCTGTATCCGGTTGGCGACTTTTGAGGGTTTGGCCCTAGCCACGAAAGTGGGCATTGAGCCCCTGAAGTTTTCCGAAATTCTGTCTAAAGGTTCTGCCAGGGGGTTTGTTGCTGATACTACGTTGCCTCAATATATTATCCCCGGGCGCAAGGATCAGAACTTCGGACTTGCACTCATGCACAAAGATCTGACGCTCGCTACAAGGCTGGGTGAAGATATGCGCATACCACTTGCTACCGGTAATTATGCGCGTGAAATTTTTAGAGCGGCACTGAACGAACTGGGAGACGACGTCGATATTACGCAACTCATCCGGCTATTTGAGCGAGCGGCAGGTGTGGATATTTGCGCTGCACAGGAAGACGCCACGCGTTAGTCTTTTAAATTGGGGTCTTTACCCGCCGTATTGGCCGGGGAGGGTGTGTTTGTGCACTTCAGGCTTCAATTGACGGATCGGGCACCACGCTAAGTATTACGTTGAGGTCACCCGGAGGGCCGCCACCAAACCCCTCGATACCAAATCCCCTAAGTGTTACAATATCGCCTTCCCTTGCAGATTTTGGTATATCTACCGCAACGGTCAGCCCGGTCATGGTTGTTATTAGCTTGCAAATACCTTGATTGGCTTCTGAACGTGTGACCTTAAGGGTTTCTGCAATATCTTCCCCCTTCATCCACAAAGATGTCGCCGCGGCGCCCTTTACTCGACCAAGCCTGGTCCCAGCAACGTCGCCAAACAGATCGATCGTTCTTTCGCCAGTACTCTCGTCGATTTCAAAGTCAAACCATTCGCCGCCCTTCTGCCAGGGCCTGGCTTCCGCTTTGTCCTCACTCGCGGTGGGCACGTTTAGATCAAACTCTGCTCTTTTCTTTCGGTTGGCCAACATATTGTATGCAGCGGTGATTTCTTTGAATTTTTCCGCCGCCAATTCATCTCCTGAATTCAGGTCAGGATGGAGTTGTTTGGCGAGCGACCGGTAGGCGCGCTTTATTTCTTCGAGGTCGGCGGAACGTTCGATACAAAGTAAGTCATATGGTGAGCGGGAAGTGGCCATTATCGCAGTGTTGCGATTGGGTAGCACCTGGTCAAGGGCATCGGTCAGGGCGTGAGTTTTGCACCGACGAAATTCGGGCAACGAACAAGTGTATGTTGTGATTCGTCACAAAGACTATAGAAAACAGGTGGCGGCACTATCCAAGCCGCTGCGGTTCTACCCAAACCGCGCTGACAAAATCGCGTCCCGGCGTCCAGACCCACCTATGCGCCGGGGCGCGTACTTTTACCCACGCATCTTCCGGGCAAAAAAAATGGCTTCAACCGCCCCCGGTATCAGCCTGACCCCTTCCTGATGAACTCAAGCGCCTCAGAACCGGCTCGTTCACCTCTGGTGGGCCACCCACCCATCAATGCGAGTTCCATCGCGCTGACAGATGAATAATGCGACACACCCGAAGAACACTCAATCATTTTATTC
>JAYZQT010000049.1:0-6509 GCA_036136335.1 Pseudomonadota bacterium
CAATTCGGATGCTGGACGAGAGCGCGGAAGTGGAGCATGTCGTCAGGGACGGTGATGAGGTCAGTCCGGGCACTACACTGCTGAAGATAAAAGCGAAGACATCAACATTTTTCGCAATCGAAAGATGTGCGCTCGACTGGATACAGCAACTCTCCGGAATAGCGACCAAAACCCGCCGTTACATGGATATGGTGAAGGGTACCCAGGTGCGTGTCACAGATACGCGCAAAGGCTGGCCAAGCCTGAGAATTCTGCAAAAATATGCTGTTAGGGTAGGTGGGGCGCACAATCACATCTTTAACCTGAGCAACTGTATTCTCATCAAGGACAATCACATCAAGGCAGCAGGCAGCCTCACCAACGCCGTAAATACAATTCGCGCCCACGCGCAACATACTTTTAAAATTGAGGCTGAGTGCGAAACACTGGACATGGTGCGCGAGGCACTGGCGGCAGATGTTGAAATCATCATGTTCGACAACATGGATCTCGATGAAATGCGAGAGGGTCTCAAAATTGTCGATGGCCGCGCGATGACAGAGGCCTCCGGGGGAATCAACGAAACGACGATTGGACCGATATCCCAGCTTGGTGTCGATATAATTTCGCTTGGCGATCTGACGCACAGTATCAAGGCGCTCGACGTCAGCCTCGACATCAAGGACATCAAGCCCAGTGCGCTTCGAACAATCAAACGAATGGAAGCACAGCAATAGAGACCGGGGAAGCGATCCTGAAAAACCGTATGTGCGAGCACTAAAATGTCCAATAGCCCGAATGAGCACCCGACTGGCAATGAAAAGCCCGGAACGCGACCAATGTCTTTCGGGTCAAGTCACGGAATCATTCCCGCACTGGACAGCGACACGGTCTACGATGTTCTGCGGACAGTTGAAGCCAGTACAGGTATACCAGGCGTCGTGGGTTACAAGATTGGTCTTACAATGGCATTGCGCCTCGGCCTTCCTGGTGCTGTCGCGGCGCTGCGAGAGGTGACAGATCTTCCAATCATCTATGATCACCAGAAAGCTGGGCCCGATATTCCTGACATGGGTCACAAGTTCTGTAAGCTCGCTGCGGAGGCTGGCGTATCCGGACTTGTTATATTCCCGCTTGCGGGACCGAGAGCGGTTGACGCATTCGTCGGTGGGTCAATCAGTGCCGGATTGTTACCGCTTGTTGGCGGGGATCTTCCGCTAAAGGACTATAACGCCAGTGGCGGTGGATATGTCGTTGACGATGTGTTGGACCAGATTTTCCAATGCGCCGCGGATCTGGGGGCGGATCACTTCATTGTTCCAGGAAATACCACCGAAAAAATTTCCCACCACGCCAGGTGGCTGAAAAATGCGACCGGTACCCCAAGCCTCGTTATCCCCGGGATCGGGGCACTGGGTGGCAATATCCCGGATTGTTTTGCGGCTGCGAATGGATGCAACGCATATGCCGTAATCGGTCGAGGTGTCTATGAGGCCTCCAACCCGGGGGAAGCCGCCAGGAAATTTGGCGGCGAAGCGTTGGGTTTTGCATGAGTAAAGGCAGTCCACTTGACGTTCAACTCTTCATCAATGGTGAATTTACCCCGGCGGCCTCTGGGAACCAGTTCGCTGTGGTCAGTCCGATCGATGACACAGAATATGCACGTGTCGCGACCGCTGGCCCCGAAGATATCGATCGCGCGACACAGGCTGCGCACCGCGCTTTCTGCGGTTCATGGCCTCGCATATTGCCATTTGATCGTGGTCGGGTTCTCCAGGAAATTGCCAATGGCATCCGGCTTCGGTCAGAGGAAATAGCGACAGCGGAGACGATGTCAGGTGGGAAGACAATCTCGAATTCGCTCAATGAGGTTTCAGCGGCGGCCCGGGTCTTTGAATATTATGCAGGCGCAATGGACAAGTTTTTCGGAACAACCATTCCGATGGGCGCCGAATTCATGGATTTCACGATACGTGAGCCTGTTGGCGTCGTTGCCCAGATTACTCCCTGGAATTTTCCCTTTCTGGCAGCTGCCTGGAAGGTGGCTCCCGCACTCGCCGCTGGTTGCACCGTAATCCTCAAACCGGCCAGCAACACACCAGTCACTTCACTTTTGCTGGCCGAAGTAGCCCACGACGTCAATCTTCCTCCTGGCGTCCTGAATATACTGCCCGGTCCTGGCGCTGCCCTTGGCAGACATATCGCCACCCACCCTCTGATCAACAAAATCGCCTTCACCGGAGAAGGTAGTACTGGCGCCGCGCTGGTAAAGGCCGCAGCAGACGATATCAAGCGCGTAACCCTCGAACTCGGCGGCAAGAGCCCCAATATTATTTTTGCTGACGCTAACCTGGAGAAGGCAGGAAAAGCGGCGGTCAGTGCTGCGTTCGGTAATGCGGGGCAGAGTTGCTCAGCACGTACCCGCATACTTGTGGAACGTTCAGTACATGACAAAATACTTGACCTGATGATCGCGGAGCTCCAGGAATTCCAGATTGGAAATCCACTGGAGGCCAGAACCGATATGGGGCCTATGGTGTCAAAGTCTCAATGGAATACTGTCAGAGACTATATTTCAATCGGTGTTGCCGAGGGCGCAACACTCTCCTACGGAGGTGATCGTCCAGCCGGGCTCAGGTCCGGGCACTATTTGGAACCCACAGTTTTTACCGACGTACACAACAGCATGCGCATCGCCCGGGAAGAAATTTTTGGGCCCGTGGCCGCCCTAATCCCCTTCGAGACAGAAAGTGACGCCATCGCAATTGCAAATGACAGTCCGTTTGGTCTCAATGCATCTGTCTGGACAAGAGACGTAAACAGGGCGTTACGGATCGTCCGTGATCTCGAGACCGGGATGGTCAGCGTCAATTCCCACGGTAGTGCCAGCAGATACAGTACCTTCACTCCCTTCGGCGGCATGAAAAAATCCGGCATTGGCCGGGAACTTGGCATGCAGGCCCTTGAACTCTACACCGAGTTAAAGAACGTGATTATTGATATCAGCGACACAACCGAAGCCAACTGACCAAATCATGTTTCCAGAAACAACCATGAACCTTGCATCAGGCGTGCTTGCAGCCGCCCGCGACGAGGACATCCGCATCACAACAGTCGAAACCGTGACTTCGGGCCTCGTTGCTGCAGCCCTGACTTCCGTATCCGGCGCATCCCGTATTGTCGAGCGTGGGTTTATTCTCTATCACGAAAGCGCGAAAGCAACCGGACTCGGCATCAGTCGTGAGGTTTCGGAAAAGCACGGCGCAGTAAGTGGACCGGTTACCCATGGCCTGGCCGAGGGTGGCCTTGAACACTCGACTGCAGGACTGTGCGTTGCGGTGACGGGGTATGCGGGGCCTACGGGTGGTAACGACCGTGACCCTGTTGGAACATGCTATATTTCGGTCGCGCGCCGGGGGCACGCAACGGTAATGGAACGCCACACTTTTGGCGGTGATCGCGATGCCGTCCGGTTAGCCGCAGTTAATGCTGCACTTCGCCTGATAACAGCACAATTAAAGGACAACTGATGGGCTGGCAGGTTATTATCTCGCGGTCACTCTTTCCTTATAATTTGGCTTGGTGTTTTGGGAGGTTTTGCGTCGCAAGGACAGCAAGATTATCCAGGAATTCCCGAATTAGTTCGGGATGCATGTCCCACCCAATGGCAACAATGCTGTTTTTGCCAAGTTCCATGGCCTTTGTTTCCAGTGTTTCAATCGGATAAACAATATCCCGAACGCATTGAAGTATGGCTGGTTTGTCGTATCCGTGGAGTGACAGGATTCCTTTTATCCGGAGGAGGTTGTTTCCATAGGTTTCAAGCACCTGGTCAATCCATTCCTGAACTTTTGCGACCTCCAACCGGCCGTCAAACTTTATCCCGACCGTTTCAAACTCATTCTCGCCATGAATATGCCCTTCCTGCTGCTTTGATTTCTGCAATCCGGAGCCTGAAAAATCGTTTGGCTGCCCGAGCATTTCAAGAAACTTTTCTGGCAATCCAACCACCCGCCCATCAACGTAATTGGCGACAGGGTTTATCCTGGCGGCTGCCTTTTGTATCGCGGTCTGGGTTGAAGGGTTTGAAAGGTCGGTCTTGCTGATGACGACCATATCTGCCGCACCAAGCTGGAAACGCGCCTCAGCATACCGTGACAGACTTTCCAGGCCAGACACAGAATCCAGGACAGTAATGACCCGAGGAAATGCAAATTCCGAGGATGCGGCAGGATGTTGAATGAGGGTTTCAAGGACTGGAAATGGATTCGCCGCCCCCGATGTTTCCATAACAATTCTATTGGGAGACGGATCCAGTGCCAGCAATCGAGAAACGCCTGCAGACAGACTTCCCTGCGGCTGACAGCAAAGACAGTCACCTTCCAGCAACAGAATATCATCAGTAGCACCAATTACGAGGTCATGATCAATCCCGATCGCACCTATTTCATTCACAAGGACGGCAGTCCCATTCATATCGTTATGTCGCAAAAGCGCATTGAGAAGTGTGGTCTTCCCGCTTCCGAGAAACCCGGTCATCATCACGATCGGAATAGGTGCCGTAGATACACTCATCGGTTCATTCGAGCTGAAAAGTGGAGGACATTGTACGATATCGGCTTGTCCCCGAAAAGCAGACGTGGGCGACGGTCCCGCTGGACGACGGCTTTTAGCCAGAAGTGGACATTCACTCCCGTGAGTTCATGTTCCGCTCTCCGACCGGAACGGACATGTTCGGTTAGGGGCGAAGCCTCTATCCATCCACCTTTTCCATGGGCGGCATCTTCAAGGCGCTTCGGAAGGTGTGGTGGTAGTGGTGCAGTGCCGGTTCGTTCCGGCCGAAAATGACGTGTTCCAACATTCCCGTCTCGGCCGCGCGCTGGGTGGTTTCGCCCATAGCGTAGTCTTCGTGCTCGACAGTGGAGCTGAAAATTTGGCGCGCGCCGGCGAGGCCTGGGGAGCCCCTGTTTCGGCTCCGATCATAGACCGCCCCGGCCGAAGCATCTTCGTTTTGGCCATCGGTCGCGGTAGCGATCGCTTGCTTTGTGAAATAGTGGTTGATCTTGCTGATCGATGCGTTTGGGTCGGTCGGATCGGGGTAGATGCGTACGATATTGATGCCGCTCACCCCGAGCAAAAACTGGATGTTGGGAAACAGGAAATATAGGACCGCCGCGCCGTCAATCAGGCGCCAGTCGGCTTCGGGTATCTCGCGCAAATCGTCGATAGCACGGCGCGGATAGACGAAACGGTGGTTACGACCAAAGATCTCGTAGTTCAGAGCGTCGCCATAGGCAAGACGACCCAGTGTGTCTTTGTGCAACCTCTGGAAATGATAAGTCTCGCCGAAGGTGTCGTTGGCCAGTTTCCAGTTCAAACGCCTAGCGATCGTCGTCTGCCCCCCGGCGACAAGGTCCTTAAACTTCCAACTAGCGAGCTCCGGCTGAATTCCTCCCAGCATGGCATCAAGCTCGAGGACGCCATTCGGGCTGGGATGAACCCAAAGCATACCGTGGCGTTCCTCCATGGGCAGTTGGATTAACCCCAGGCAGGACTTGTCGATCTCACCGAACTGCCGTTCCTCGGGAACGTCTACGAGCTCACCCTGATTGTTATATGCCCAATTATGAAATGGGCAGCAAAAGGTCCTGCGTGTGCCCTTCTCCCCTTGCTCCAAACGCACGCCGCGATGACGGCAAGCGTTCAGGAACGCCCTGCACACGCCGTCTTGCCCTCGCGTGGCCAGCACCGGGACATCGAAGTCATCCAGGGTGAGATAGCTACCCGGCTTGGGCAGATCGTTGCTCAAGCCAATCAACTGGGTGTGGCCCCAAAAAAAACTTTGCCATTCCCGGGCCGCCAAGTCGGGGCAGGTGTAGACGGAGGTGGGATTGCGGTACATCACACCCGCATCGACATTCTCGCCGCTGTCAAGCATGCGGATCAGATCTGTGAGAATGCGGATCTGAGTTGCCTGTTCCATGGGTTGTCTCCCGATTAACAAAGTTGCCGCACAGCATTGCACGACACCAGGAGCCATTCAAACCGCGCAGCACACCGACTGGAGCTTGCCCCGGCACACCCTTAAGGGTGTTCCTCCGTCGGACCCTCCGGCGCGTGCTCGGCTACGAGAGCACGGACCTGAGAGGGACTAGGATATTGAAGGTTGACGGTGGGTCCGCCGCGTAGGGCAGCTAAAAATTCACGCAGCGGAAGAAAATGTAATGAAAACACCACAGTAGTCTTAAAGTCTACCTTCGCGTACCATTTTCCTTACCTGTTCACGGTCCAGAAGAACAGAATCCGGCACCCCGGACTCATATAATTCCACCAATTTGTCCGGATCGAAGTTCCCCTCAGACATCTCCCCGAATTCTTCAGTAAACTGATAAAACCGTTTATAGTCCTGAGTATCAATAGTTGAAAAATTATCTAACATCGTTTCAACTTCGTTTCCGTCGGGATCACGATAATAAAAGGATGTCGAATTACCGTGATTAACAGTCCAGTGTGGCGCCGGGTGACCGATA
>JAYZQT010000050.1:0-15781 GCA_036136335.1 Pseudomonadota bacterium
AGATGAATAATGCGACACACCCGAAGAACACTCAATCATTTTATTCCTGTTACCCACAGCTGAACACTTTTTCCCGGGGATAACCACGGGGATAAATACATACCCAGCCGTATGGAAGCGACAGAACCAGAGATTGTCCGGTTATCCTACTCTGCAGGTTTAAAAAAACCGGCCGCTGCGTATTGTTTCGGCCATTGATGATTTTCTACATCTAGGGTTTTTGCGGCGTGGTGGGCGAAGTAGGGGTCAAAAAGTTGACCTTTCGCCATGCAACATAGATCGGCTTTACCTTCCTCTATCACAGCGTTGATCTGTTTTGGGCCGCCAACATTACCGACGGTCATGGTTAAGATGCCTGACTCCTTGCGAATGCGTTCGCTAAATGGTGTCTGGAATAGGCCTTCGACGTGCGGACGCGGGTCATTGGTTACATTACCGCTAGAGACATCAAGTACGTCGAGCCCTTCTCCCTTCATCATCTTTCCTATTTGAACGGCGTCGTCCACCTCTATCCCGCCTTCAACCCAGTCGTACGCCGATATCCGCATTGAGATAGGTTTCTCGTCTGGCCAGTTGGCGCGGATGCCGCGGAATACCGAAACTGGAAATCGCATACGATTTTCTAGCGGACCGCCGAAGGAATCATTACGAGTATTTGCCAAAGGGGAAATAAAACTCGAAATAAGATAACCATGTCCACCATGGATTTCGATCATGTCGAAACCGGCCTCATCTGCCCAACGTGCCCCCTGCGAAAAGGCCTCTATCAGGCGTTCCATGTCGTCCTCGGTCATTTGGTCGGGGACCTGGCTCTCCGGCGAAAACGGAATTGGAGAGGGTGCCATAATTTTCCACGCATGCTCTTCAGGCAGGGGGCTGCCACCTTTCCAGGATACATCACAGCTGGCCTTGCGACCCGCGTGTGCCAGTTGAATGGCTATCTTGGCGTCGGTGTGCTCGTGCACGAAGTCAACCACACGCTTCCATGCCTGGACGTGCCCTGGTTTGTACATTCCCGCGCAGCCTGGTGAAATGCGACCTTCTGGCGAGATGTTCGTCATTTCTGAAATGACTAGCCCGGTCCCACCGATGGCGCGGCTTCCCAGATGCACCAGATGCCAATCGTTCACCATGCCGTCCACGGCCGAATACTGGCACATGGGAGACATCACAAGTCGGTTCGCGAGGGTCATGCCGCGAATGGAGAGGGGAGTGAACATCGAATTTTGAGACATTTTCGGCTTTCTTAAAGCGTCTGGGGTTGTCACTTGGTTTTTGGCGGAGAGTCAGACAGGTTTGTCCTGGCTTTCGTCCCAGGTATCTTTCATAAATATGTTGGATGGCAGATCTACATCAAGCACTTTACGAGCGGCCTCAGCACCAGCAACAGGTAAATGGTCTGCATCCAAGACACCAATCTGTTTTAAAGCCGACCCCTGATCCCAGTAAATGTGTTCGTGACAGACTTTGTCGCCACGGAATTTTACAATCAGTACCGTTGCCAGTTCGACAAACTGCTGTGTTGGGGGAATGCCTGGGAAATATCGGTCCAGAATCTGATCGTGCTTGAAGCGCACAACCAGTTCCATTACGACCCGGTCGGGGCCGGGTGTATGCGACACCGTGATGCTGTTGCGGTCACGGGAGTTCTGGTTAACAAAATGATATTTGTAGAAGTGTTTAAGCATGTCGTGTCCGATACCACCCGCGAGGGTAGCAACATGGTTCACGTAGGGATCTTCAATCATCGTCGCCATGGTCGCATCTACATCTCGGGTCTCAAATTCATGACGAACATGTTCTGCAAATAACTCCACATAGTCGTAATAGGGCCCCACCATCCGACGCACCAATTCCAATGTGCGGGTGTGTGCAAGACTGTCCACTCGATGATCAAATGTGGGCTCCCCCTTCAAAGAAAACGCTGGACAGGCTTCTGGCCAGACATAAACGCGCGAGCCATTTGTTGAATCGATGATTGTTCTGGCTGTTTCTATCTCAATATCAGTATTCGTGGTGTTTTGTGTTCCAAATTGAAATACCACTGGACACTCGGTGACCGCAGGTGCCCGATATGTGGGCAAATTGGACGCGTCAAACGACACGATAGCGTTAAAACTCGCGGCTACGTGTAGTACCGCGGCAACCACGCTTCCGTGTGCGACGCAAACCAGACCATTCACGCAATCTTTACGAGACGAGAGAGTATTTGCGGCGTTTATTACATCATCTGGTTCAAACTTTCCCTTTAGTCCGAGAACTGCATACCCTTCCTGAGCGAAAAGGCGGACACGATGTAACAGAGAATTTTCAGATACATCCGCGTCGCAAACCAATAGCAAACCGGGTCCGGTCCCGGAATCGTTTACGGCGAAATACCCAACCTCGTTTTGACCGAGCATTTCAAGCGCAATTTCCTCTATGGATGTGGTCTGCATCGCATCCTCCGGTCCCAACATCAAATCATGCAAGAGTAAGCGTGACGATTGTGCAGAATTGGTGCCGCCGGACAGAATCGAACTGTCGGCCCCACCCTTACCAAGGGTGTGCTCTACCCCTGAGCTACGGCGGCAGACCAAGCGCGGGGCACAATGCCACTGAAGATTCAAATGTCAACTGCTCCCATCATTCTGTATAGATATAAATTGCCATGACCAAAGCAAAAGATACCTATGCTGAGAAAAAGGAGGAACGCCTTGCACGTGCAGCAATAGCGTTGCGTGAAAACCTGCGCAGGCGCAAGGAGCAAGCCCGGGCCCGCGAAAGGCCTGGTGAACAAGAAAATAAACCGGATAGCGACAAATAACGACGGGTACTGGCAAATCCTAGTGTTCGGCGATATACCTCTGGCCCTGTCAAACTCGAAACCAGAATAATTCGCCGATTTTCTGAAGAAACCGAACAACCCGGCAATTGAGTCATGGATCAAATTATCATTCAGGGCGGAAAGCAGTTGTCCGGCGAGATAGCGATTAGTGGCGCTAAGAACGCTGCATTGCCACTTATGGCCGCGAGTCTTTTGAGCACGGAGCCCCTTACACTTCTTAACCTGCCGCAGCTAACAGATGTTGTTACGATGTCAAACCTTCTGGAGCAGCACGGCGTCTCGGTTAAACCGGTGCAAACCGACAGTTTCAGAAATACCCTTCGCCTAAATGGTTCGGGGGTTAATAATACCGTTGCGCCATACGACCTTGTTAGGCGCATGCGGGCGTCTGTTCTGGTTCTTGGACCACTTCTGGCCCGTTTTGGAGAGGCAAAGGTCTCGCTTCCGGGCGGTTGTGCGATAGGAACTCGGCCGATCGATCTTCACATTCGTGGACTGGAACAACTTGGAGCGAAATTTGAATTAGACGGCGGATACGTAACAGCCAAGGCGTTCGATGGTCTCACTGGTGGAAGATTTGTATTTCCGACTGTTTCGGTCGGAGCGACTGAAAACCTAATGATGGCGGCCACGCTCGCGGCTGGCGAGACAACCCTATTCAATGCAGCCCGTGAACCGGAAGTCACGGATCTTGCGCGTTGCCTCGTTTCCATGGGTGCAAATATTGATGGGATAGGCTCTGACAGGCTGACTATCCAAGGAACTGATAGTCTACACGCCGCTGAACATGCAGTTGTCGGCGACCGTATCGAAGCGGGTACATATGCCATGGCGGCTGCAATTACCGGGGGCGAAGTCGTTCTCAAAGGTGTGCCGACCGGCTTGCTCAATTCCGTTTTTAAAGTATTGACGGACGTTGGACTCGAAATTTGTGACCTCTCGGACAAAGTTCGTGTTTGCGTGGGGAGCAGAGGTCTTCAGGGTATTGATGTAATGACCGAGCCATTTCCCGGATTTCCCACGGACTTGCAGGCCCAGTTTATGGCGTTGATGTCGGTTTCTGGTGGCACCGCCATGATCACAGAAACAATATTTGAAAACCGCTTTATGCACGTTCCGGAACTGGAACGGATGGGAGCTAATGTTAATGTCTTTGGAGCGTCGGCGGAGGTGCGCGGAGTGGAGCATCTTAGGGGCGCGGAAGTAATGGCTACGGATCTCAGGGCCTCTTCGTCTCTTGTTTTGGCTGCTTTGGCGGCAAGGGGTGAAACGTTAATACGACGCGTATATCATCTGGATCGTGGTTACGAGCGGATCGAACATAAACTCGCTTCATGCGGCGCGGTCATCGAACGAATTACTGGAGAGTAGGGGAGTGTTTCCTTGATGTCTCATGGGCCTCTGAAGTTGGCCGCTACGGATCCTGACGATATCTCAGTGTTGTCGGCATTACTTCAGGATTCGATCATTCCGGTTAGTGAAATGATCTATCTGGTGACAGAGTGCAGATTTGTACTGGTCGCGAACCGTTTTCGATGGGAAGCATCAAATTATGCGAAAATGTCTGGAATATCATTCGAACGCGTCAGGTGTGGAGTATCTTTCGATCGGGTCAACAAGGTCTATCGGCGGAATATTGATCTGCGGGATCAAAGCCGGGAGCTTGATCTGCTGGCGCTTGAGGCGACAAGCGAGTATGTAGACCTGATTTTTGCGGGTAATGCTGCGATCCGACTTCACGTAGAACGAATACTCTGCCACGCAGAGGACTTCGGGGAGACATGGCAAACCCAGTTAAGGCCCGAACATGAACTGGGTGATGCGACTGAAAATTAGCCGTGTCGCTGGAATTCCAGTAGGAGAAAATGATGACGGTTGCTAAAGACCGACTGCGACTGGCGGTGCCTCGTGGCCGCATTTTGGAAGAGGTTTTGCCTTTGCTCGCCCGAGTTGGTATTGAGCCAGAAAAATCGTTTTTCGATCCGCACGAGCGAAAACTTGAATTCAAAACGAATGTACGAAATCTGTCGATTCTGAGAGTAAGATCTTTTGACATCGTTACGTTTGTGGCTTTCGGTGCAGCCCAATTGGGAATCGCCGGCCGGGATGTGTTACTCGAGTTTGATTTTCCCGAAGTTTATGCGCCGCTCGATTTGAGGATTGGGGCGTGCCGTATGGTCGTTGCTGAATCTAAGGATTATCGCGAGCAGGATGATCCGGCTCAATGGAGCCATGTACGCATTGCCACGAAATATCCAAAAATTACACGCCAGTATTTTGCTGCCAGAGGTGTTCAGGCCGAATGTGTGAAGTTGAACGGGGCGATGGAAATTGCGCCATCGCTCGGTCTTTGTCGGCGAATTGTAGACCTTGTTTCTACGGGTTCTACATTAAAAGCGAACGGATTGGTCGAGGTTGAGGTAATTGAAAAAATTACCTCGAAACTAATAGTAAACCGGGCAGCGATGAAAACCCGGCCGGACGAAATCCTTGATTGGATAGGACATTTCAGGGAGGCTTTGGATGCCGCTTAGATTGACTGCAACAGACCCGAACTTCGAATTAGAATTTTCCGAATATGTCAGTCGGAGGCGTGATGTTGCAAGCGATGTCGCAGATGTCGTAACACAAATTATTTCTGGGGTCCGCACCCGTCAGGACGCGGCACTACTTGAATATTCAAAAAAATTTGACCGGCTGGACCTTGTTTCGGGTAGTCAACTGCGTTTGACTGGCGATGAGATTGACAAGGCAGCGGGTGCCGCTCGCAAGGATGCAATAGCAGCGTTAGAGCGCGCATCCGCGCGTATCGAAACGTTTCATGAACAGCAAATACCTGAAGGATTTGACTACACAGACCAACAGGGAGTCCGGCTCGGCGCAAGATGGACACCGTTGGGGGCGGTGGGCATTTATGTACCTGGTGGCACAGCCGCTTACCCTAGTTCCGTTTTGATGAACGCTATTCCTGCAAAGGTCGCGGGAGTTGAACGCATTGTCATGGCCGTGCCCACACCAGAGGGTCAGATCAGCCCTTTGGTATTCGCTGCGGCGCGAATGGCTGGTGTCGATGAAATATACCGAATTGGGGGGGCTCAGGCCATAGCCGCTTTTGCCTATGGGACGGAGACGGTTGCTCCTGTAGATAAAATTACCGGACCTGGAAATGCCTACGTTGCAGAAGCAAAGCGTCAGGTTTTTGGCCGGGTCGGTATTGATATGGTTGCCGGACCATCAGAAATCCTGGTCGTGGCGGATTCCGAAAATGATCCCTCCTGGGTAGCGGCTGACCTGCTGTCTCAAGCAGAACACGATCGGTCTTCCCAATCCGTTCTTATTACCGACAGCGGTGCGCTGGCCGATGCGGTGGCTGATGCGGTGCAGAAATATCTATCGATGTTGCCCCGGGGCGATATTGCCCAAGAAAGCTGGGAGCGACACGGTGCGATTGTATTAGTCAGAGATATCAGGGACGCCGTACCTTTGATAAATAGGATCGCGCCCGAACACCTTGAGCTGGCCTTGGAGGCGCCAAATACACTGGTTGATAGAGTAACCAATGCCGGTGCAATTTTTCTGGGACGGTATACACCTGAAGCAATTGGTGATTACGTGGGCGGTCCCAATCATATTCTACCAACTGCAGGCAGTGCCCGGTTTGCATCAGGTTTGAGCACCGCCGATTTCATGAAACGAACAACATATGTCGGGTGTGACGAATTCGCATTCGACCGGATTGGCCCTGACGCGGTAACCTTGGCTGAAGCAGAAGGTATGGATGCCCATGCACTTTCGCTCTCCTTGCGTTTAAACCGCCCCTGAAAACAATGGTGGTAAGTGTTTGTGTGTCCGAGGAGAAAAAAAGATTATTCGATGTCAGCCTTGAAGACCAAAACTTTGGCTCTAATACTCCAAAAAACGAACATGAACGCCGGGTAGCGATATCAGACCTACTAAAGGAAAACCGCTTTTGGGTGATTGGTGACAACCGGGGTCCATATTCTTTACGGCTATTGCGGGAAGACAACCGCCTCAATTTCGAGATCACTGCGGCGGAAGGTTCCCCTGTATCCGAAGTCCCGGTCTCTCTTGGCCGTTTGAGGAAAATAATTCGTGATTATTCCGCCATTTGTGAAACTTATTACGGCGCGATCAAAACAACAACGCCAGCAAAATTAGAGGTGATAGACATGGGTCGGCGAGGGCTCCATGACGAGGCTGCTGCGTTGTTGCGCGGCAAACTTGAAAAGTGGGTTGATATTGATCAGCGGACTGCACGAGGACTTTTTACGCTGATTTGTGTATTGTACGCGCGGACCTGACTAAGCATAACTCGATATAGTTACGGAGTTTTCATAAAAATTGTTAATGCCACATCTGATTGGATTGATCTTAACCGCAATAACTTCGTCGAGGCGGCAACCAAAGGCCTTGACCTCTCGCGATCAAAAACGCACTTTCCCGCTTGGTATGTAATTAGCCAGGGGAAATAATGGCCAAAGAGGAGTTGATGGAGTTGGCGGGGACAGTTCTTGAACTTCTCCCCAACGCAATGTTCAGAGTCAAACTGGATAATGAACACGAAGTACTAGCCCACACATCTGGTAAGATGCGCAAGAATCGTATTCGCGTACTAGCGGGCGATCGGGTCAACGTCGAGATGACGCACTATGACCTGACAAAGGGGCGCATCACCTTCCGTTTCAAGTAACAACGATGGTCCGGAACCGCGGGCCGCAAAGGCTGGTTTTGGCATCAGCTTCTCCTCGACGTAGAGAACTTCTCGAAAGGATTGGTTTGCCTCCTGATGAAGTTTGCGCCGCGGAAATAGACGAAACCCCCCTTAAAGGCGAAAAGCCAACAGTGCTTGCAAAACGTCTGGCGTGTCGAAAGGGCGCCGTAATAGCGTCCAAAGCAAGAGGTGCATGGGTTATTGCAGCCGATACAGTGGTAGCGCAGGGTTCTCGAATTCTTCGAAAGCCACGAGACGTTGCCGAGGCGCGACAGTCGTTGCTTCTACTCTCTGGCAGACGACATCGTGTGTATGGCAGCGTTGCGGTGTTTTCGCCGGAGGGCAGGATTGTTTCCCGTCTGGTGACAACTTCGGTGGCCTTTAAACGGCTCGATCCAGCCGAGATTGAAGCGTGCTTATGCACCGGGGAATGGGAGGGGAAGGCTGGTGGTTACGCTATCCAGGGATATGCGGGTGTCTTTGTCCGACATTTGACTGGTTCATATTTCAATGTGGTTGGATTGCCGCTTTACGAAGTAGTGTCGCTTTTGCGAGGATCAGGGTTTGTGTTTCCGAAAACAGTTATCTCTGGATAGTACGATAATGAAACAGGAGTTGTTTATTAACGTTTCTGCAGCTGAAATTCGCGCAGCGTTGACGCACGAAGATGTTCTCGTCGAGTTGCTGATCGATCAGCCCGAGCGAGCAAGTGTTGTTGGCAACATATATCTCGGTCGGGTTGAGAGGGTGATGAAGGGGCTGGAAGCGGCCTTTGTGGATATTGGGTTAGCTCGGTCAGGGTTTCTAGGGCTGGAAGCGGGCCGTCGCCATAGCGAAGAGGGGACGGTGCCGGTTCACGAAGGCGAAACGGTTTTAGTCCAAATAACCAAAGACGCTATTGATGGAAAGGGCGTACAACTTTCCCGTCGGCTGACGCTTCCTGGACGATATCTCGTGTATGCGCCGACGAGAGATCGGGTAATGGTGTCACGGCAAATAGCTGACGAAACTGAAAGAAAACGTCTCACGGAACTGATGGCTGGAATTGCATCTCCAGACGAAGGTTTCATTTTGCGAACGGCAGCCGAAGGTGCCTCGGTAGAAGATCTCAAAGCGGATTGTGATCAAATTCGCGATTTGTGGAGAGGCGTAACTGGTTCTCAATCCACAAGTAAAGTCCCGGCCTGCCTCTATTCGGATCTTGATCCCATTCTTCGTGTTCTACGCGATTATGCCCTGAATACTGTAAACACCATTTACCTAGATGATCCAGGCGCAGCTGCGTCCGCGCGGGCGTTTTGTATGAAATTCATGTCTGGAATGGAGGACAGAGTTAAGATCCATACAGGACCCCAACAGATGTTTGAGCAATTTGGTATCGAAGACGAAATTGTTCGGGCGTGTGAGAGGCGTGTCGATCTTGCGTCAGGCGGCGGTTTGGTGATTGAGACTGTGGAGGCTCTTACTGCAATTGATGTGAACACGGGACGTTTTGACAACGCATCGGATCTTGAACGAGTTGCGTTTCTAACGAACTGCGAGGCTGCGGAAGAGTCAGCACGGCAGATTCGTCTGCGTAATATTTCAGGTCTGATAGTCGTTGACTTTATCCATATGGAGGAAGGCGAAAATTGGAACAAGGTGCTAGAGTTGTTTGAAAAGGTTGCGAACCGTGACCGGAATCCAACGAGAATTCTGGGTGTTACGGAGGCGGGACTGGTTGAAGTGACTCGCCGCCGCCGCCGGGAACCACTTCTCAATACAATGACCCACGTATGTCAATCGTGTGGTGGTATTGGCCGTGTGAAGTCGTTGGGCGCCATCTCGATAGAAATTCTCCGGGCATTACGTCGGGAAGCCAGTATAACCCCGCCGGGGGAATTGGTGGTTTATGCAGCAGACAATGTGGCCAATTCGCTTGAGAACAATTTCGGTGTGCAGGTTGACGAAATTGAGGACGACTTTGGACGCACGATCCATTTGCGTTCTGACGAAGAATATATAGGCGATAATTACGATATCGTCGTTGAGTAATCCGGTGGCGAGGGTTGCAACACATCGATGTCCGGTATGCAGTTCAGGATCCGTGGACAAATTTAGCCCCTTCTGTTCCAAACGCTGTGCTGACATTGATCTAGGTCGCTGGTTCAGCGGTGGTTATGCCATCCCAACCGAAGAGGTCCCGGACGACTTTGATGCTGCTATTGAAGGGTATGAAATAGACGAAAGCGAAAACTAATCTGCGTTGTTTTGCCCCCAATGCATCGGTAGACAGCCATCAAGTTATTGCCTATAAGCGGCCGTCATTAAAATCGGTTTTGTGCCCAGGTAGCTCAGTTGGTAGAGCATCGCACTGAAAATGCGGGTGTCGGTGGTTCAATTCCGCCCCTGGGCACCACCTTTCCACATACACCATTATTTTATTGGGCTATTCCGGTTAATTACAAAGATAAACCAGTTACAAAACCCCTACGAGACTCCCCAAGACCGGGCTAAACTCTACATAATAAACAAAACTAAGAACGACTTTTAAAGAATTGATTTAATGGTATTTTTTTGAAAAATAATTGGGCACCAATCTTTTAATTAGGTATTTTATTAAGGAAAAGTACGTTGAAGCTGTATGAAAAAAAAATTCAAAATTCTTTTACACTGTTTTCAAAATTGTTGTTGACCCTTTAGTCTAGAATTCTCACGATATGGAAGTGATCGTATCTCCGTGAATGCACGTCTGGATGCCCAATAAAACGTTTAAGGAGATTATATGATGTTTCGCCTAATGTTTTTGTTGGGTTTTGCTTTCTTTGTCAGCACGCAGAATTTAATGGCAGGTCCGCTAGAGCAGTTGATACTTAACAATAAGGTTGCCACAGAATTCAATGCGGGCAACCTTAAGTCGGCGGAGAAATTGGCAAAAAAGTTGGAAGATCCAAATATAAAGCAGCTTTGGTTTTCGAATCTTATAGGTAAACATTTTCAAAATGACGATCTTAAATCGGTGGGCAGGTTATTGCCGGAGTTAACCGATCCAAATATTCAGCAGCTCTGGATTTCAAATATCGTTGCCAAGGCTATGCAAACCAAACGGTGCCATCTGGGTAGGTCGTGGATTAATAAGTTAACTGACCAGAACCTAAAGCAACTCTGGAAACTTAATTATAGAATGGGTTGTTGATAGCAGGCACGTAAACGGAAGCTACATATTCCCCTATTTGGCCCAGTGTAATTCTGGGTATATGGCGGGATTACAAAAAGATCGTAATCTATTGAGTTTAAATATAAAAAAGCATTTCCCTAGGCGTCAGTCTTTCTTTGGATGGTCTGGTTCAAAACGAAGCCGACCTCGACCGACAGGTAGCTGACCTGAAGACCCTGCTAGGCCTAAGCCAATGATTACGTCTTCTTCACCTCCACGCCAAATTTCTCCTTCCGGTTGGTCATTGCTTCAACCACGCTCACGATCCTACCCCCGAATATCTGCAAATATTGATTGCGATTTTTGTGTGGTTGGGGCTGGGTGGTCCGGACTAGCAGCCGCGCATCGTCTAGCCACCAGTAATCCGGACTCCAGGATCGTTCTTGTCGATGGAGGCGCGATTGGCAGTGGGGCTGGGGGCGGCAATTCCGGTTTCCTGTTCGACCTTCCGTTTGTATTCAGCGGTGACGCCTATCAAGGTCGGGAAGACGAGGGCCGTTTTGAAATCCGCCTGTACCGGGAAGTCGTTAATGGCATCCGGGAACTTGTAAAATCCCATAACATCGAATGTGGTTGGTCTGAGATCGGACAGTACCATGTCGCCGTCGGCAAACAGGGTGAGCGCGACCTCGGCGTCATCGAAAAGAGCCTGATAAATCTAGGTGAGGAACATGTTGTTTACGGTGGCTTGGAGATTGCTGATCGATTGGGAACGAATTATTACACGCGTGCGATCCACACCCCGGGCACGGTACAAATAAATCCGTTTGCCTTGTTGAACGGCATCGTAACCTCTTTGCCTGAGAACGTTTCCGTTTACGAAAACTCGCCGGTACATACAATTGAAGAAGACCGGCCCGTCCGGGTTCGGTGCGACGGCGGGTCGGTATCTGCAGGCCGTTGTCTGGTCACTTCAAATGCTCATCTGCGCGCTTTTATAGGTTCCAACGCCAATCTCATTCCACTCATGACCTTCGCGGCAATCACCAAACCTCTCGGGTCTAAACAAGCGTTAGGAGGGCAAGGAAATTCCATTTGGGGCGTTGTTCCGTCATCCCCGTTCGGGACAAGTATGCGCCGTCTTTGCGACGATCGATTGTTGGTGCGCACTACAAATGCCTTTGCCGCTGACTACAACGTGCCTGAGAGGATTTGGGCAAGGGTACAGGATCGGCTCCGCAAGTCGTTGCAAAGACGTTTTCCCGATGCCCCCAACATTAAAATCGAGCATACTTGGGGTGGTCTGGTCTCAACATTTCGAGATGCAAAAGGATTTTTTGGTCAGATCGACAAGGGGATATTTGCCGCGACATCGTCCGGAATGCCCCTCTCTATTCTCTACGGGCAACAACTTGCAGAACTCGTTCTGGAAAACGACAGCGACGCCCTAGGCTTTGTACGTCGGCACTCAAACCCTGGCCAACTTCTGCCGGACCCGTTGTTAGGCATGTTTGTGAACTCAGTCTTGGGCGTGCAGCAAATCAGAGCGTGGCGAGAGTTTTAGCGACATTGTCACGATAAAGGTAGCGATGATGGCAAACATCCATGTACGATGGAGATTGAAGCTTTGCTGAGTACAACGCCGCTGGCCGGCAAGCTTAACTTCTCCCTTCGGACTTAATCTAATCCATGTGTAAAGGTCCATGATGCACGCCAGGCTGCCTACCTCGGATCCTGTATTTCTAATCATCGCGGTCTGCACGGCGCAGGTCCTGGCCCAGCTGGGCGCCTTTACATTCTTCGCCTTGTTGCCCACCTTTTTCCATGAATGGGGTCTCAGCCATTCACAAGCGGGTATTCTGAACGGCATTATCTTCGGCGCCTATGCGCTCATTGTTCCGTTTGTCGTTCCCCTGACCGACCGTATCGACCCCCGCCGCATCTACATCTGTGCGGTGGGTTTGACGACGATTTCGCACTTGGGCATGGCCTTTATCGCCGATGGATTCTGGGACGGCTTCGTGTTCCGCGCGCTTGCGGGTATCGGCTGGGGCGGTACGTACATGGTCGGCTTGAAGGCGCTCGCCGACCTGGTAGAAGGACCGACGCAGTCACGGGCGGTTTCCTTTCACGCCGCCAGCATCGGGATCGGGGGATCCTTATCCTTCGTCCTCGCCGGCTGGGCGGCGAATTCCGTCAGTTGGCAAACCGCTTTTCAAATCTCCGCGGCGGGCAGCTTTCTGGCATTGCTGGTGATGGCGTTTCTAGTGCCGAGGCGCACCCCAGTGCCGTTGGACGACCAAGGCTGGCTTTCCACGTTCATCCGTGCGCTTAAAAACAAATCCGCGATCGCGTATTCCTTGGGCTATTTGGTCCATACTTGGGAAATGTTCACGCTCAGATCCTGGGTGGTAACGTTTTTAGTGTTTACCGCGGTGCAAGAGGGTGGGCCGCCTAATTTCCTGATCCCGACCGTGGTCGCCATGCTAATGGAACTGACGGGAACGGCAAGCAGCGTGTTTGGCAACGAAGTCGCCATCCGGGTCGGGCGTCGCCGGTGGATCCTTATGGTGATGTTCGCGTCCATGGCCACCGGCGCCATCGTCGGCTTTTCCGCAAGTGCGGGATATGGCGTGGCGGCCACGATCTGCCTTATCTATAACATGTTGATTTATGCGGACTCCGCATCTCTGACCGCCGGCGCGGTGGGCACGGCCGAACCGGGCCGCCGCGGCGCCACGCTCGCCGTGCATGGCATGTTGGGGTATGGCGGCGGGTTCGGAGGCCCGATTTTTCTGGGTGTGATCCTGGATGTCCTGGGTGGCGAAACGATGATGAACTGGGGCATCGCCTTTGCCCATGTCAGCGTGATCATGTTCATTGGGCCCTTGGCTATCAAATTTTTGAAACCCAGCGCATTACCGGGCGACAAGGCCTGAACGGGCGGTGGCCATAGTAAATTCAATCACAAAAGTTTGAGGCCTTGGTCTACTTAAAATCTTCTCTCAAGTATCCCTGACCCTAAATAAAGATAGCTAAATCCATCTATCCCTAGAGTGGCGCTTTGCTGATCAATTGTGGGCTTCTGAAGGCCTTGATATAGTCCGTTGTAGAGTTTACGGGCGGTTCAGATAAACAATGCGTTCCGGGCATACACAAAACTGTAAGGATCGATAGTGACACTGAAAAACATGCGAACCGACCACGTCGGCAGCCTGTTGCGGCCACAATCTCTAATCGATGCGTTTGTCGCCCGTGGCAGAAATGAAATCGACGACGCCGCACTCGCGCGCGTCCAGGACGACGCTATCCGTGATATTGTGGCAAAACAGGAGGCCACCGGTCTTGGCGTGGTGTCTGACGGCGAGTTCCGGCGCCTCAACTGGCAAGTCAGCTTTTCCGTCGTCGATGGCTGGGATCTGTGGGAAGGATCGTGGCGGCTGTTCCTCAAACGCCCGGGCCAGGATTCGGCCGAGGAGGAGAAGCCCGGTGAACGCGGGGCCGACGCGGTCGAAGTATTCAAGGTCCCCGCGACCGGCAAGCTACAGCTGCGGGAAAATTTCCCCCTCAGGGAATACCGCTTTCTGAAATCGGTCACAAACCGCACGGCCAAGGCGATGATCATGGGCCCGGACCGTGTCGCCCAGATGTGCGATATCGCCGGGTCGGGACCGGCCTATGAGACGACCGATGCCTTTCTCGGGGATGTCGCCAAAATACAGAACCATATGGTCGGCGAACTGGTTGACAGCGGCTGCGACTACATCCAGATCGACGAGCCTAGCTACACCGGATATGTCGACATGGTTACCCTGGATCGAATTACCGCGCGGGGGGAGGACCCTATGGAAAATCTCGGCCGGGCGGTCGCGGCATCGAACGCGGCCATTGCGGGGCATGAAGGAAAAGCCTGTTTTGGCGTTCATATCTGCCGCGGCAACCGCGCGTCCATGTGGCATCGGGAGGGCACGTATGACGGTATTGCAGAGTATTTGTTCTCGAACCTGCGGTTCGACCGTCTTTTGCTGGAATACGATACCGAGCGAGCCGGTGGTTTCGAGCCGTTACGGTTCGTGCCCAAGGGAGGGCCCGTAGTGGTTCTGGGCCTTATCACGACAAAATCCGGCGAGGTCGAACGGGTCGACGACCTGCTTGCACGAATCGAGGACGCCCAGCGTTTCGTCGATATCGATCAGCTTGCCATCAGTCCGCAATGCGGATTTGCATCGGGCATCGGCGGCAACATACTTGGTGAGGACGACCAGTGGCGTAAGCTGGAGGTCATGCAGGAAACCGCTCGGAGAATTTGGAGCTAACATTTGTGCCGGCGCGGCTAGGTGTCCAATTAACCTATATCGATCCCGAAAGACGAACCGTCCATAATACGCCAGAACTAGAGTGAAATTAGTAATACACCTCATGCGCCTCGCGAATATAAACACTAAAGAATTTTACTGTGTTGCCGTACTTTTTAGCCATTTTATCGAGGCGCACGGCCCCATCTCTGCATGGTGGTCAGGTGTAAGACCCAAAGATGAGACCAATGGGTGTGCCAAAATTTGCAGATAAACGCACTATCTCGCTTACGGATTCTATCATACCATTTCAGGCGACAGGGTCTTTTATCAAGAAGCCCCATAAGGTTTAGATGCTGGGATTCCGGATGGTCTATCCTCTATGAGATTGATGCCTTTTGTTTTTCTGGGTCTGTTGACATTCGACACGATGGCCCGTGCCGAGGTAATCAGTTTTTCGTGTGATGTTCTATCCCATGAGGAAGATAAGTACCCCCGGGTTTTTGAAATTGATCTGGAGACAAAGACGTTTTTCAGTTGGGGGGCATCCGATACGAAGTCGGGGGGACTTGAATACCAAAAAGAGAGGTTGGGATTAGCCAAACACCTTCCACCTGCAATGCGCGAAATCTACATAAACAAGGTCAGGTCCGAGCCTCTTGTGTGGACCGTTAAAATATGGGGTAGTGCTGAGATATATCCGGATCGGTATTCTTTGGTAGTGAAAAGAGATGACGACAGTCGCATTGATTTTCCCCCCGGCTACTACTACATGATTGATCGGTACACCG
>JAYZQT010000051.1:0-47220 GCA_036136335.1 Pseudomonadota bacterium
GCAAGACAAAACTCTACACCGTGGTTTTCAAGTTATTTTTCTAGTTTAGTAATATCGTTTATCTCTTGTGTATCGGTCATCAGCTGTTCCGTTAAGGCTATGGTTTTTTTTAAGTATTTTTTTACGTCTGGAGTGAAAAATGTCAAAAGATGAGCGCACTGAAGCTAACCAAGAGGTATTCCGACGGATGTGTGCATCCGAACCGGTTTTGACAGACTTAAGGCCCTCTCTCGAAGTTTTACCCAACATGACGAAGAATACAATTTTAACTTCGGGCCCAATTCTACCGTGGTGCGAGTACTACGGTGGTCAGAGAGATGCCATACTTGGCGGAGCGTTGTTCGAGGGGTTAGCATCAAGTTTAACGGATGCCGATGACAAAATTTCCTCAGGTCAAATTAAACTGGGAAATTGCCACGACTACAACTGTGTTGGATCTCTGGCGGGCATCTATACGGCATCCATGCCTGTCTTTGTTGTTGAAAACACGGCCTTTGGTAACATTGGTTATTGCAACATCTACGAGGGGACAAATCCCAAACGATTGAATTACGGGGTATATGATGAGGGTGTCAGGAAACGCCTATTATTTGTGCAGGAAACCCTAGCGCCTGTAATTAGGGAGGCGATTCGATTTCGTGGCGGGATTGAACTGAAACCAATAATGCAACGAGCCCTTCACATGGGTGATGAACTGCATAGCAGAAACACTGCCGCCTCTTTATTATTTGCGAACGAATTGTTTCCGTCTTTGTTAAAGCTGTATTCCGGTAATGGCAAAAATATAGAGGATTCTCTAAATGCCCTGACCGAGGATCATTATTTTTTCCTAAGGCTGTCTATGGCAGCGGCCAAGTGTATGGCTGACGCTGCCCATAACATTGAATTTTCAAGTGCCGTCACAGCAATGGCCTTCAACTGCAAAAATTTCTCAATCCGGGTCAGTGGGCTTGGAGACAAATGGTTTACGGGACCCCATGCATCTGTAAACGCCACATTATTTGAGGGATATACGGACGATGACATAGCATGGATGGGGGGCGAAAGTCCGATTACTGAGACAGTTGGTCTCGGAGGTTTTGCCCAAGCCTGCGCATTTCCGCTGCAAAGATACCAGGGAGGTTCTGCGGAAGTTATGGCGAAGCAAAACCTAGACTTGTACAAAATTACAATCGGCGAACATACGGATTTTCGAATACCCTATTTAGATTATCGAGGCACACCCACAGGAATAGATATATTTCGGGTCGCCGCCGAGAACATCCTTCCGATCATGGATATTGGTATTGCTGGAAAAGATGGGGGACAGATTGGTGCTGGGATTGTTCGCGCACCAATGGAATGTTTTTCAACCTCAGTGCAGTCTTATGTGGAACAGTATTAACGAACACCATCATAGTTGATTACAAACAGTGTTTGTGAAAATTTCTAATATGTATGTCGATTATTTTCGTAATAACAAATGCCTTATGGAGGAGTCATGTTTTTACGATCGTTCTTTCTATACTTATTGGTAGCCACTTCATTGATTCTTGCCGGCTGTGAAGATCCTGATGCTGATAGCGTCAGTCAGGGCACTTTGGGATCGTGTCCGGGTGCGACTGTAGGCGAGATGGCAGAAAAATTTATGAGTTCCCCAACCTGGGAGAGTTTAACTGCCGATGATGGGAAAAAATATGTAAATTTATCAGGTGGGATTAGTTTTCACGATAAACCGGTAAATGCGAAAATCCAATTTAAATTGAATGAAAATGATACCTTTGAATTTAACGCTTTCGAAGTGAATGGAGTTCCGCAAATCACTCTTATAGCAAATGCTTTACTGGCAAAAATGTGTGAGGCGACCAAGAACTAGGCTTGGAGACCGCAAACAACTAAATTGGATTACACGGTTCCTTTTATTTGTTCGAAAACGGCAGAGTGAATACCTTCCGTATAAAGGGACTGACGGTAAAACAGGAAATCGGGACTTTCTGTTGGTGATTAAAGCTTCTCTAATGAATACATTGGTAAGAAATACAATGAGTGTTGATTAGGGTCCCACCCACAAATTCCATACTGGCGGAGCAGGTGTCCTAGTTGAATTTAAATGAAAAAACCTTTTGGCGGGCGTAACAGAGTTTCCAGCGGTCACGCACGAGGCAGGTTGATAGTATAATTGTCAGTGACTTTCAGATGTATATTATAGAGTTCCCATAGTGACCAGATGATGAATCGGATCACCATCTCAATGAACCGATAGTGCCGTCAAAAAGCCTGAATGCCCCTGAGTACACCAGATAGATGTGATTGACTAAAATTCTTTGGACGCCAAAATCGTTATGGAAATTTTCTTTCCCACACTAGAAATACCTCTGGGCCCACGAGGACAGAAAAAGGGGTTTGTCACATGATGTTCCTTGCTAAAAGAGAACTGCTGCGAGAAGAGGACTGTTATGGGTGATTTTGCAGTGGGCCAACCGGTTCCCCGCACGGAAGACCCACGCCTTTTAAGGGGCTTGGGGAGATATATAGAAGACATTAACCTTCCCGGGCAAGCGTACGCGACGATCATACGATCGCCGCACGCCCACGCGCGGATTGGCCAGATTGACGTCGGTCCAGCACTGGGGATGCCAAGCGTACTGAGTGTTCTGACCGGTGCCGATTGTGAAGTCGATGGTCTTGGTCATTTGCCCTGTGACCAGATACGGTTCAGCCGAGACGGATCCGATATGTACCGGCCACCACGCCCTATTCTGGTTCGCGACCGTGTCAGGTTGGTGGGTGATTATGTCGCGATGGTGGTAGCCGAGAGCCATGCCGCAGCTCGTGATGCGGCAGAGCAGGTGAAGGTCGATTATGACCCTTTACCGGCAGTTACTAACCCAGCAATAGCAGCTGGGACGAACGCTCCTTTATTGTGGGAAGACTGTCCAGGAAACGAATGCTTTTTCCATGAGGATGGTGACCGTGAAGCGGTTGATGCAGCATTCAATGAGGCTAAGCTCGTAGTTTCGCGACGTTTCACCATAAGCCGTGTTACCGCCGCCCCGATTGGCCCGCGCGGCTGCCTTGGTACCTATGACGTTTCCGAGGACCGCTACACGCTTTATACCGGTGTCCAGCAGGCGCACATGCTGCGGTCTCAGCTCGCGGCCAATGTTTTTGGACTGCCAGAGACCAAATTCCGGATTATCGCGCCTGATATTGGCGGAAGTTTTGGCCTTTACAGTAATGTATATCCGGAGAACGCATTGGTGTTGTGGGCTGCAAAACGCTGCGGGCGCCCCATCAAGTGGATCGGAGAGCGTTCCGAATGCATGATGAGCGACGATTCCGCACGTGACAATGTTTCGGAAGCGGCGCTGGCGCTGGATGGCGCGGGGAACTTCACGGCGCTACGGTGCATGACTTACGCAAATCTTGGTGCCTATCTGTCGCTCAGGGGGCCGTTGCCGCCGATCGTCAACCTGGGGTCTCTGGCCGGTACCTACACTACACCGGCTCTCCATGTTCGGGTCTCGGGCATGTTCACGAATACCAACTGCACCTCGCCCTATCGTGGTGCCGGCCGGCCCGAAGCCTCCACCGTACTAGAACAGCTAATTGACGAAGCGGCGCGGAAGCTTGTGATTGATCCAGCCGAGATCCGTCGAAGAAACACTATTCCCGCAAATTCGATGCCCTATCAGACAGCATTAACATTTACTTATGATTGCGGAGAATTTGAGAAAAATCTCGACGATGCGTTGACACTGGCTGATTATTCAAATTTCGACAAACGCCGGGTGAAGGCTGCTAACCGCGGGCGGTTGCGAGGCCTCGGCATGTCTAATACCGTCCACCGCGCCTCGGGTCTCGAGCTTGAAGCGGCCCAGATCCGTTTCGATGCCACAGGCAGCGTCACTTTAATGGTCGGTTCGGTCCACCATGGACAGGGCCATGCTACTACTTTTACGCAGATTGCCTGCGATCGGCTGGGGCTTGACCCGTCTAAAGTGCGTTTTGTTTCTGGTGATACCGATATGGTGACATTTGGGCGGGGTTCGTTCGCTTCACGTTCAGCGGCCTTGGGCGGTTCAGCGGTTTCGCTCGCATCTGATAAAATTATTAGAAAGGGGCGGCACATAGCCGCACAGCTTCTGGAAGCGGCGGCAGACGACGTGGTTTTTGAGAACGGGACGTTCTCCGTCGCTGGCACTGACCGGAGTATGCACCTTGTGGAGGTCGCGATAGCCGCTTATCAGCCCCGCCGACTTGAGGGCCAGGTCGAGCCCGGACTTGATGAAATTGCCATGTTTGTGCCGGGCGCTCTCAATTTTCCGAACGGTTGCCACATAGCAGAAATAGAGATTGATCCCGCGACTGGCGCTCTAGACATAATCAAATATGTGGTCGTCGATGACTTCGGTACCATCCTCAATCCGATGCTTCTGGAAGGTCAAATTCATGGAGGGCTTGCCCAAGGTATTGGCCAGGCGGTGATGGAAGACGTTAAGTTTGATCCCATGACCGGCCAGCTTCTGGCTGGTTCATTCATGGATTACTGCCTACCCCGAGCAGACAATCTGGTAATGTTCCACTCGGCTTTTAACAACGTGCCGACACCAACCAATCCCATAGGTGCAAAGGGGGCAGGGGAAGCTGGTGCTGTGGGCGCCCTGCCAACAATGATGAACGCGGTTGTAGATGCTCTGGCTCCGTTGGGAGTCGAGCATATTCAGATGCCAGCCACGCCAGAATGCATCTGGAGAGCAATTAGGCAGGCCAAGGGTGACTGAACTCGCAGTTCGGTCGTCGTGGCCGTCGTTAGGGATAGACGCACCGCCAACCCCTAGGTTGCTTTGAAGTCAGTAACTTAAAAAGGTTTCAGTGGTGCGAGACGAGACAATGTTTAATTTTTCAAAACTAAAACTTCCTATAATACAAGCGCCGATGGCGGGTGGGATGAACACGCCAGAATTAGCCAGTGCCGTGGCTAATGCCGGCGGGGTTGGCAGTTTCGGATTTGCATACAGTACACCACAACAAATAACCGAAGACCTGATCGCTACGAAAGCACTTACAAACGGTCCTATCAACGCCAATGTGTTTGTTTTCAAGCCAACACACCTGCCCGCTCGGAAAATTCAATCTGCCGCAATTGAAGCCCTGGAAAACCTCCCAATAGAGGGTGAGTATTCCCTTTCCATTCCCAAAGAACCATTCCACCCCAACCTCAAAACCCAACTAGACCCGATCTGGATACAACGTCCTGCGATCCTTACCTTTCACTTTGGTATCCCTCCCCAAACAGTAATTGAAAAGGCCCACTCACTCGGGATTGTCATTGGAATAACCGCAACCAGTATTGATGAGGCATTGGCAATAGAAAAAGCTGGCGGCAACTTCATCGTTGCACAGGGAATAGAAGCAGGGGGCCACAGAGGGGTCTTTAATCCTGAAGATCAGGATGATGATTTATCGCTTGAAGAGTTGATCGCCGGTATTGTCAAGGCGAGCCATTTGCCGCTCGTTGCTGCTGGCGCAATTATGAGCGGCGCAGATATTAACCGGGTACTAAAATTGGGTGCAGCTGCAGCGCAATTGGGAACGGCATTTCTTTGCTGCGATGAGACCGGCATCTCTCGGTCTCAAAAACAATTTTTGCTGGAAGCGAAAAATCGAAAAACAACATTTACAACATCTTTCTCCGGCAGGCGTGCACAAGGTATCAACAATAAGTTCATGCAACTGATGGAGGGCAGGCCGACCCTTCCATTTCCCATGCAAAATACCTTGACTGGCCCAATTCGGAAACTGGCAGCCAAAAACAATGACTGGGAGTATCAGAGTCTCTGGGCAGGAAGGGCCTATCAGCACGTGCGGATGATGACAGCCACCCAACTAATGTATGAACTGGAAAGTGAAATCAAAGTCGCGCAAAAGTAGCTGAAGTTCATTTCACATGAATTATGCTTTCCAAATTTGAACCACTGAAGAATTTTTTCGAAAACGTGTGAAGGCGAGCCTTAACAGGATATGTTCTCTCGATTATACACTAGGCTTTCACTTCCTCTGTTCAGCTTTTATTGTTTTGTACAAATCAAGGGCCCGGTCGGGGTTCTCGTTTTTGTGGACCACAGCCGCAACCGCCTGAATCATAGCCACGGGCGCGTCAGACTGGAAAATGTTACGACCCATATCAACGCCGGCTGCCCCCTCGCTGACGGCGCGGTAAGCCATGGTAAGCGCATCAATCTCAGGGAGTTTTTTACCGCCGGCTATAACAATGGGTACTGGACAGGCCGAAGTAATTTTTTCGAACCCGTCTTCAACATAATAACTCTTCACGTAGTGGGCTCCCAGTTCCGCAGCTATTCGCGTGGCAAGCAGAAAATATCGCGCATCGCGGGTCATTTCTGCTCCAACACCCGTTACCGCCATTGTTGGAACGCCATAGCGATTGCCATTGTCTATGAGCTCAATCAGATTCCTGATTGACTGATGTTCGTGTTCGGCACCAATATAAATTTGGGTAGTGATAGCGGAGGCGTTGAGGCGAAGTGCATCGTCGATATCCACGGCGATAGCTTCGTTAGAGAGTTCCTTCAAAATACTCTGGCCGCCTGAACACCGGAGCACTACAGGTTTTGTCGCTGCAGCGGGTATAACTGAGCGAAGTATGCCTCGTGTACACATTAAGACGTCGGCGTAAGGGATCAGCGGCAGGATGGAAAGATCTATACGTTCCAAACCTGTAGCAGGTCCCTGAAAATAGCCATGGTCAAAGGCCAGCATTACTGTGCGGCCACTCTCGGCATTGAAAATCCGTCCCAAACGATTTTGCATCCCCCAGTCGAGTGCACCGGCACCCTTAACATGGAAGGGGATGTGTGCCTGCGGTATACCAATGCCGAAATCCTTACCTTCGGTTAAATCGTCTTTGTCGGCCATGGCTTTATTTTCCTTGTGCAGATTGCTGTTTGTGGACACAGGGTACCATTACTTTCTGTATCGCCAAGATGTGTTTCATTTTTTTCATTCCAAAGGTTAAAATCATGTCTGTACACCTCAGGAACAAGCATCATGTATGCAGTTATATGTTTTGATCGCCCCGGTTCCGCCCTTCTGCGCGACGCAAATCGTGATGCCCATATGGACTACCTTGGGCTCAACGTCGATAAAATTGAATTTGCAGGGCCCTTGAAAGATGATGAAAACGCTTCGAGCACAGGTGCCATTTTCATACTGAATGTCCCAACTCGTGAAGATGCAGAGGCTTTCATGAATGGAGACGCCTTCAATAAGGCGGGTGTTTACGAGAGTGTCATGATCCGTTCTTTTCGGAAGGTTTTCCCTCAATGAGGAGGTCTTTTCAATGTCAGTTTAAAGATGTTTTGAAAGCCAATCGAACATGAGTGGTATTGAGGAATTCCAGCTGTCGTAATTGCAGTGAATAGCGCCCCCGTGATCCCCTTCCCAAAGTTTTAGTGTCTTATCAGAACTGCTAATTTCGTCGTAAAGCTGTCTTGCGCCTTCCACGCTCATAACGATGTCGTCCACCCCGTGAGATATCATTGTTGGACAGGTTATTTTTTCGGCAATTCCCGAAAGGTTGAAATCAAGCAATCTTTCTCTTGCCTCAGCATCGTCCTTTACGCCAAGGATCCACTGTATTTGGCTCTGGATAGGGGGATACCATTCGTATATGTCCCTTAAAATATCGTAGCATGCGCACCACAACACCAGTGCTTTTATCCTCGGTTCAAACGCCGCCCCACGGGGAGCATAAAACCCCGCCATACTCACGCCAACACAGCCGATCCGGTCGGAATCGATTTCAGGTCGGCCCGACATATAATCGATTGCAGCCGAAATAGGGACCTCATAATCTGGCCGGGTATATATCTTTTGCAGGCGGAGGCTGGACCCCCGACCGGGTGTGTCCAGAATGAGGGTTGCCATTCCCCGTTCCGCTATTTCGGACCCACCAAAAAAATAGAGTTCTTCCGCGAGTGAATCCGCTCCACCCAACAACAAAACACCAGGACCGGGCGATGACACTGGTTCTACCGGATGGCAGAAATATCCGTCATAGACTTCTATTCCGCATCGAACCTGAATTTCCTCAATTTTTCGGGAATGGAGTTTGATTGCCTCTTTGAAACAATTCGACAAGCGGACAAAATTTTCAAATTTGCGTGCATCGGTTCCGGGAAGAAAAAAATCCGCGTGCCGATAGTAGTTGGTGGCACGGAACAACCGTTGCCGGGCAGTTACTTTATCTCCGTCCTTGAGAGCTTTCCGCCCTGAACTTTCGACCTCGAGCCCAAGTTTGTGCCAATGATGGTTCCAGCTTTCAAAATCACCAGGCACTATCTGTTTTGCGGCCCGGTCACACTCGAATATGTCGGCACCGCCGTAAGCTGCTTCCGCAATGAGACGCTGGGTTTGAATCGCCCAGTCAGGATCACCCGGAAAAATATTAAGCATTGACCTGTTTCCCCCAAACACGCTAGCGGGCTATTTTATAATGGCTGAGCAAAGCATACCAATGTCGCGGTATCAACAAGACGAGGTGCTGATGGATGGTGGATATTGATAGTGGTGAAAAGTTTGCTGTGGGGACTGAACAGGATCAACGTCCCTGGCAAGAAATGTATCGCGATCTGGTTGAGGAACCGCATCAACCAGGAGGCTTGCGGTATGTAGGCCGCAGCATCCCTCGTAACGACGTCGTTTATAAAATCCTCGGTAAAGCCAAATACCTTGCGAATGTTAATTTGCCAGACATGTTGCACGGGTGTTTCGTGCGCAGCACCCAACCTCATGCACGTATTCTGAGTGTTAACATCGAGGCCGCTTCGAGGGTCCCCGGGGTACGCTGTATTATAACAGCGGAAGATATCCCCGAGGATCGTCTTTACATCGGTTCCCTGGTCAAGGATACCCCTGTGTTCGCTAGGGATGTGGTCAGACATGTAGGCGAGCCTATCGCATCAATTGCGGCCGACACTTTGGACATAGCCCGCAGGGCGGCCACGCTCGTTAAAATTGACTATGAGCCTCTTGTTCCGGTCCTCAGCCCTGACGAAGCCTTGAAAACAGGGGCGCCCTTGTTGCATCCAGAGGGAAACCTGATAGCGGATTTGAGTAATTCCGTGGGTAATACGGAAACCGCATTCGAAAAAGCTGATATGGTGGTGGAAGACACCTATACGACCGAGCCAGTTGAACACTCCTATCTTGAAGCCCAGGGGGGACTATCGTTTATCGATTCTGATGGCGTGCTGACCCTGTTGGATTCAACGCAGTATCCCCATTACCACCACAAACAGATTGCGGAAGTAACCGGACTTCCTTTGGACAGGGTAAGGGTGATCCAGACTGTTGTGGGTGGAGCCTTTGGCGGAAAGATTGATAACACGATCGAATGTGCAATATGTTTAATGACCCTGAAAACCGGACTTCCTGTCAAAATACAACTGGAGAACGAGGAAGTATTTTCAACGACCACGAAACGCCATGCGATGACGATACGTCACCGTTTGGCTGCCAACAGTGACGGTCGTATTACCGCGCTGGATATGGATATACTGGCGGATGGTGGAGCGTATTCCTCCTACAGCCTGATCGTTGCCGGTCGGTGCATCGTCCATGCGGCATTGCCGTATGATGTTCCCAATGTCAGAGCGAGAATTAGAACCACTTTCACCAACAATATTACCGCTGGCGCAATGCGAAGCTTCGGTATTGTAAAACTCGCGTTTGCAACGGAGTCACAGATTGACAAGCTGGCACATGGCCTTGGCATAAGTCCGATAGAGATCCGTAGAAGAAATGCGATGGAGACGGGTAGAAAAACCGTTACCGGCCAAAAACTAGAAAACGTCGGCCTAATAAAAACCCTTGATGCTATTGAACCGATTTATGAGGAACGATGCAGGGCTATTGCCAGTGCACCTGTAAAAGATGGTTTGAGACGTGGTGTAGGCGTTGCATCACTGGGTTATGGCATTGGCTACAGTGGCGTAGGCAATCCATCCACCGCTCGTATTGAAGTTACAGTGGATGGATTAATTATAGCCAACTGCGGTACCCCGGATATTGGGCCTGGCTCAGACACTGTTCTGGCACAAATTGTAGCGGAATCAGCCAGTATTTCGATGGGACGCATTCGTGTAGTCAGCGGCGATTCCACAAAAACAGACGATTCCGGGCCAACATCCGCCTCGCGGACGACTTATTTTTCCGGGAACGCCGCCGCATTGGCTGGGCAGGATTTTAAAGAACAATTTACAGCGCAGGTCGCCGCAAAGCTTGGCTATCCCCATTCGATTGTGCGCCTTCACGACGATCATATCATCATCAATAATGAAGCCATGACCTTTGTGGATGCATGCGCAGAAATTGGGGAAGATATATCCAAAATTAAAGCTTACGGAGTGTTTGACCCTGATACGGTTCTGGACTTCGATACATTCAAGGGCGACCCATATCCGGCGTATACCTATGCTACACAAATGGCGGAAATTGAAATTGATACGGAAACTGGTCAGGTCAATGTGCCGCGATACTGGGCGGCACATGATGCCGGGCGCATCGTGAATCCGATGGGTGCAGAAGGACAGATTGAAGGAGGTGTCGTTATGGGTCTTGGAATGGCGCTATGGGAGAAAATCGTGTGTAAAGGCGGTTTTATACAAAACCCGAGCCTCCGGGAATATCAGTTGCCAGGTACCAAAGACGTACCTGAGGAAATAACCACCATTTTCGTCGATAGCTACGACAAGTCAGGCCCGTATGGTGCCAAAGGTGTTGCCGAAGCCAGTCTAATTCCTGTGCCGGCAGCCGTCGCGGCAGGTATTAACAATGCTATCGGCGTCCGGATGAACCGACTCCCCATGGATGCTGAAGCCCTGGTGGACGCGCTTGATCAACATAATTCTGGGAATGGGTCCGATGGGTGAAACAGTATACGTTCGGGCCGTTTCGGTGCATGAAGCTGTTCAGGAGCTAGCAAATGCTAGGGGCGATGGTCTTGTCATAGCGGGAGGCACCGTAGTTTGTACTTTGTTTAATCAGCATCTTGCGACCCCTAAAGTACTCGTCGATATCAGCCGAATTATGAACCTCCGGGAAATCAACATGTCGAATGACGGGAGGTTACTGATTGGCGCTCTCGTGACGCACGATGACATTCTTCGCTCGCCCGTAATTGGATCAAGGGCACCCCTTCTGACGGAAATTGCAGAAGGTACATCCTGCGCAAGGTTGCGTAACCGCGGCACTATTGGGGGAAATTTATGTACAATAGGCAGTCAGGGAGATGCCGCGACTGGCCTGATTGCGTTGGGTGCAATTCTCCACCTACGGGGCCCGGGAGGCGCGAGAACCGTTTCACTTGAGGAATTTTATGCGGATGCATTCATGGTTGACCTTGGGTCCGATGAAATAATGGAGAAGATCGAATTGCCGGGTTTAATGGAGACCACAAGGTACGGTTTTTGCAAGCTGGGGCCACGACAGGCCATGGACTGGACCCAGATTACCGTATCTGTTGTGTTCAATAGTGTTGAAAATCTTATCAAAGATATCCGAATCGGAATGAACGGTGTCTCAAATGCACCAATCAGACCGTTGCTGGTCGAGCATGTGCTTGAGGGTCAAGAAGTTGACAAAATCGATTGGGTAAACGTCATTCGTACCTTGGATGGAGAAATTTCTCCTGACGGAGACCTTGTCTATTCGGCACACTTTAAAAGACGATTGGCCGGGGTTGCGCTTCGGCGCGCGATGGAAAGGGCAACCCTTTTGAACAGTACGAAAGGGATCGGTGATGTTGGTTGATGTGACGTTGAATATTAACGGCAAGCCTCATTCTCTGTCGGTAAATCCAACGGAGATGCTGGTTGACGTGCTTCGAGACCGCCTGGGATACATTGGTGCAAACAAGGTCTGTGCACAGGGCATATGTGGGGCCTGTACCGTGATTGTAAATTGCAAGTCGGTCACGTCCTGTCTGACACTTGCGGTACAGGTAGATGGAGAGGAAATCAGCACCGTTGAAGGAATGCAAATTGACGGCGAACTTCATCCTCTGCAGGAAGCATTCATGCGACACGGGGCCGTGCAGTGCGGATATTGCACATCCGGATTTCTCATGACTGCACAGGCTTTTCTTGAAGAAAATCCAGATCCAAGCCGAAAGCAGATTGTTAATGAGTTGCGCGGGAACATTTGCAGGTGTACCGGTTACAAAAAAATTATTGACGCTGTTGCTGATGCCGCCAAGCAAATGAGATCTCCGTGATCTCGCTAACTGGCACTAGTTTGGATTGGCCGGGTCAATTGTTCCGATTGAAGTGCCTCGCATCAAAGTAGCGTGTTGTTTGCGGGTAACCCGGCTGCAATTCGTCCAAATTCCGGAGCGTTGATGTCCCAGGAAAGATGTATCTGGTGCGCAGCGGCATGAACATCTCTATGGCGTAACTGGAGAAAATTGTCCAGGTAGTTGGCGTTTGCACCAGAAACGCCGTGAAGCAGGTCCACCGCCTGCACACAGCATCTGGAAGCATGTGCTGCATCGCGACGCCAGCGCGCCCGGTCTTCAAGACTTGAGTGCTTTTTGTTCTCAACAAACCGGTGTGCCTCCAGCCAATTTTCGCGAACTAGTATTCGTGCAGTATCTATTAAAATGCCAGTCTCTGAAATTTTCAGTTGAATGGTAGTATGGTGAGCCAACCTTGATCCATTAAATGTCGATGCCTGTGATTGAATTTTTTCTACAAAATCGTCATAGGCACCCATTGCTATTCCGATCATGGGCGCGACAACCAAATGCGGAATAAAGGGGATGAGGGGAAGGCGATAAGCGTCTCCGACAAGCTCTTCCGTACCGGGGGTATATCCTTCCCGGGCAAGGGTGGGGTCGAAAACCATATATTCGGGGACAAACAGGCCTTTACATGCCACATCTTTCGATCCGGTTCCTGCCAGACCTGAAACAAACCAGTTGTCCAAAATGTCAAGATCGTTTGCCCTGACGATCACAATCCTCTCTTCAGATTTCCCGTCAGAACCCGCGACCATGGCCCCCAACATCATCCAATCGCTTGCATCGACACCGCTTGCATAAGACCATCTGCCAGAAAAGTGATAACCACCCTCAACCGGCTCAAGTTTTCCGGCCGGAAAAATGAGTGTTGAGCCAATCAGGGCGTTTTCATCCTGACCCCAGATTTCATTCATTGCTTCCTGAGGCCACATCGGCAGCATCCAGTTATGTGATATGAGGTTGATATAAACCCAGGCGGTCGAGGCACAGCCACGGCCGAGTTCTATGGCAACATCAATCATCAAGCCGAAATCAGAAACAAATCCGCCATAGCGTTCCGGTCGCAGAATACGCCAAAGCCCGGCGTCTTTCAGGTCTGAAATTGTCTCCTTGGGAATTTTGCGCATCTCCTCGGTACGGCCTGCGCGTTGTCGGAGAACTGGTGCGAGATCCGCGGCCCGTTTCGTAAACTCCTTTCTTTTAACGTCGTCACCGAGAAGTGCCATGGTTCAGCAGTTTTCTAATTTATTGAACAAAAACAAAACTCTGCCTTTCAGTTGGTAGACCGTAAAACGCTTCACCCAGATCGTCCGGTTTGCTCGCTGGAGAGAGTGCTTCGAAATACCGACCTTCACAATGCACCTCGAGTTTGTCCCCGTGAAAAGGAAAAGGGGTGAAGGTATAATGGTTATCACCGATTGGCCGGACAGTGACTTCCACATCAGAAACAACCGATGTAGGGACATGGATAAAGGTTTCGACGTCGTGTTCGCTCGAATGACGCATATTGAAATATAATGCCAAAGTGTCAAAAAATTGGAGGAGTTTGTAGCTTCGGATCAAGTTTCCATCTTCAACCCAGGCTGCGGTATTCGGGTTGGCCGCAAGTTTTTCCTTCAATTGTATCTGGCGGCCTAACTCACCTTCCAGAAGTCCCTTGACCGTGTCGGTTTCTCCCGGCGGTACGGGTACTGATTTTCCCCCACCAAGAACACGAAATTCAGAATAGCCATAACGTTCGTTATACAGCCCCCAGCTGTGCATGCTGGAAAGCAGTCCACAGTAAGCATGTTGGGCTTCATTGAAATCCGGCGAAAGCTTGCTGGTGGCAACCACATTGGGAACTGGGCCGCTACCGAGCCCACAAGGGTATCCGGTTTTTTCATCCAAAACGGGGTTTTGGTCAAATTGATCCCAACCCCGGTCGTGGTTTTTTACAATATAGACAAACTCATCATCTGGCTCCGGACGTTCAAATTTATCATTTCCGAATGCGGTGACAAACTGATGACATAATTCGAGATGTTCCAGCATCGTTGAGACAAATCTCTTGTTACCTGACGGTGCGCTCTGGATCATCATTGGAGCTCTCCTTTTTGGTGTTGCGTTTCCGAGGGGTTGTCTTCGCTCAACTGTCTAAATCCGATCATGCTTTTGCAGATGCTATCCTGATTGGTGAAAAAAATCGCGCCCAAATCTCTTAAACTCGTGGATCAGGGGTAAGTGGGTTTTGATATACATACCCTGCCTACTCTATGGATGTGAGAAAATTTATACAGGTTAGTAACGGGAGAACGGATCTTCCGATGGTATCGGCAAGGATGTTGACCCCCAGCGGTCTCTCTGCAAGACTTTTCCTATTTTCAAATCCAGCACACCAATGAAGTGGGATAAAATGACAACCGATATCGTCCAGCTCAGCGACAAGGCCTTCTCTCTGTTTGAGGGGACTGAAAAAGACAGAAATGACCTCCTTGCGCTTCATCGGGGCTATTTGGATGCTAATTCCAAAGGCCTGAATGTTGAGGCCCTTCGCGAGGTGTGGAGTGATAACCCCGATTGCGTCTGGTTTAATTCGACTGGTTATAACTATCACGGCATAGAGGAATGGGCCGGCCTCTGGGAGTTTTTTGGTCCCCGCGTTGACATTACGGAACCTTGGCGCTCCACGGATGTGAGGTTGATTGGCAATCATGATTATGCCGTAATTACCTGCGAAAGAACAGCGCGCGGCAACTGGAAATCAGCTGAATATGAACCCCACTGGACCGGCGACGCGTGGCCATCACGTTCTACTGAGGTGTTTGCAAAAGAGGATGGAGAGTGGGTGTGTGTGCATGTACACATATCCACTCTCGAAACCGGATTAAGGCCAGAGGAACAAGGCGAAAATCAGTGATTATCAGTAATGTCTAGCTTGCCTAGCTTTGCTATTCGCCTTCATGGAGGAATGGATTCACGGGCGTGCGCCGCTCATGCGGAACATGCGGAACACCATGGCTTTCAAGCCGTTTGGTTTGCCGAAAACCCCTTTCAGCGTGGCGTTTTGCCCGCAGCGTCGGCGTGTGTTCTCGCGACAACGAATATTCAGGTTGGAATAGGTGTATTTAACCCATTCAATCGGCACCCGACACTGATGGCGATGGAAATTGGGGCGCTGGACGAGTTGTCCGGAGGTCGGGCAATCCTCGGAATTGGTGCCGGAGTGCCACAAACAATTAAAAAATTCGCGACGTTCGAAAAAATCGCCGACGCGATGCGGGATACCATCAGCATTGTTGGCCCGTTGCTTTCGGGAGAAGAAGTCGTCCACCTAGGAAAGGTATTTTCTGCGGACCATGTCCGGCTTTCCTATGGCTTGTCCCGAGCACGAATTCCCGTTTATGTCGCCGCCATGGGGGATAGAATGCTGCGACTTTGCGGGGAGGCGGGGGATGGGCTCCTTATAAGCAACATGTGTCCACCTTCTTTTACGCAGCGTGCTAAAGAACTAATGAGCGCAGGCGCAAATGAGATTGGTCACAAACCACCTGTAGAAATCGTCAAGTACGTTCCCTGTGTCGTGGCGTCCCACAGAAGCGAAGCCCGGCGGTCCGTTAAACCGGCCATCGGCGCCATGCTTGGTGCCTACTGGAAGGCCTATCAGACAGCCCCGGCGGCACTCTCCGCGATAGGTAGTAACAATGGAATCGATCCTGATCATTTTTTGAAATCTCTGGAACGGCTCGGCCATGGTGAACAGGCCGAAGATGTTCTGGATGATGAATTTGTCACCGCCTATGGCGTCGCCGGGACTGTTGATCAGTGTCTCGATCAGTGCCACGAACTCGGCCAAACCGGGGTTACGCAGATGACCTTGACGTTTCAGGGAGATAGGCCCCAGGAATCACTGGCCGCACTGGGCGAGGCCGCGAGAACATACAGATCTTAAGTAATTTCACTGGGTAGTGTTTAGGTATTGTCACGCAACAGGGTTTACCAGTGTTCCGAGCCCCTCGACGGTCATACGGATTGTGTCTCCCTTTTTCAGATACACATCGCGGGCTCCTCCGACCCCGGAACAGGTACCTGTCGCGATAATATCCCCTGGCAGCAGCGTAATCTGTCTGCTTATGCTTTCAATTTGCTCCGCAATGCTGAAAACCATGTAGCGGCTGGAGGAATCCTGCATCAACTCGTCATTTATCCACGTTTTCAGGTCTAGTGCCTGCGGATCTTCGATATCTGACGCCGGAGTGATCCAAGGGCCAGTAGGGGCGGAGGTATCAAAAACCTTCTGGTTGAACCAGTCAGAGCTGAAAAACGGCCAGTCCTCGCGTTTCATATGATCGCGCGCTGACACATCGTTAACGATGGTGTAACCCGCGACATGTTCGAGAGCATTATCCGCTGAAACCTGGAAAGCTGGTTGTCCAATCACAGCACCAATTTCTATTTCCCAGTCTATTTTCGTCGAAAAGGATTTGGGCGGTAAACGGATAGGCTCGCCCGGTCCGATAACTGTGTGCCGAGGTGACTTGAGAAAGAAGTATGGCTTTAATACATTCTTGTCGGGCTTTCCGCCAAGCATGGTCATTTCGTGATAGTGGTCTGTGTAATTCGCCGCGGCACAGTATATTGCGCCCGGGTAAAGGATTGGGGGAAGGAGATCTACATCTGCAACCGGACTTGCGTTCTCTCCCGGTCCGGCAGTCGCAATATTTTTAAGAATCGGACTAACCTCTATCCATGATTCAAGTATTGAGAGCGTTGTTGGCTCTATGCCTGTTCCCATATCCGGTAACTCGTCAATTAAATCAATAACGCGATCATTTACGAGGAGCCCGGGCCGGGCGTGTCTTTCATTCGGTCCATAGTTCAAGAGACGGTACGAAGACATTCTTTTCTCCTGTTTATGGGCTTTATACAATCGGTTGTTCCTGTTCCCAGGCGAGGTGCTGCCGCCGCAACGGCCGACCCGGCCGGTTGCCAGTGGGGGATCCGTCTCGCCAGATTTCCTGTCCGTTTACCAAGACCCTTTCTATCCCTGAGGCGGGTCTCGTCGGATTGGCAAAAGTCGCAGTGTCCGCAATCGACTCTGCATCGAAAATCACTAAATCAGCGTAAAAACCGCGCCGAAGTAGACCCCTGTTTGTCAATCCAAAACGTTCCGCTGTAAGGCTAGTCATGCGTCGAACCGCTTCCTCGAGAGAAAAGAGGCCGATATCACGAACATAATGTCCGAGCACACGGGGAAAGGTACCCCAAAGTCTAGGGTGGGGATGGGTGTCGTGCGGTAAACCGTCTGAACCAATCATCGTGTGAGGAAATTGCATGACACGCTGGACATCTTCTTCATCCATCAGGAAATAAACCGCGCCTGCCGGCTTAAGTCTGTTAACTGCTTCCTCAATACTAGTACCCATATCGCGCGCGATGTCAGCAAGGTCCCGCCCGGCTTGTTCGGGAGCTCCAGTGGACCAGGCTATATAAACACGTTCCGCTTGGGCAGCGCGGTGGGCCGTCAGTATCGACGAGGCCGCGATATATGGATAGACATCCAGACCAATTTGACCCTTTTTCATCGCATCCACTATCAGCGGCAGCGTTTCGTGTGTCCGACCATGGTTGTTTTTACCAGTGACCTTGTGATGCGAAATAATCAGAGGAACTCCTCCAGCCCCGGCGATACTGACGCTTTCCCTGATACTGTCCAAGACATGGTCTGCTTCGTCCCGCATGTGGGTCGTGTAGACGCCACCCGCGGTTCCCGCGAGTTCGGCTAGTTTTGCGATTTCGGAAGCGGGGGCGGCGGAAGCGGGTGGGTAAAAAGTTCCACTCGAAAGCCCCAGAGCCCCGTCATCAAGAGCAGACTGGAACGCCTTACGCATTTCAGACAATTCGTCATCATTCGCGGCCCGTTCGAGATCAGACATCGCGCCGACGCGTAGTGTCGAGTGTCCAACCAGGCAGGCGGCGTTAAGGGCAGCCGGAGTTACTTCTAGCGCAGTCAGGTAATCCGCAAATCGATCAAACCTGTAGTGTTCCTGTTTGCCAATCAGGTCAAGTGGCGGTGGCGGGTCGTTCTGCAGGCTCAGCGGGGCCAGGCTGATGCCACAGTTACCCGTTATTACCGTAGTGACTCCCTGGCTCGCCTTGGCTGGCATGTCCGGCGAGTTGAGCAGGGCGCGGTCATCGTGGGTATGTGCATCTATAAAGCCAGGCGCAATTACCTTGTCGGTGATATCAAATTCAGTCTCACCCGCCGCCGACGGAATATTGCCAATTTCGGTGACCCGGTCTCCTTTTAAACCCACATCCGCTATGTAGGATGCAGAACCAGAGCCGTCGATGACCCTCCCGTGTCTGAATACGATATCAAAACTGGACAACGGAACTATCTGTTGCTGCACAACGAACTCCAGTAGTTATTTGTCTAGAACCGGGCTGTCGCCTTTGAACCCATATTCTTTCCAACGGGCCGAAACTTTGTTCAGCATTGTTTCATCCATGACAACCTCCCGCGGCTTGTCTGTCCACTCATATGGGGTTGTGGCGTCCAGAATAATGCGGCTCATAATAAATCTTGTATCCCGAGACAGGCTTGGGTCGACAGGTGAAGCGCGGCCACGGTTTATGATTTGCGCACACCGGATCGGATCAAACCGAACCGACAGTGCCCACCAGACGCGGTCCCAGTCCTCTACGTCGATATCGTCGTCCACGACAATTACGCCTTTAAGAGCGTAATGGCCTGTGGTTGTCGCTATCGCAGCATTTCCGACATGGTTGGAATGTCCAGGGTAACCCTGCTTGACCGAGATGATTGCCCAATACCATCCACAGGTCTCCGGTGGCACATAGACTCCCTTGATGCCGGCTATCTTCATTGTTTCGAGATCGTGCCATAAGGTAGCGGTGCGGTTGAGCGACTGGAACATGTGAATATCGTTGATGGGCTTGCCCACAGTGGTTGACCAGAATATGGGATTGTCCCGGTGATAAATTCTTTTTACACGCAGGACCGGTTCAAGCGCTGAGCCTTTTATGTCTTTGGCGCTGGAATAATAACCTGTGTATTCGCCGAAAGGACCTTCGGGACGAAGATCTTCGGTGTCGAGGTAGCCTTCCAGTATTATTTCTGCCGTGGCCGGCAACTTCAGGCCGGTGAGATCAGATTCGAAAACATTGATTGGACGCTGCCTAACCGCACCAGCCATGTCATATTCGCTGACGTCTGAACCTGCGAAAGTGGAACTGCACAAAAGCAGCATTGGGTCGCATCCGATGACAGCTGCGCAGGGCATCTGCTCTCCGCGGGCTTCCCATTTTCGCCTAATCTGTTCTCCATGTTTTCCATTGAGTATCATAACGCTGGCAGCGTCTTTACCCTGGACCTGCATTCGATAGGTACCCAGATTTGTCCAGCCAGTATCCGGATCCTGGCAGATCAGATAGACAGCCGTGCCTATGTATCGACCGCCATCCTCTGGGTAGTAAAATGGTGCCGGAAAACGGCCCAAGTCGACCTCGTCGCCTTCGACGATATTATCTGTTGCTGGCGCATCGTTAACCACGCGGGGGGGGATCATGCCTTTGGTGGTGCGCTCCATCCACGTGCGACTGAGCCTGCTCATGGAGAGGTTGGGGTCCTGTTCAAGCGCGATTGCCAGCCTTTCTTTGGTGGTAAAGGCCGAGCAGAAGACCGGAATTTTGTGATCTTTTACGTTTTCAAACATCAAGGCTGGGCCGCCGCTCTCCTCGTTCAGTTTGGCGACGTGCGACAGTTCCAAGTTCCAGTCCACTTCTGTTTGGATCCGGTGCAACATACCAGCCGTATCACAAGCCTTGATAAAATCCCTTAAATCATTAATCACTGTCGCCTCACTTTAAATTTTGTAAAGGTTTATCCGGTCACCCTCTTTTATTGAGGATTAAATCGTCTGATACCGTTCCATATTTGGTTTGGCCACTGTTTGCAGTCAATAGAGACTTTGTAGTTTTCCAGGGCAATTGCCAACCGAAAATTCCCTAAACCGCCGTGTATCATGGATTGAAAAAGACATACGCCGTTTTTCCCCGATGGAATTTGCGTTTTTACAATCGTGGAATCGTGCCAGACTGCGGGACGAAATAACCGAAAACAACCCCGATGGGGTAATGGTGAAGAGGGAAGTCACAGATGAATATGACAAACCGGGAGACAGTTGACGACCTGAGAAGCTGGGTACGTCGTTTGGAAGAGGAAGATCACCTCAATGTGGTTACCGAACGGGTAGACTGGAATCAGGAACTGAGTGGCGTGGTCCGGCGGACCTACGACGTTCTTGGTGACGCTTCACCAGCCCTTCTTTTTGACAATATCGACGGCTATCCCGCTCCCGGACCCAATAAACTGTTTATCGGCCAGTTCCGGTCATACAGCAGGGTTTGCATGATGCTGGGGCTCGACCCCAAAACCAGCACAAGGCGTGGGATCGTGACTGCTTTGCGCAAACGGTTTTCAGAGCGGGTTGACCCGGTGTTGGTTAATGAGGCACCTGTGCATCAAAATGTTGAACTTGGCGAAGCTGTAAATGTACTGAAATTCCCTGTTCCATATTTTAATCACCGTGATGGCGGCCGGTACATCGGCACCATGCATATGACAATCACAAAGGACCGGGATAGCGGATGGGTCAATTGCGGCCTTTACAGGATTATGGTTCACAATGAACGGGAACTCGGGATTTATTTTCGACCGGGACGTCAACACATCGGGCTCCAGCAACTGAAATACCTTGAACACGATGAGCCGATGCCAGTGGCAATAGCAATCGGTCTTGACCCACGCCTGTGTTTCGTAGCTCCAGCCAACGTTCCAGCCGGGGTTAGCGAGTTTGAAGTTGCCGGCGCACTAACCGGAGAGCCCGTCAAGCTGGTCAAGGCAAAGACGGTTGATCTTCCAGTCCCCGCTAATGCGGAGATTGTAATTGAAGGTTTAATTCACCCAAATGAGCAGCGCGAAGAAGGGCCATTCGGCGAATACCCTGGCTACTATGGGGAGGTGCCCGGGCCATCTCCAGTGATTCGGGTCACCGCGGTGACCCATCGAGATGACCCCATTTTCCAGGGTTCGGTCGAGGGACATCCCGTTAATGAATCCCACGTGATTGGCTCATTGGTAAAGTCCACCGTGATATGGAATGCACTCGATCATAATGGTGTGCCAGGTGTAAAAGATGTCGCCTGCATTCCGGAATCCTCCGGCGGACATATGGTGATTTCCATCACTCCTACCGTGCCCGCACATGCCGACTGGATTGCAAATACCGTATGGGGTACCTCAGCATCGGTGTGGTCATTCAAACATCTGTTTGTGGTTGATGATGACATCGATCCATGGGATCTCGGGCAGGTGGCGTGGGCGATGGCGTGGCGGGTGAAAGCCAGCGAAGATATAAAGGTGTGGAAAAATCATAGGGGATCACCAATTGACCCGCGACAGGAACCGGAACAAAAAGGTTTTTGGGATCGTGTGCTGATAGATGCGACCAGGCCATGGAATTGGGAACCACGCGAAATCTGGGGCAGTGAAGGCGTGAACAAGGGGGTCCCCCAGAGTTTTCCTCCAACCAGTCGGCCGGCGCAGGATACTATCGATCTGGTTAATGAAAAATGGGACAAATATGGTATAAAGCCAGTCGAGGAGTTCATTGGCAATCCGGTGGGGATTATGCGTAACTGGTGGACGCCGCTGACAGGCGAGAAATGAACGGGCAGTCCATTGGCATGGTGACTTGCGCACCGTTGAGGAATTCTGTTTGATGTATTCGCAATACGGGTTGAGTTTTCAGTCCACGTAAAAAGCAAATTTAAGAACACATAACAAAGACCATGGGAGAGAGACTCACTATGAAACGAAGTTTACTCACATTCGCAGCGGCGCTTACGGCGACTGCTCTAACGGCCACAACTACCCAGGCGAAGGAGTTAATCTATGGCAGTTGGGTAAGCCCCAAACATCCGGTTATGGCGGGATCGTTACCCATCATGTTTAAGGGCGTTGCAAAGGACACTGGTGGTGCAGTCAAATGGAAGATGGTTGCTGGCGGTCAGCTTATGAACGGGCGTGGTACGGTTGCTGCAATACGCGACGGTATTGCAGATGCAGGTATGCCCATTCCTTCCTACACGCCGACAGATTTGCCAGCAACAAATAGTGTGTTTTCCACTCTTGTTTTTGGTGAAGACATTGTTGCGGCCGGCGGTGCAACTGCTGAGATGTTGATGCTGGGGTGTCCGGAGTGTCAGGCAGAAATCAAGAAAAATAAAGCGGTTGTGTTAGGCAGTTATTCAGCCTCGCCGTTCAAGCTAATGTGTCGCAATCCAGTCAGGTCGCTGGCTGAACTGAAGGGAAAGAAAGTCCGCAGTTCAGGCGGTGGTGTGTACCTGATGAAAGCAGCAGGCGCCACTCCTGTCGCGATGAGCCCGGCCAAAGCTACGACCGCGCTTCAGCGCGGAACCATCGATTGCGTCCTTGGCGCACCTTCATGGCTGAGATCTTACGGATACCAGGATGTTGCAAAGCATATTCTCAATTATCCACTCGGAATGGTAGGTCCTGTGCTCTCGATGTATTTGAACCGGAGCGCCTGGGACGGGCTGACCATGGATCAGAAGAAAGCCCACCTGAAGTACGCACCTCGCGTGATCGCTCATTCCGTCATCACAGCCTATAAATTACGCGATGCAGCAATTATTGCTTCAGCCAAAAAGATAGGCGTCACGCTGCATCCCGCCGGGTCAGAATTCAAAGATCTGGTAGAAAAGCGTGCGGTAGCGCAACGTGCTCAAAACATAGCCAATGCGCGTAAATTTGGGGTGAAGAATGCTGAAAAAATAGCTGGTGATTTTGAGGCTGCACTTCGCAAATGGGCGAAATTGTCCAAGGAAATAGGAAGTGATACTGCTAAATACGCAGCTATTCTTCAACGCGAAATCTACGACAAGGTTGACATAAACAAGCTTTAGAAACATCTGGGCGGGGAGAGGGGCAATGGTCATTCTCCCCGTACCTGTCCGCGCGTTGCCTTTGGGGTGGCGATAGCCTGGGTTGAGCACAATATCGTGAAAAAATTTAGCAAGGCACTTGAGGTGCCTATAAATTGCCTGATGTGGCTGGCATGCTTCGCCGGGGTTCTTATGATGGTGCACATCACGATCGACGTGGTTGGTCGTGTTGTATTCAATAATCCCTTTCACGGAACCATAGAAGTCGTTTCCGCGTACTATATGGTCGCGGTTTCCTTTCTACCCCTTGCCTATATCAGTCGTCATGAAGGACAGATAATTGTGGAGTTATTCACGAGAAATCTGCCCAAGCGGTCGATGTTGCGGCTTGAAGTTATCGTAAACGTAATTACGCTTTGCTATCTCTCCATTTTTGCCTGGCAGACCACAAGGGTAGCTGCAGAAAGGTCCATTAACGGCGAAATGTGGGAGACAGCGGCAGGCTTTCTGGATGTTTGGCCTAGCCGTTGGCTGTTACCAGCCGGATTGGCAGTGATGGCCTTGTACGTTCTTTACAAAATTTTTGATGATTTGGGTCGTTTTTCTGGTTCTGCGGATAGTGATGCGCCGTGACCTCACTTGAACTTGGATTCTGGAGCCTGGGCGCAATACTTCTGCTTATTGCGGGCCGGCTCCCCATTGGGGTTGCGTTGGGTGGTATAGCGTTTCTGGGAATTGCTTATTTACGCAATATTAACGTGGCCTTTGGAGTGATCAAGGACACCCCGTTCGAATTTTCGGCAAATTATAGTCTGTCGGCCATCCCGATGTTTTTGTTGATGGGATCCATTGCCCATCATTCGGGGATAAGTCAGGCGTTATTCCGGGCTGCCCGCCTTTGGTTTAGCGGGTTACCGGGTGGGTTGGCGGTCGCCACCAATCTGGCCTGCGCGGCATTTGCCGCTGCGTCGGGATCGAGTGTGGCGACAGCGGCGGCGATGGGACGTATAGCAATTCCTGAAATGCTGGAGCAGGGATATGAAAAAGGTCTTGCCACCGGAGTGGTGGCAAGTGCTGGTACGCTTGGCTCGCTTATTCCCCCAAGTATCCTATTCGTTCTCTATGGTATTTTTGCCGAAGTATCGATTGTAAAACTGCTTATTGCGGGTGTGTTCCCGGGGCTTCTCACTGCAGCCGTTTATACGGTGATGATTATCACCCGATGCAAGCTTAACCCCAAACTTGCTCCCCCAATCGATCGCGCTGAAATTGCGAAGCTCAGACCGGAGCGTATGCGCGCTCTGTGGCGGGTCTGGCCTCTAGTGGCGTTGATTGTTGGAATTATCGGCGGACTTTATGCAGGAATAGTAACCCCAACCGAAGCAGGCGCGGCGGGCGCGGTCTTGGCTCTGATTATAGCCATTCTTCAGGGACGTATGAATGTTAGGGTCTTTCGGGATAGCATTATTGAAGCGATCACTGCCACGGCACGTATATTTTTTGTCGCGGTTGGCGCCGTGATGTACACCAAATTTTTGGCATTAACTGGAATGCCTTTTTTTCTTGGAAACCTGATTGGTGCCTGGGCTTTGGATCCGCTTCTTCTGGTGCTTGCCGCATCGATTATCTACGTGATCCTTGGAATGTTTCTTGATCCGCTTGGACTTCTTTTGCTCACCTTACCAATTCTTCTTCCAATGTTTGAAGGACTAAACCTCGACCTTGTGTGGTTCGGTGTTTTGGTTGTGAAATTTCTTGAAATTGGATTACTTACGCCGCCGGTGGGCTTTAACGTCTATGTTATTAAGAGCGTTGTGGGAGATAAAATTCCTCTCGAGACAATCTTTAGGGGCGTAGGGTGGTTCCTTGCGTGCGAGGTTGTAATCGTTGCGTTACTGGTCGCTTTTCCCCAAATTTCTCTTTATTTGCCTGGAACCATGAATTGAACACAAGTCGTTATCAAGGCAAAAAACCCAGGGAATTTTCCCTATCGTGTACCCGTGACCCTAACACCAGATATCTGACCGACTCGTTCTAAAGACAGCGTGCAAATGACCAACTGATAACTCAAATCAGGAGCCTACGATGCGCCTTGGCTACTTCACCATGCCCATGCACCCGCTCGATACCGACTATACAACCACGCTGAAACAGGACCAGGAAACCATCATTTTTTGTGACAGACTGGGGTATCACGACGCGTTCGTTGGTGAACATCTGACAGACGACGCCGAGAACATCACCAACTCCATGTTGTTTTTGGGGACACTGATACACCAGACCAAAAACATCATTCTGGGCACAGGTACGACAAACCTTACACATACCCATCCGGTACTCGTCGCTTCTCATGCCGCCATGTTTGATCACCTTGCAGAAGGGCGTTTCATCCTTGGGGTGAGCCCCGGTACGCTTCGGTCAGACCGTGAGGCGTTGGGAATACTGGACGAAGACATCAACAAGATGTTTGCCGATGCTATCGATGTAATTCTCGCCATCTGGGGGGGTAAACAACCCTACGAAATCGATTTTCCCGACAACCGCTGGACCGTCACTACAAAAGAAACATTCGATCCTGCCTATGGCACGGGTATAATGCAGAAACCATATCAGTCACCGCGCCCGGAGATCGTAGGCACCGTGGTTGCGCCGTTTTCCAGGGGCGTGGTGGAGATGGGAAAAAAAGAATTCCACCCAATTTCCGCAAATTTTCTCATTGATAAATGGGCCGCAACTCATTGGGCCGGATACGTTGAAGGCTGTGAAGCTGCGGGGTACGCACCAAATCCGGCTGACTGGCGCATCGCGCGAACCATTTTTGTCGCCGATGACGAAAAGATTGCGAACGCCTACGGAAAGTCTGATCCCAAAAGCCCCTATCGGTTTTACTACAACCAATTGGTTTACAAGCTGACAAAAGGCGGCCGTCAGGCCGTATTCAAACGCGATCGTAACGAAAGTGACGCCGCGATCACCATCGACCGTGTTCTTGAGGACCTGGTAATTTGCGGCACGGTGGAAAGCGTGGTTGACCAGATTCTTGCTTTCCGGGAAGTTACTGGTCCTTTTGGCGAACTCGTGGTTGCTGGCATGGATTGGGTCGATGAAGGCCTAACAAAGCGTTCGCTCCAGTTGATGGCCGAAGAGGTAATGCCTCGCATCAACGCTGCGCTGGGTGAGACCGCCTGAACCTGTGGAGACCCATCCGTTGAAATGATGCCAGAGAAACAGAGAAAGAAATTGAGATTTGGGCTACCTCCAGTAGTGATCTGGCATTAATACTTGGATTTTTTGCAATTTAGATGCGGCGAAATAGGGGCGGATTAGTCAAGCCTTTCGGCTAAATCAATCAACACTTCGGAAAGGACCCGGGTTCCCTCAGCCAAATCTACGGGATTGGCGTTTTCGGCTTCGTTGTGACTGATTCCCTTCTCGCAGGGGACAAAAATCATTCCAGTGGGGCAAACGAAATGCAACTGTCTGGCGTCGTGTCCTGCACCGGAAAATATCCTCATGTTGGGTATGCCGAGCCGGTTACTTGCCATTTCTATCACGTCTGTGATTTCATTCGGAAAGGCAATTGATTCTGCTTCCGCAATTCGCCACGTTTCCACCTCGCAGGAAACGAGTTGATCTCTGCAAATAATATCCACATCGCTCGCAAGTTTTTCCAGAAATTCTGAATCCGGGTGGCGAATATCGATGGAAAACAATGCCTCACTCGCAATGACTGACGGCACGTTTGGCTGGAGGTGTACCAGTCCAATTGTGAAGCGGACGTCATCGTCCACATAAAGACCATCATGCAGTGCAGAGACCATTCGCGCGGCTTCCCAGGCAGCGTCTCGACGCACAGACCGTGGCGTTGTGCCGGCATGAGCCTCCTCACCGGTCACTTTAACGCGCATTCGGCGTACGCCCTGTATCCCTGTCACAATGCCAATGGTTTTCTTTTCCTCCTCAAGTATTGGCCCCTGCTCAATGTGTGCCTCGATAAAAGCTGCCACCGGCCTTTTCAGAGGTACATTTTCTGCGTTGGGTGTTGCTGCTTGTGCCGCCCCCATTTCCTCTCGCACAGACACACCCGTCGCGTCTTTGATCTCAAGGATTTTATCAAGTGGCCTCATACCAGAAAATGCTTCAGATCCCATCATGCCCGGTGCAAACCGCGACCCTTCTTCATTCATCCAGACCGCAATTTCGATCGGCCGTCTGGTTTGGATGTTGGCTTCATCCAGTGCCCGCAGTGCTTCGAAACCAGCCAGCACGCCGAAAGCTCCGTCAAACTTGCCGCCGGTGGGCTGGCTATCAATATGTGAACCGGTCATTACAGGAGCCAGGTCGGGTTCCGCCCCGCCCCGACGAAAAAAGAGATTGCCGGCATCATCTGCAAGGGTTTGTAATTGAAGTTCTTCAGCCCATCGGGAGAGCATTTTTCTTGCCTGTACCTCTTCAGCGGAAAGCGCCTGGCGATTGACCCCACCCTGAGCGGTTGCACCCAAAACAGCCAATTCCATATGATGTTGCCAGAGGCGTTCTTCATCAACAAAACCTGCTGCCCCGACTGGATTAACAGACAACTTAACCTCCCTCGTTCTTCTGAAGACCGGACAGCAAGGCGGAGGCGCCAGCGTACGCGGTTTTCTCTTTCCACCGCCCTGCCTCAACCATGGAGAAAAATTCTGCAAGGGCGGAATTGAACCTGGCTGGTTCTTCAAGATTAATTGTGTGGCCAGTTTTTGGCACAATCCAGAGGCCCGAGGATGGAATAGTTCTCTTGAGATAAAGGGCAGGTTCAAGGCACCAGTCATCCTCATCACCACTGATGACAAGAGTGGGGGTTTTCATTTTCTTAAGGCCCGCTTCGAGATCATAAAGAGAAGGGCGCACCTTTTGGACACCACGCATCGTCATTGCCGACCCCTTGCCAGAATGTTCAGCCAGGGTATCACGGAACTCTATCCACCCAAGAGGATCTTTTTCTTTGAACTGCTGGCGGTATGCACCATCAGCGTACATGGTGGCCATCTTTGCCGCGCCAATTCGGTCATATTCTGCAGCGAGCAATTCTGAATCTGCAGCGTATTGCTCTCTTTGATCGTAGGCCGCGCCGTAACCACATGCAGCCACGGTCAACGATTTCGCCATTGATTCGTAACGTAAGCCGAAGTGAAGCGCCGCGAACCCGCCCATAGAAATGCCAACTACGTGTGCCTGCTCCAGGCCGACCGCACGCATCACCGAAGCAATGTCGTCTGTTGCAATGTCCTGGCTATACTGGTCCGGTTTGTCAGGAACATCTGATGGCGGATAACCGCGTGCATTAAAGGTGATGCAGCGGTATCGGCGCGAAAAATAATGAACCTGACTCCTCCAACTTCGATAATCATCAGCAAATTCATGAACAAAGACTATCGGCGTGCCGGTACCGGTTTCCTCAAAAAAGAGGCGGACACCATTATTATCAGCAAATGCCATGACCTTCTCCTAAAGTGCCTTAACTTGCCCACCATCGATATCAAAGGTAGCCCCGGTCGTATAGCTTGATCGGCTCGAGGAAAGAAAAACAATAATTGCTGCAAGTTCTTCTGGTTTTCCGTACCGCTTCAGAACGGTTTCATCCGCTAGGATAGCGGTCGCTTCTTCTATCGAAATTCCGTCCTCCCGTGCCTTTTCCTCGGCAAGATAAATCATTCTCCGGGTAGCAAACGGACCGGGGTTTATAACATTCGAGAGTATTCGGTGTGGGCCACCCTCTTCGGCTATCGCTTTGCTTACGTTTTGAAGCGCGGCATTACAAAATCCCGCTGTGATCGCGTGAGCATGTGGCTGGCGCCCGTGAGTACCCGCCATAAAAATAATTCTTCCGCCCACACCGCGCTTAACCATTCCGTTAAATGCTTCCCGCGCGGCCCGGAGTTGGGCTATGATTTTAACCTCACCCGCATCCCGCCATTTCTGGTCTGACATTTCCGAAAAAGGCGCAGTCTCGGCCCCGCCAGAGTTAGCAACAAGGATATCTACACCGCCAAATTCGTTCTCTACATTTCGGATCATTGTTGTTACGGCATCAGCATCAGTCATATCGGCTAACATCCCGTGCGCCAACCCGCCGGTGCTGGATTGGATACGCTGTACCGCATTTTCCAGCCTTTCAGGATTCCGCGCAGATAGAACAACCCGTGCGCCCTCTGCCGCGAACTCCTCTGCAATAAAAATTCCCAGGCCACCGCTCGCCGCGGTCACGATTACCGTCTTACCCTTTAGTCCCAAATCCATTACCCACTGCCTTTTCTTTTCTGAAATCAATTATATAAGTTTCCCCGCAAAATTGCGTGGACGCAAACATTCGAATAGCTTGGTGGATGAGTATGAGGAATGCTGGTGAATCCAAAGGAAGACGACGATTATGAATAAAGATCTTAGGTCGTTTATAGGTGAGGCTCGTCAATTCGGGCCAACATTTTATGCAGGTGTTAGCAAGGCTTTAAATCCCATATTTGAGCCCTGTGTAATACAGCAGAAGCTTGCGGCCGATGGTCGCTACCCCTTAATTCGCTGTGATCGCATCGACGGATCAGATTTTCCCCTGGTGACCAATGTTTTTGGTAGCTATGAATTGTTGGGGTTGGCGCTGGGTGTGGATCCCGGAGAACCAAAGAGCGCAATTCTGCAAAGATTTATTGAACGTGAACAGAACCCGCTACCAACACAGACTGTATCATCTGAGGATGCGCCGGTAAAACAAAGGATCCATGTGGGTGACGAAATTGATTTAAGTCGGTTGCCAATCATTCATCATGCGGAAAAGGATTCTGGAAAATACATTACGGTAGGTGTGCTTGTATTGCGTGATCCAGATACCGGCGTTTTTAACGCCGGGATGTATCGTCATGAAGTTAAAAGCAAAAACCAACTAGCATGTATGTTCAACCCAGCTCACCATGGAGGATATATATACCGCCGTTACAAAGAACTGAATAAAAGAATGGAGGCGGTTCTTTTTATTGGACATCACCCAGCAGCACTTTTGGGTTCCCTTTGTGAGGGTCCAATGGATAGCAGTGAACTGGAGGTTATGGGTGGGCTTCTAGGAGAACCCCTGGAAGTGGTAAACGGGGAAACCGTCAGCATTCCTGTTCCTGCGTTCGCCGAAATTGCAATAGAAGGCTATCTTGATCCTGCAAATGAGGCCGCCGATGGGCCTTTTGCGGAGTTTACTGGCTACTACGGTCCAGCCAAGGACCCGGTAGGCCTCATGAATATTACAGCGATCACCATGCGGGAGGATGCGATTTACCATGATTTGGATCCCGCGCATCAAGAGCACAATCTGGCGGGAGCCCTTACTCTTGAAAGCACGGTTTTTGAAAATGTTCGACACCTTGTACCAACCGTGACGGGAATTTATCTCCCGGTTTCTGGCTCGTGTCGGTTTACTGTTTATGTTGCCATAAAGAAACGGGTTCCCGGCGAAGGAAAATCGGCGGGCCTTGCAGCGCTGTCAGCAAACAATAACATTAAGATTGCAATCGTAGTGGACGATGATATCGATATTTATGACGAGCAACGCGTACTTTGGGCTATCGCGACAACTTTTGAAGCTGACCGCGATCTCACCATAATACCAAATGCCATGGGTTCGCACCTCAATCCCGCAGCTTACGGAGAGGTGCGCACCGAGTCCGGACCCATGAATACAAAAGTGATAATTGACGCAACCCGCCCAGCGACTCTGCATTTCGAAGAGCCAATTCGGCCACCCCAAGACGCTTGGGATAGGATTAATTTGGAGGATTACGTAGATTGAAACTGATCAATGAGCGCTCCCTCTGCTCCATGATTTCGTTTTGAAAGTGGTAGCTTGTCGGAATGGCGTTCGATCGCGTCAAGCAGATTATACGCTGGCGCATCAAAGCGTTTCATGATCTGCAATATTTGTGACGGTTATTTAACGCAAATCATCTCCGGTTCCAACCCATCAAGGTAACGCCGGTGTGTTTGCCGGAACGCGTCTTCTAATTTTGTTGTGAAAAGCTCCGTATTAAAAAGGACAGAGTTCTTCCGATTGATCAATAATTTTTCTTTAACACGCTGAAGGTTTTTTGGTACGGCCCACAACTCCAATGCGAGTTGTTCGTATTCTTCCGGAGAATGTGGGACCAACTCTGGACCATGGATGGTGCGCCCGGAATTATCCATTTATTTTATCAAACCCGGAAGCCAGGTGGCTATTTGCGGGAACATGATGATAAAAATCACAACCAGCAGTGCGCATGCCATGAAGGGAATAGCGGCAAGGCATATCTCCCCAAACCGGGTTCCCGGTGGTGCAACTCCCTGCATCACAAATAAAAGTAATCCGAATGGTGGTGTTGTAAAACTTATCTCCATGGCGAGAAGCATGATGACGCCAAACCAGACGAGCTTGAGATCGGACGTCATCCCGAAGTCCAATCCTTCAATTATAGGAAAGAAAATAGGAACTGTAAGTAGCATCATGGCCAGTTGATCCATAAACATGCCCAGCAGGAGGAGGATCCCAAACATTATTAGAAGCATGACGTAACCCGACAGGCCAAATCCTGTCACCCACTCAATAAGTCGAACGCTAGCTTGGGAGGCCGCAAGTACATTACTGAATAGCGAAGACCCGAAAAGGATAAGCAGGGCAATTACGGTGACACGACACGAACCCCACAAAGATTTCCATAACGCATCACCAAAATCTGGCCAGAAACGCTGTATCTGGTTAATTTCTTTTGTTATTTTGGTATTGCTCTGAGGGAAGATATACGAATAAAAAACCCGCAATGATGGCGCAATAAATAAATATATAAATGCCAAAAAAATCACACCGAGGGAGCCATACGCGGCGGACTCTGATGGGGTTGCTACCCCGAACATTATCAGGGTGATTACCAGCACGATTATTGAGATCATTGGGACCACGTCGACAAAAAACAACCTCGCACGGTCGAGCCACGGTACAAATTCAACATGGTATGAGGGTGCAGCCTCAGGATCGATTTTCACGCGAACCAAAATCAGTAGGGCGTATAACGATGCGAGGAGCAGCCCTGGTAGTATGCCGGCAATTAAAAGTTTGCCAATATCCAGCTCGGCCAGTGTACCAAGCAGGACCGCGAGAGCTGATGGCGGTATGAGCATTGCCAGCCCGCCCGTCCCGAGAATTGGCCCGATTGACATGCTTTTCTTGTACCCGCGTTTTGTCATTTCCGGCACCATCAGCGTACCCAATAACGCTGTGCTGCCCATGGAAGACCCCGACAATGTAGCAAAGGCGGTACCACCCGCAACGGTAACGAATGATAATCTGGCTGGGAGCCGTCCGAGCAATTTTTCTATTGCGTTGAACATCTTGTTGGCGAGCCCGGTGTGGAAAAAAAGCTCGCCCATAAGTACAAACATGGGTATGGGGACGAGGGCGAAGTTTGCGAGGTTTGAAAACGCGTTGTCGGTGAGCTGGAAGACGCTTGCCGCGAGATTTAGATTGAATGTATCAAAGCGACCGAAAAGAAAATATGCCGCAATCGTATTGATAACAATAAAGCCAATCCCAACGGGAAACCCGACAAACATCAATAAAAGGACTGAACCTAGCAGCGCTATAAGGATCCAGTACCACTCCATTTATCGCCTGCCCGCCGCTAATGCCTTCTGTTCTTCAATTTCTGCGTGTTCACTGGCAATGCCGGCAATTCCCTGATGCATGGGTTCTTTCAAAAACAAAAACCGGATGAATTCAATTCCCATAAGAAGAAAACCCAGCGGGAAGGCGATGGTAATAATCCAGCGATAGATGTCGAACTGCGTCCGGAGTTCATCGTAAACATCGTTTGTATATTCTTCGTATACCAGCTGTCCGCTATACCACGCCCAGATAAAACAGATGGTGGCGCAACACAGCGTGATTAAACGGGAGAGGTAAACTCTGCTGGGTGCCGAAAGCGCAGCCGTGAGCATTTCAATATAAACATGCCCCCGGTTTCTTATTAACCATGGCGAACCGAGAAATAGCATGTAAACAAAACCATACTCGATCAGCACAAAAGAGATTGGCGAGTAGTTCCAGCCGGCAGTCCGGAATATCGTGATGTATAGAATGGATAGAAGCATCAACCCAATATAAGCGGCCGCTGCCCCCATCAGGAGCCAGATTAGCTTGGCCCAAGCCCGGTCTATTCGTGCAAATATTTCTTTCAAACGCCTGTCATGAATCCTTATGAGAAGTCAGGACGACCCACCCTCCAGAAATGGTAGGAAGATGGGTCGCCTAATCTCTGAGTTCACTTCTGATATAACGAACGTAGTTTGGCAACGTGCGCTGCCCCCCGTTTCGTTTTCTTTAATCTAGCGGTCATACGGTCATATGCAGAATCAACCGCTATCTTTAGATATGCATTCGGACTGGGCACGGTGTGAAACTGCATTCCACCCTTGGTCAGCTTGGCTTCTTCATTTTGAGCCAGACCTTCAAGATAGGATCGGGAGGAGTCACTATGTTCGGTAACCGCCGTTTGCAGCAGTTTTTTCACCGTGGAATCGAGCTTGTTCCATCGATCTAAATTTACAATCCAGCCGATATCGGTTTGGTAAAAATCTGGCTTGACAGCGTGCCGCAGGAATTTGTCCCATTTCAGACCTTGAAGTCCCAAGTTTGTCCACGCACTTGCATTAACGGCGCGTTTTTCAAGGGCGGCATACACCTGCGTCGCCTTCATGTTATGGGTGGATCCCTTCAAAGCTCTGAAAAATGCACCATAAATTGGATTATTGCGTAACTTTACACCTTTGAGATCAAGCAAGCCGTCTTTAGTCCACTCCGGCTTGTTTTTCATATAGATGCGAAACCGGTTGCCTGAAATTGTCCAGCCAAGATATTTCACATTGAAATACTGTTGATGAATTTTATCCAGCATATCATGACCGCCGTTGCCTCGAACACTCAGGGGCGAAGAATTGGACGTTGAGACAGCTTCGTTTTCAGGAATAGAGCGAGCATAAAAGGCTGCCGGATAACAGGCCATATCCACTCGCCCGCTTTTGACAGCGGGTCCCTGTTGAAACATTCCCACCGAATTAAACGGCAGAACGTTCAATTCTATAAGGCCTTTGCTACGTGCATTGATTGAATTTGCCAGTTTCTTGCATAGTTTGGTGTAATCCAGAAAATCTGGAAACGGATAAACCATTGACAGTTTAGCTGCGGCCTCTGCATTCCGGGGTGTCACCGCATTCGTGGAGACAAGCATCGCCGCGGCTATCAGGCTTGCCGTTAATACTCTGTTATTCATTTTTAACCTCCCTTAGGTCTGATCGTGTACGTCGTTTTAAAATGATCGTTGTAGAAAATACCATATCTAGCAAGCACAACATATCTACCAATCATTTGGCTGTATAAAACGCAGATCCGCTGTGCCCCTGAAGTTCTTTCGTAATGTGTCAAAGTCAAGCGGCTGACACCTATTGCTCTCAAAGGTATACTCTGTTGGAAACGTTCCCGATTTGAACAGAATTACGCTGGGAGAGGTATCAAAAATGACTTTAACCCTTGATCTTAAAGACCCCGAACTGTTTCGGGAAGCCTGTTACATTAATGGCGAATGGATAGGGGCTGGGTCGAACGAGACGATCGATGTGACAAATCCGGCGACTGGTGCCGTCCTTGGTACCGTGCCGCGGATGGGGACAGATGAAACCCGTCTGGCGATTGAGGCGGCAAATGACGCTTACCCGGCGTGGCGGTCAAAAACGGCAAAAGAACGTGCGGTAATCCTGCGCAATTGGTTTGATTTGATGATGGAGAATCAGGAAGACCTGGCCCAGATGATGACCGCAGAGCAGGGAAAGCCCCTGAAGGAGGCAATGGGTGAAATCGTATACGCCGCATCCTTTATCGAATGGTTCGCGGAGGAAGGCAAACGCATTTATGGTGACACCATACCACAGCATGTATCTGGAAAGCGGATCGTGGTGACCAAAGAACCCATCGGCGTTTGTGCGGCGATAACGCCATGGAACTTTCCTGCGGCAATGATCACGCGGAAAGCGGGTCCGGCGCTTGCCGCAGGGTGCACTATGGTTGTCAAGCCTGCGAGTGCCACTCCCTATTCTGCGTTGGCAATGGCAGAACTCGCGGCACGCGCTGGAATCCCGGCCGGTGTATTCAGTGTCGTGACCGGAGCATCAGCCGCAATTGGTGGCGAAATGACATCCAACTCCAAAGTACGCAAATTAACTTTTACCGGTTCAACGGAAATTGGAAAGTTACTTATGGAGCAATGTGCCGGGACAGTGAAGAAGACCTCGATGGAACTTGGTGGGAATGCACCTTTCATTGTATTCAATGATGCCGATATCGACGAAGCCATTGATGGTGCAATGGCTTCAAAATTCAGAAATACCGGTCAAACCTGTGTCTGCGCCAACCGGATACTCGTGCAGAATGATGTATACGAAGAGTTTTCTAAAAAACTTTCGGACGCCGTTGAAAAGATGCGTATAGGAGACGGGTTGGAGGGGGAAACCGAACAGGGTCCCCTGATAGACATGGCGGCTGTTGCAAAGGTTGAAGAACACATTGAAGACGCGGTTTCCAAGGGGGCACAGGTCGTGTTGGGAGGTTCACGTCATAAACTTGGAGGTACGTTTTTCCAGCCCACGATCCTGGCGGAAGTGAAAACCGATATGAAGGTGACCTACGAAGAAACCTTTGGCCCGGTTGCGCCCCTTTACAGGTTTGAGACTGAAGAACAGGCACTTCAGATGGCTAACGACACTGAATTTGGTCTTGCTGCATATTTTTACACACGCGATATCGGCCGTATCTGGCGTGTGATGGAAGGGCTGGAATACGGTATTGTTGGTGTTAATGAGGGCATTATCTCGACCGAGGTCGCCCCGTTCGGCGGAATGAAGGAATCTGGAACCGGTCGAGAAGGATCCAAATATGGGATAGAGGACTATCTCGAGATTAAATATGGCCTAATTGGCGGTATTGGTACCTGATAACCTCCACATTTCGCTCTCCAGTTAAAGGTTGAATATTTCTGAAAGGCAGGCGCGATGGCCAGTTACGACTATGATTTGTTTGTTATTGGTGCTGGATCTGGCGGGGTCCGTGCTTCTAGGATGTCTGCAGCCTACGGTGCAAGGGTGGCGGTTGCAGAAGAGAGATTTCTTGGCGGAACCTGTGTAAACGTTGGCTGCATCCCAAAGAAACTTTTCTCTTACGGATCGCACTACCCTCGATATGTACATGAAGCCGCGGCGTATGGTTGGGATATTGAAAAACCAAAACTCGAATGGCCGCGGCTGATAGTAAATAAGAATTCGGAAATTAAGAGGCTTAACGGAATATACCGGACGCTCCTCGATGAGGCCGGCGTATCCCTCTACGAAGCACGTGCAACGTTAATAGATGCGCATACACTTGATGTCGGTGGCGAACGTTTGACGGCGGACAAAATTCTGATTGCGACCGGTGGTCGGCCACAAATTCTGGAAACACCTGGTTTCAAGCATGCCATAGTGTCTGACGACGCGTTTTATCTGGAAGAGCGCCCCGATCGCGTGATGGTTTTTGGCGGGGGATACATCGCGGTTGAATTCGCGGGCATTTTCAACGGGTACGGGTCCGAGACAACGCTGATATACAGAGGGGATCTGTTTCTGCGGGGTTTTGATTTGGATGTGCGGCAACATCTGGCAGAAGAGATGAACAAAAATAGAGTCAGAATCACATGGAATACCACCATTGAAAGAATAGACCGAGTTGACGGGGGATTGGACATTTACCTGAGTAATGGTGAGGTGCAGCAGGTTGATCAGGTTCTCTACGCGATTGGCCGGGTACCCAACACCCGGGATATTGGACTGGAGGCATCAGGGGTAAAACTGAATGAAAATGGTGCGGTCGTCGTCGATGACTACTACAGGACAAGTGTTGGCAATATTTATGCGCTTGGAGATATTATTGACCGCTATCAGCTTACGCCTGTCGCTATCGGAGAGGCGATGAAGATATCCTCAAACCTTTTCAATGGAACGAAGGCTAAGATGGATTATTCCGATATTCCAACTGCAGTTTTTTCAGACCCACCTATTGGAACAGTCGGTCTGACGGAAGAAGATGCGCGGGCAAGGTACCCTGTTATTGATATATACCGGTCTAGATTTCGTGCGCTGAAAGATACCCTGACAGGGGCAAAACAGCAGACAATGATGAAGTTGATCGTCGATAGGGAGTCCGATCGGGTCGTGGGTTGTCACATGGTAGGTCCGGACGCCGGAGAAATAGCGCAGGGCCTTGGCATAGCTCTAAAATGTGGCGCGACTAAAGCCCAGTTTGACGCTACCGTCGGAATACACCCAACAGCTGCCGAGGAGTTCGTTACCATGCGAGAACCTATCTGAGCGGTTTTGTTCCACACTGCCTAGCGCAAAATTGCAAAATACAGCAAACATTGAGTATGACTTACCTTTTACGCCTTAGAACCGATGGTGCAGTTTTGCTGGAAATGCCTGGATAAACGGCGTATACGCGGGCCTCGAAGTTCGAAGAATTTATGAGAGGATTACCATGTCGGGGAACTGGTCGCCAGGTAGCTGGCGACAAAAACCTGTTGTGCAGGTGCCTGAATATCCGGACGCTGAGACATTGCGGGCCGCAGAAACAACACTGCGTGGATACCCGCCTCTGGTTTTCGCAGGGGAGGCGCGTAAACTTTCCGAGCAGCTTTCGGAGGTCGGTGAGGGCAGGGCATTTCTTCTTCAGGGTGGGGATTGTGCGGAAAGTTTTGCTGAATTCCACCCAAACAATATCCGGGACACCTTCAGGGTTCTGTTACAAATGGCAGTGGTGCTGACGTTTGCTTCGGGCAAACCAGTGGTGAAGGTGGGTCGTCTTGCCGGACAGTTTGCAAAACCGCGTTCTTCTGATGTTGAGGTAAAAGATGGCCTATCGTTGCCCAGCTACAGGGGTGACATGATTAATGACATGGAATTTACGTCACAGTGCCGTGCCCCCGATCCGGAACGTATGGTAAGGGCTTACAACCAGTCAGCGGCAACCCTGAACCTATTGCGAGCCTTTGCTCAAGGGGGTTACGCTGATCTACAAGAAGTTCATCGTTGGAATCTCGAGTTCGTGTCCTCGGGCGCACATGCGGAAAAATACCGTGAACTTGCGGACCGGATCGACGAAGCCATGACATTTATGGCCGCGTGTGGGTTGACATCGGATGCCGCACCTCAGCTTCGTGAAACAGATTTTTATACGAGTCATGAAGCTTTATTGCTGGGTTACGAAGAAGCGATGACACGTGTTGATTCTACGTCAGGGGCTTGGTACGACACTTCAGCGCACCTAGTTTGGATCGGTGATCGTACGCGGCAACTGGAAGGTGGCCATGTCGAGTTCATGCGAGGAATTGCGAACCCGTTGGGTTTAAAAACTGGCCCTAGTCAGACGGCGGAAGAATTGCTGCAGTTGCTTGATATTCTCAATCCCGAAAACTGTCCGGGACGGATTGTTTTGATAAGTCGGATGGGACAAAACCAGGTTGAAAAAAAGCTTCCAGAACTTGTTCGCGCTGTCGTTAGGGAAGGGCGAAATGTGGTCTGGACTTGCGATCCTATGCATGGCAACACAATCAAGGCGCAAAGTGGGTATAAAACACGCCCATTTGACCAGATTCTTGATGAGGTTCGGGGTTTCTTTGCCGTGCACGAGGCTGAGGGGACCCATGCCGGTGGCATCCATATCGAACTAACCGGCCAAAACGTCACGGAATGTATTGGGGGAGCGCAGGCTATCACGGACGAAGGCCTGTCTGATCGCTATCATACCCATTGTGATCCGCGCCTCAACGCCTCGCAGTCTCTCGAGCTGGCTTTTTTGGTGGGTGAGCACCTTAAAAGAACGCGGGATACAGCCCGCCCGAACACCTCCGCGCGCGAGGCGGCTGAGTAGCATTAGCCTCGCCGACATGACTGATACGCTCACCATTGCGCTAGCTCAGCTTAACCCAACCGTTGGCGATATTATCGGGAACGTTGGGCTGTTGCGGCGCGCCCGCGAAACGGCAGCCCAGAGCGGCGTAGATCTGGTGATAACTAGCGAGTTAATGGTATCCGGGTATCCACCGGAAGATCTCGTATTCCGACCGATAGTTCAGGAAACTGTCGTAAGGGAAATTAATGCCCTTGCCGCGGAGACAGGTGATGGTGGGCCAGCAATTTTGCTTGGAGCCCCATGGTTAGAAGAAACAAAGCTCTACAACGCGGCACTCCTTCTTGATGGGGGCGAGGTTGCAGCTATTCAATATAAATATGACCTTCCCAACTACGGTGTTTTCGACGAAAAACGGGTATTCCATTCGGGCCCCTTGCCGGGGCCGATAAACTTTCGGGGTATTCGTTTGGGCGTAATGGTGTGCGAAGACATGTGGACTGATGAAGTAGCGGAATGTCTTGAGGAATCCGGTGCAGAAATACTTGCAGTCCTGAATGGATCGCCGTTCCAACAGGACAAATGGGATAAGAGACTGAACCTAGCCGTTGCCCGTGTTACCGAATGCCGAAAACCTTTGATTTATGTCAACCAGGTGGGTGGTCAGGATGAACTAGTCTTTGATGGCGCGTCATTTGTTTTGGGCGCGGATGCATTTCTACGGGCCGAGGCACCCGCTTGGCAGGAATCCGTGATGGTTACACATTGGTCTCGCAACGGTGAGCATTGGGAGTGCGCTGAGACTGAACGCCATGCGCCGCCCGAAGGTGATCAATCGATTTATTGTGCGTTGGTACTGGGGCTCAGGGATTATGTCGAAAAAAGTGGATTTCCCGGCGTGATAATTGGCCTCTCTGGGGGAATTGACTCTGCGTTGACGGCTGCTGTAGCGGTGGATGCCCTGGGACCAGATCGCGTGCGTTGCCTAATGATGCCTTCTCCGTATACATCCCGGGAAAGTCTTGACGATGCATCCGAAGCCGCCAGCCTGTTGGGCGTTGATCTCGGATCAGTGTCCATAGGTCCGGCGATGGATGCATTTGATAAAATGTTGACCGAGTCGTTTGCCGGAGCGGAGGCCGATACCACCGAAGAAAACATTCAGGCCCGTTCGCGTGGCCTGACCCTAATGGCGGTGTCCAACAAGACCGGTTCGATGGTGGTGTCAACCGGGAACAAGTCCGAAATGTCGGTAGGGTATGCGACACTTTACGGGGATATGTGTGGCGGTTATTCGGTGCTGAAAGATGTATACAAATCCAAGGTGTTTGAACTATCCCGTTGGAGAAATCTAAATCTTCCGGAAGGGTGCCTGGGACCGGCTGGGTGTGTAGTGCCAGAAAACGTCATATCGAAACCACCGACAGCGGAGTTGAGACACAACCAAAAGGATGAAGACAGTCTGCCGCCGTACGATCAGCTTGACGATATGCTAGCCGGTTTAAATGAGGATGATATGAGCATCGATGAAGTTGTCGAGCGTGGCCATGATCGGAGCCTCGTACTGCGGGTGTGGCGGATGCTGTTGGGAGCGGAATACAAGCGGCGTCAGGCACCTCCCGGCGTTAAGATCACAGGACGTTCTTTCGGTCGAGATCGACGTTATCCGATCGTGAATGCCTTCCGGGGCCGAGAGTAATAAAATGTCCGCTGAATTCATTTTTTCAATTTCTCGTGTGTTAAAAATAATTAACGACATCGGTAAATGAAAATGTACCAGTTTGTATGCGCGGAGTTTTATGCCGGCATTGGTATTGCTAGGTAGGACACATGGTGCCTGGTGTCGTTTCGTCTATTGTCCCACCGGTGATAATTCTCGTAGAGCCGACCCTCGGGGAGAATATTGGTGCTGCTGCAAGGGCGATGATGAATTTTGGATTGTCCGACATGCGCCTAGTGCGGCCGAAGGGGGATTGGCCGAATCCCAAGGCGATAAATACTTCATCCGGCGCAGAGCGCATTCTGGAGCAGGCTTCAATTTATAGTACAACCGAACAGGCGGTCGCTGATTTGCAGCACCGATATGCGACGACCCCCCGCGCAAGGGATATGATAAAAACAGTTTTATCGCCCCGCGAACTGGGTAGAACATTGCACGAAAATTGCGTTCTTGGAGAAAAATCGGGCGTGTTGTTCGGTCGGGAGGCTAAAGGTTTACATAACGATGACATCGCAATTTCAGATGGAATCATTATGGTTCCCGTCAACCCGGAACATCGTTCACTTAATCTCGCTCAATGCGTTTTACTGGTTGCGTATGAATGGTTCCAGGGAACAGCGCCGATCACCATTACAGAGTTAACGCGAAAGGGTGGAACGGCAGCATCGCGTGAGGAGTTATTTGATTTTTTTGAGCACCTTGAAAAGGAGTTGGATGATTGCGGCTTCTTATTCCCGCCCGAGAAACGGGCTCGGATGGTTCGTAATATTCGGAACATATTTTCCCGCGGATCCTTGAGTGACCAAGAGGTTAAAACTCTTCGTGGCATCGTTGCCGGTCTGTCACGGCAACGTCCTAGGTCGGGCTAAACGCCACCATCGGTTGACCGCGACCAGCGCCCAAATGGCCTCAATAACGCCGAAAGGCCAAGCGCCCTGTAAAAAACCGTAGACTGATCCCAACGTGCAGGCTCCCGCAAATGCGATTAGGTAGAATGCGTGGCGATGTTCAAGCGAATAAAACACTAGCATGAGTGTCACGGCAAGCAGGCCGAAACTGTCCAGTAGACTCATAAACAATGTCTCCATACAGATAAAATAAACTTCATGTTTCCAGATCGGGTAGAGCCATTCAATTGATTGACAAGGCAATGCTGATGCATATACTCCGCGACCATTCCCGGGAATGTGGATATTGCTTGAGTTTGTGGTATCCCGCCACCGGCAAGGTCCGGAACTGGACTACCGGGACAAATAGATAGAATAAAGGAGACAGCGCAATGTCTAAGCGCGTGCGCTCGAAATACAAAATTAACCGGCGCTTGGGTTGTAATCTGTGGGGCCGGCCCAAAAGTCCTTGGAATACACGGGAATACGGGCCGGGCCAGCACGGTCAACGGCGCCGCACTAAAATGTCGGACTTTGGCCTTCAGCTTCAGGCTAAACAGAAACTCAAGGGCTACTATGGGAATATTACCGAAAAGCAGTTTCGCCGGACTTACTCAGAGGCCGTGAAGCGGCGCGGCGATACGGTTGAAGCATTGATTGGTTTGCTTGAACAGCGACTAGACGCCGTCGTCTATAGAATGAAGTTCGTACCAACAGTTTTCGCTGCGAGGCAGTTCATCAATCACGGTCACATTAAGGTTAATGGTGTTCGTGTTACCATCCCATCCTATCGCGTTAAGGCGGGGGATATGGTTGAGGTGAAGGAAAAATCGCGCGACATACCGATAGTGCTTGAAGCCGGTCAATTGACGGAACGCGATGTACCTGAATACATGGAAGTCGACTTTGGCAAGATGCAAGGAAAACTTGTTCGCGTACCCGAATTTTCCGAGGTGCCCTATCCAGTGCGGATGGAACCAAATCTTGTTATTGAATTTTATTCACGATAACTAAAATCATATTTGTCCGCATAGAAAGGTAGCCAGCTGAGCGCGGCGCGTTTTCTTAATGTCCTCATTAGCGGACAACCTTGCTACTCTTTTTGAGTGAGAAACCCTCTGGGCATGCCGCCTCGCCATTAACTCGCCAAATGAGCCCAACTGTTTGTGCAGCTCGAAACAGACCATTCTTTTCTGCTCGGCACTCGCATTTGACCGTTTGACAAGCTAGTTGAGGCGCCTGAGAGAGTTCATTGGTCCTTTCTGCACCACCACAGGATGAGACCATTATGGAGAGGCACACAACAGCCACCGGCGCTTGGAACCAAAAACTTTTTAAAACGGGCATCTCTTTGTTCTGCGCTAGCCTTCGTTTGAACTGCCCGATATCGGATTGGATCTACGCCGACTAATGTTGCCTCCGGTCGGGAAATCAATACCCAAAACAGGTTTATTTATGCCGAATTGTGACGCACCTGCCGGGTCGGAAACATGGCCATCAAAACTAGATAACATTGGGTTTAAATGGCAATGGTATCGTGTTGCCTTCAATTCGGTCAACTAGGGTTTGAGAGCTGAACCTGGATTCCATTCGTATTTAAATATTCAATCAATTCACCCGATTCGTACATTTCTCTGACAATATCACAGCCTCCTACGAACTCGCCTTTCACATATAGCTGTGGAACAGTGGGCCAGTTAGAAAAAGCCTTAACACCCTCGCGCACGTCCATGTCATCCAGAACATTAATTCCCTTGAACGCCACCCCCAGGTTACTGAGAACCTGCACACAGGTTGATGAAAATCCGCATTGTGGGAATACAGGAGTACCTTTCATGAATAAGACCACCGGGTTGTCATCGACCTCCTGCTGAATACGTTCAAATACGGGATGCTCGCTCATTGGAAAACTTCCTCTCTTTGGCATGCGGTGTTTCAGGCGGTATTCTTCGGGGCACTAGTTTGGAGGGCCAACGCGTGAAGTTCGCCGCCCATCCGGCCTTCTAGCGCTTGGTAAACCATCTGGTGTTGCTGGACCCGGGTCTTGCCCTCAAATGCAGTGGAAATGACACGAGCGGCGTAGTGGTCTCCGTCTCCTGCCAGATCCTGAATTGTGATCTGCGCATCTGGTATAACTTCCCTAATGAGATTTTCAATAACGCTCGCGTCCATCGGCATGGAGTGTACCTCGTTTTCGTCCAGCTCAACGTTAAGTCTCAGGTCGTCGCCATAAATTCAGGCAGCCACCCCTCGTGAGCAACTTGTAGGTCCAAAAAGGATATAGAGTTGCTGCCCGCTACGGTCAACTCTGTCCCGCCGGTTGTTCCAAGAACTGTTGCAGGGACGCCAGCCAATTCTGCAGCAGCGATTATGGGGTCGGCATCATCTACCGAAATTACATATCGACCCTGGTCTTCTCCGAAATACCAAGCCAGAGCAGGTAGGTCGGTAGGTGTCAGTTGCAATTCTGCCCCGATACCACTTGCAAGAACCATTTCTGCGACTGTTACCAGCATCCCACCGTCGGAGACATCGTGGCAGGCCAACACCTTGTTGGTCTGGATTAACCCCCGCACAAAATCGCCGTTGCGGCGTTCGGCCGACAAATCGACTGGTGGCGGTGCCCCTCTGTCAAGATCCGCGATGACGCGGAGCAGCAGTGAGCGCCCCAGATGGCCAGTGTTTTTGCCTATCATCACAATAACTTCGCCGGGCCCATTGAAGCTGGTCGTAGCCATTGATGCGCCTATATCTTGTATTATTCCGACCCCACCAATTGTCGGCGTAGGCGCAATCCCGTTCCCATTTGTTTCGTTGTAAAGGGAAACGTTCCCGGAGACGACTGGAAAATCAAGGGAATTGCATGCTTCTGCCATTCCTTGGATGCATCCTGCGAATTGCCCCATAATCTCTGGCCGCTCCGGATTACCAAAGTTCATATTATCCGTAATAGCAAGCGGTGTTGCACCAACAGCTGTCAAATTCCGCCAGGCTTCGGCAACCGCCTGACGACCGCCCTGAAGCGGATCAGCAATACAATATCTCGGTGTGCAATCAGTGGTGATAGCCAGTCCTCGATTAGTCCCGTGTAGACGAACTACCGCGGAATCCCCACCTGGTCGTTGTACCGTGTCTCCCATTACCATGTGATCATATTGTTCCCAGACCCATCGCCGCGAACAAAGGTGTTGAGATTGGATCAAACTACCCAATGCCTCGATTGGCGTGACATCAATGCCTGCAAGTGCATCGTCTGGTGACAGCACAGCAGAAGATGGTGTGGGTACCCAGGCGCGTCGGTATTCCGGCGCTTTTGCGACTAGCGGTGGAACGGGGATATCACAAACTATTTTGCCACCCGACCGGATTACGAGCCTCTTGGTTTCCGTTATTCTCCCAATTATAGAAAAATTGAGCTCCCATTTTTCGAAGATTACCCGCGCCATTTCTTCGTCCTCGGGCCTGAGAACCATCAGCATTCTTTCTTGGCTCTCGGAAAGCATTATTTCATAGGGAGTCATCCCATCTTCGCGCATCGGCACCAGATCGAGATCAAGTTCAATACCCACGCCGCCTTTGTCTGACATCTCGACTGACGAAGAGGTCAGTCCTGCTGCTCCCATGTCTTGGATTGCGACGATTGCATCTGTTTTCATCAGCTCTAGGCATGCTTCGAGAAGAAGTTTCTCTGTAAATGGATCGCCGACCTGAACTGTAGGGCGTTTTTCTTCTGTGTTGTGGTCGAATTCAGCAGATGCCATTGTTGCTCCGTGAATACCGTCACGACCGGTTTTTTAGCCGACGTATATCACAGCATTTCCTGCTCCGGCCGCCGCGGAATAGAAGATACTGTCTTTATCCGCAATGCCAACGGTCATGGCATTAACGAGAATGTTCCCATCGTAGCTTGGATCGAAGCCAATCTCTCCCCCTACAGTTGGGACGCCAATACAATTTCCATACCCACCAATCCCTGCCACAACTCCGGCTAACAAGTGTTTCGTCTTGGGATGATCCGGCGATCCAAATCGGAGGGCATTCATATTTGCGATGGGCCGGGCACCCATAGTGAAAACATCCCGAAGGATGCCTCCAACACCTGTAGCGGCACCTTGGTAAGGCTCAATAAATGACGGATGGTTATGGCTTTCCATTTTAAAAACACAGGCTTTGCCTTCGCCAATATCTATTACGCCTGCATTTTCCCCCGGACCGCAAATTACCCACGGTGCTTCTGTCGGTAATTTCTTTAACCAGTATTTTGAAGATTTGTAAGAGCAGTGTTCCGACCACATCACTGAAAAAATACCCAATTCGGTCAGATTGGGTTCTCGGCCCATAATTGAGAGAACCCGGTCATACTCTTCCGGCGTTAGGCCATGTTGTGTAACGATTTCCCGTGTAAATTCACTCATACCCCGCTCCCAAAGTCCTTGATCAACCCTTCGAACATTAGACGTCCGTCCACCCCACCTAGGTGTTTGTCGGCCATGCGTTCTGGATGTGGCATCATACCGAGAACGTTGCGATTCTCGTTCAGTATTCCCGCGATATTGAATGATGCGCCGTTGGGGTTTGCGGCCCGGATAACGTCACCATCCGGAGTGCAGTACTTGAAAGCGATCCGGTTCTCATCCTCGAGCCGGGCAAGCGTCTCATTTTCCGCAAAATAGTTGCCTTCATTGTGAGCGATAGGGATGCGAATGGTCTGTTTGTAGGCGTAATGCTGGGTAAATATCGATTCGTTGGTCTCAACTCGCAGGTCAACGTCTCTACAAATAAACTTTAATCCGGTGTTTTGCATTAGGACGCCGGGCAAAAGGCCACACTCCGTCAGTATTTGAAAGCCGTTACAGATGCCAAGAACGGGTAATCCAAGGTTGGCCCTCGCGACCACCTCCCGGATCACTGGAGAATATGCAGCAATTGCGCCAGCGCGAAGATAATCACCGTAAGAAAACCCACCGGGAACGATAATCAGATCGACATCGGGCAGAGCCGTATCACGGTGCCAGTGCATTATCGGGCTCACCCCAACGCTTCGCTGTAGTGCCACTTGGACGTCTCGGTCACAATTAGACCCAGGGGAGACAATGACGGCTACTTTCATTCGTCTATATTTATCTCGTAGCGCTCAATCACTGTGTTGGCGAGCAAAGCCTTGCACATGGCCTCAACCGACAAGCGGGCAGTGCCCGCGTCCGTTTCAGCAAGATCCAATTCAAGGTATTTACCCTGGCGTACCTGGTTTACTCCCTCAAACCCGAGGCCACCTAATGCCTGTTCGATTGCTTTTCCCTGAGGATCGAGAACGCCGTATTTTAGAGTAATGTGAATGCGCACTTTCATTAACTTTTCTTAGCCT
>JAYZQT010000052.1:0-37182 GCA_036136335.1 Pseudomonadota bacterium
AATTTGAGCCATTAATTCGGCGTACCCCGAGTGTTTGCCACTCAGAGAGATGTTTTCTAATTGAGGTACGCGCCCGGCATCCCGGCGCGGCGCGAACTCCGGGTTTGCCTAATTCAACAATAAGTTTGCGCGGCACTTTGACCTCACGGCCCCATGTTTGATCAGCCGTCCAGCCGTTTTTGCGCAGATAGTTGGCAATGGAGGCGAATATATCGCCCGTATTGTTCCAGATATCACGCCGGCCGTCTCCATCAAAGTCCTGAGCAAACGCGAGATAACTTGACGGTATAAACTGTGGCTGACCCATTGCGCCGGCCCATGACCCGAACAGGCTGGCTACATCTACATAACCCTGGCTGACCATCTTTATTACGGCGAACAGCTGGTTTTTGAAGAACGTAGAGCGGCGCGAGTCGAATGCGAGTGTTGCCAGCGCTGGGATAATTGGTACGTTGGCTTCGACTGCCCCGTATCGTGTTTCAATACCCCAAATTGCCAAGATAAAACGATATTGTACTCCGTATTTTTCCGAAACGGCGGCAAGGAGGTCATGATGATCTGTTGCCTTCTGTCGCCCTGTCCGAATGTTTGTTGGTGTGATCACCCGGCTCATGTAACTGGACAATGAGAGTTTGAATTCGGCCTGGTTCTGGTCTCTTTTTATCACTCGTCGGTTAGGTTTTATATTGGTAAGGAGTTGGTGGACAATGTCAGGGCGATGACCACGCTGTATTGCTTCGGCACGCAGGCTTTGCAGCCAGTTTTGAAAGTCACCCTTTGGATTGGCGCACGTATTTCCAGGCATCCAAAGGAAATATAAAACAAAGGTGACGGCAGCGAGAAGGGAATACATTTGTCCTCTATTTTTCGGCATGCAATCCTGCCTATTTTGTGCCATAGGAGTAAACGACTCGCGACTCAATTGTCTCACCCCTATCTTATAGAATCCCTTGGTAAATTAGGAACAGACAGATAGCATTTTTATTAAAGGCTGAAGCCAAATAATCTTTAGCGGCGCAAACATCGCTGCGGAACTCCTTAAATTCGTTAGACGTTGGTATTTCTGTCGGAGCGTAGCTAAAGACGAGATATTTTTATTGTCGAGAATATTTGAATGTCAGAAGAAAAACGAACGCCATCTGGACGCAAAATGGGTGCAGCCTTTGAATGGAGCGCCCTTAAATCGCTTTCTCCCTACCTCTGGTCGCGAGGTGGTCCCCAAGCCAAGTTTCGGGTATTGGCAGCGTTGTTTTTCTTGATTTTTGCCAAGCTGGCAACGGTGTTTATACCAGTTGTTTATGGCTTAATTGTTGACAGAATTGACGGAGATAAGGGGGATTTAATCATTCTTCCAATAGCACTCATTGTTGGTTTCGGCGCACTTCGGGTTTTGTCAATCGCGTTTGCCGAGCTACGTGACGCCGTTTTCACTAAAGTTGCCCAGAGAGCTATCAGGGATGTGGCCCTGCAAACCTTCAGACACTTGCATGGATTGGCTCTCAGATATCATGTGGAACGCCAGACGGGAGGATTATCACACGCCATCGAGCGCGGCACCAAGGCAATTGATTTTCTCCTGAGGTTTATGCTTTTCAATATCCTCCCTACCCTGCTCGAAATAGCTTTGGTCTGCGGAATTCTCTGGCAATTATTCAGTATTTGGTATGCGCTGGTAACCCTAATCTCGATCCTAGTGTACATCACATACACGATGGTTGTCACTGAATGGCGGTTGAAGTGGCGCCGGGAAATGAATGAGACTGACCAGCGCGCTAATACTCGGGCGGTTGACAGCCTTCTGAACTACGAAACGGTTAAGTATTTTGGAAATGAAGCCTTTGAGGCATCGCGTTATGACACGGCGCTTCAACGCTATGAGCGGGCATCAGTAATTAGCAAGACAAGCCTTTCGCTACTGAATATAGGGCAGGCGTTCATCATTGGGATTGGTTTGACCACAATTGTATGGATGGCGGGAGAAGAGGTTGTATCTGGATCAATGAGTCTAGGTGATTTCGTTATGGTGAATACGTATCTCATGCAACTTTATATTCCACTTAACTTTCTTGGTTTTGTGTATAGGGAAATCAAGCAATCCTTAACCGATATGGAGGCCATGTTTTTTTTGCTAGGTACACAAGCTGAGATACAGGATTTACCCAGTTCAATGCCCCTTCCGCCCGGAGATGGGGCAATTGAATTTGAGGATGTGTCCTTTGGTTACGATCCCCGACGCAAGATTTTGCGGGACGTGAGCTTTAGTGTAAGGGCTGGGCAAAAGGTTGCAATTGTAGGACCCAGTGGCGCGGGGAAGTCGACATTGGGTCGTCTCTTGTTCCGCTTTTATGATATTGACGCAGGTGCGATACGGATTGACGGCACGGATATTCGTACGGTTACGCAGAAAAGCCTAAGGGGTGCAATAGGCGTTGTTCCCCAGGATTCCGTTCTATTTAATGATACAATTTACTACAATATTTCCTACGGTCGGCCGGACGCCTCACCAGTTGAGGTTCAGGACGCGGCGAGGCTAGCTTCAATACACGATTTTATCATGTGTACGCCGGATGGTTATAAAACGGTGGTCGGGGAACGTGGTCTTAAACTTTCTGGTGGGGAAAAACAGCGTGTTGCGATAGCGCGCACGATTTTAAAAGGCCCACGAATCCTATTGTTCGATGAAGCAACTTCTGCTTTGGACACTCAGACCGAACGAGAAATACAGTCCGCGCTTCAACTAATTTCTCGGGACAGGACGGCTCTGGTGATAGCACATCGTCTATCTACCATCATCGATGCTGATAATATAATTGTCATTGATGCGGGCAGGATTGTGGAATTCGGGCGGCATACAGAGCTTCTCATGCAGGATGGGTTGTACGCGACTATGTGGCGTGAGCAACAGAGAGCATCTCAAACAGAGGGATTGAGCGATGAATTGGCCCGACGGCCTATGACATAATTTGTTTCGTTTAAGACCTTAATTTAAAATCCAAACGTGTTTTATCATTGTTTTTAAATTCGTTTAATTTCAATCTCTTTAATATTCTTAGAAATTTAAATGGTCGATTTGATTTTAGGCACAACACAAGGTGGCTAAGGGTGTGATAGGTTCCATAAAACGTTGGTTTGCACAGGAAAATATTTCTGGAACCAATCACGAAGTATGGAAATGACCCGAGGATTTTCCTCGCCGAACATGAAATGGTCGACATCTGCAACGAGATGCAAATCGGTTGGACTGCCCGCGCGTTTGAACAATTCGATAGATTGTTCGGTCGGAGTGACTGAGTCTTCCGCACTATGCAGTAAAAGAAGCGGACGTGGAGCAATGTTTCCAACGACCTCATCAGCTTTGAATTCATACATACTAGTGGCCGTGTCCGAGGGAAACATCATCACGGACCCCGGGGCTAGATTTTTTTGAAGATGGGGCGGTATTGGAACGATGTCGTAGCGCGAAACCATCATCGGGTCGCCTGTTTTATCGCGATATTTTTTTCCATCTTCCATCATTTTAGTAAATTTTTGCCAAGCCTTGTCGCCGAGGTGTTGTCCCCGAAATTTTCGCTCGCCGTCGCCCCAGCCGCCAGAGGAAATAGCGGCGGAAACGCGCTCGTCTACACCTGCTGCATATACAGTGACTGCCGCCCCAAAGCTTGTCCCAATTAACCCGATGCGTTTGGAATCGACTTCCGGTCTCTCCTGGATATAAGAAATAGCGTTCTTTGTATCTTCTACCTGTTCGAGACAGTTGATGTGGTTTGCTTTGCCCTCGCTTTCCCCACAACTCCGCATGTCAAAACGCAGTGTAACATAGCCCCAGTTAGCGAATTCTCTCGCAGGCCAAATGCAATTCTGACTTTCTTTATTGCTACCGAATCCGTGCAGCACGAGCATTGCGGGACGTTGTTCTCCGGGTTGCAACTCATCTGGAATGTGGATGATTCCAGAGAGGTTCAGTTGCTCTGATTGAAAGGTAACCGGCTCTTCCATTCTTTATAATTCCAAAGTAATTGAACACTCGATACTCTACCGATTTGTGCGATTAAGCCCACAAAGTTTTTGAAAAAACCACTTTAATTTAATAATGGCCCTCGACCTACCTCGTCTAACGAAGTCAACAATTAGATAATAAAGTCACCGTGGTATAAAAAGTGTTTCTCTTATGAAGAGGGAACAGATGTCAGTGGATCCACTAATTGTATCGATTGTGGTTGGCGCGGTAGTCTGGCTGCTTGTTCGACATCCGATTCTTTCCCTGTCTCTTCTAACCCAGATGATTTTCATTATTTTATTGTGTGGAGTCGGGGTCGCCGTATTGTTCTGGTATTTCATACAGGCGTCTTAGCGTGCCAACCTGCTTCTAATTTTTGGTTTGTTGGTTAGCAAGATAGTGCTGCTACGGAGTTTGTGACACATCTGCAGCGCAAAAACGTCATGTCATTTGATAATGACAAAAACGATTGACGGTTTTTCGAAATGATAACAAAGGTGCCTATGCGGACGACAGGGCTCGAAGATTCATAACTTACTCGGGTAAAAGTTTTTCTCGTAAATCTGTGCTTTTGCCGGGTGACACGCCCTACTCTCTTTGAGATTCCTCGCTCTGATTTCAGACCCTGAAGAGAGATGGGATGAGCTACTCGGATTGTGAAGACCGCGAGAACAAGCATTCTGATCTTTTTTTGTGTTTTTGACTCTCACATCCCACCAATTACCAGAACTTGTTCTAGTCATGCTAATTATCTCATAGTGATTTGTAGGAAATGCTTCTGAAACTAAACTCACCCCCGCACTTCCCAGAAGCACAGCGATCGTCAGGCAGAGTGTGGCAGTCAGTTTTCTCATACGGAAAGTCTGACAGAGAATATTCGGAATGGGTAGAGAGAATGGGGTGTGGGTGGAGTTCTATTCAACACCCTTTGTAGTTCTTACGGACACATTCACGGGCAAGCTCCTGTGCTAAAAATCACCCTTTTTTGCACGTTTCGGTTTGGTTGATTTAAAAAATATTTGTGCGGGTTTTACATCCCGATACTCAATATATAACCAGAGATCGTGGGAATATCCCTTTTTCTTTCTTGTTACGAGCAGAGCAACCTGTCCCTTTTCATAAACCGTATAAAGTTTGTTTTTGTCATTCGCATTGAAAAGTTGTCGATCTCGTTCCGAGTATTCAAAATCTAATTTGTATTTTTCTCCAAGTGCGTTCCTCATCTTGAGGTAGATGTTGGTCTCACCTTTCTGTAGGTACGTTGATAACTGATTTATCAAACCCACCGAACCGACTATCGGTCCTAAATCAACAGTCAACTTGTTTAATACACCTATATTATCAAACGTTCCAAAAAACTTCAGATTGTCTATACCATAGCAGGTAGTCACCGATTTAATGTCTAACTCACCCCTGCATACTTTCTTATCTTTGATCGAAGAACGGCTAAGTCCTGGTTTGAGGTCTTTGAATCCGGGGTTTGATGCACTTTGTTTTTCTCTAGCAATCCGAATCCTCTCTTGTTGTTTTTCTCTAACAATCCGATTCCTCTCTTGTTCTTTCGCAATCATATTTCGGTGTTGTTTCATCCACTCCTGGGCACGGGCATCCCCCTGTTCAGCAGCAAGGATGTACCACTTCATGGCAGTCTTAAAGTCCTCTGGAACACCTTGTCCGTAGTCGTACATGTAACCCAGATTGACCTGGGCATATTCATTCCCCTGTTGCGCAGCAAGGGTGTACCACTTCACCGCAGTCTTATCGTCCTGTGGAACACCTCGTCCTTTGCGGTACATCACACCCAGACTGAACTGGGCACGGGCATTCCCCTGTTCGGCAAGGGATTTCCACTCACGCAGAGCAGTTGCGTAGTCACCACTCTGGTAGGCGGTCAGACCCTTTTGGTAATCAGCACTCAAAGACATCCCCGCACTTCCAAGAAGCACGGCAATAGTCAGGCAGAGTGTGGCAGTCAGGTTTCTCATACGGAAAGTCTGCCAGAGAATATTCGGAATGGGTAGAGAGAATGGGGTGTGGGTGGAGTTCTATTCAGTACCGTCGATAAGTTTCTTCATAAACGGTTGCCGTATTTTCATCAAAACAGACAAATTCGACCGACAGGTCTTGTTTTTCCTGTGTAGCGAGGGTCGTATCAAAAGCAATTTCCGTCGCCTCTTTGATTGGATATCGGTAAATTCCTGTGCCGATCGCTGGTATCGAGATGCTCTTGATCCCGTGGTTTTCGGTGAGAGAAAAGATCGATTGGTAACAACGCCGTAAAAGTTCTGACTCACCTCTTGTGCCATTCCAATACCGGGGTGCGACAGCGTGTATTACGTACTTACACGGCAAATCATAGGCGTCTGTTATGCGTGCGTCTCCGGTTGGGCAATCTCCGATCTCACGGCATTTTCGTTCTAACTCAGGTCCAGCAACACGGTGAATGGCACCACACACACCACCTCCAGCGAGCAGACGTGTGTTCGCAGCATTTACAATTGCATCAGTCGTTCGTGACGTTATGTCCTCACGTACAATCTTGATCATCTCAGTTGGTCAGACCTAGTGTGGCAGTCAGTTTCCTCATAGAGAAATTCTGACAGAGAATATTCGGAATGGGTAGAGAGAATGGAAGTCCCCGTACAAAGAACTCATGGGTCAGAATTTCATTCCGTTACTGTGCAGACTTAGACCCACTCGATGGAATACCTAAACACCTTTTTTTAAACCTTTTTAATGAACACGAAAAAACACCCTCAAATGGGTATATGAGGGTGCTTTAGGGATGTAATGTCCGAGGGATATCCGGGGTGTGACCTCAGAGAAACATATACCGTGAGTTCTTGTTCGGGTTCTCCTGGATGTTGGTGACGAATTCCACGATGGCACGTCTCATAAGGTCGGATTCATTGATTCGATATTGGTCACATATGGTGGTCATGTCTTCCTTGAGGGTCAGCGGCATTCTCAGGCAGGTCTGGTAAGGGTGTTTGGTCATAGATAATTCCTTTCGTCATTCTGGATTCGAGTAATCATTCGATTCACTGTTTCCAGTATTCGTTTCTCTTTTGGTTTATCGAATGGTGTTCTTTTCTTGAGTCCCAACAGGGTTTTATCATTGGGATTCTGTTGATTATTTTTCATTGGGTAATCTCTTGGGTCAGACCAGATACTCAATCGTTGATTCAATTCATCTGACCGACCCTACAAGGGTACTTATGCGATAAGTCCCTCTCCCGGTTACGTCATTCCAAACTAAATTCAGATTTAAGGTTTATGACGTTGGATGCCTGACGATGAAGTGCACTAGGTCCATCAAACTCTGACCAGTCAGGTGCGAGGTCATCCAGACCATCACCGTGACGTAACCTGTAGATCACCTGCTTGAGGGTATTGGCAGTCAATGGTCCACCGAACCTGTTGGTATGTCCCTGCTGGTTCATGACCAATGCCAGGGTCCCGAGAGTATCAATCTCTATTCCGTATGAGTGCCTGCCTGTTCCCTGCGTAACCAGTATGTCGGTCATACGACTAAATTGTTTGTGATCGTGGGATATCGGTTCCTTTTTCATTGTTTGTCCTTTCGATTGGGAGGGTGCTGAAGCGCACCCTTCCCTCTCTCTATTTAGACAGACGCATCCCCCCGAAATGACGGGACAGGGAAATAAATTGGAATAACCGGACTGACCTGGGGTCGATACGCCGAATGGTTGCCTGAATACCCTCTGGCGCCTCCACAGCGGGTCATACAGCAGGACGACAGGTCTGAATGCGGGTGACACACCCCCGGTAAAACAGACACGTTGCCAGGTGTGAGACACTCATTCCACACCTTCCAAATTCAGAAAATATAGGTATGTTCTGCGTCTGTCGGAGAGGTGGCAGAGTGGTTGAATGCACTGGTCTTGAAAACCAGCAGGCGTGTAAGCGTCTCGGGGGTTCGAATCCCCCCCTCTCCGCCATACCCTAGTCCACCAATGTCCACGAACGTCCATTAATATGAAATAAAACAATGGCTTAGTTGAATTCGTATCTGGCTGTATCCGCTGGGACATGCCATAATCCAATCCTGTTCATGGGTAGATTTATGGGTAGGAGCATGGCGCAGGGCATAAACAGGCTGTCAGCTAGAGCCGTGGAAACCACCAAGAACCCGGGCCTACTTGCTGACGGAGGCGGCTTGTACCTTCAGGTGTCTAAATCGGGTGCCAAATCCTGGCTATATAAATTCATGCTCAATGGCCGGTCACGGGAAGATGGGGTTGAAGGCGGTCAGTCTGGCTGACGCTCGCCAAAAGGCCGCACTGTGTGGTGATTTCTCACGGCTGTGGTGAATTTTGGATTGATGCCCTAAAGTAGGAGACAATGTTGGCCGTTCAAACGGCCATTCCGCCGCTTGCCGTCAGCAACGCGGCCTTCACCGAAACGGAGATCCATCAATGTATACCCTTTATTTTGCGCCCGGCGCCTGCTCATTGGCGGCGCATGTGTTACTCGAGGAATGTGGCGCGGTCTATGAAGTCAAACCAGTCGCCCTGGCCAAGGGTGAGCAACGCACCGAGGAATATCGTAAAATAAATCCTCATGGCAAGGTCCCGGCGCTGGCAGTCAACGGCAGGGTAATAACCCAGAATGCCGCGATTTTACCCTATATCGTCGGCCAGTTTCCCGATGTAAATCTTTTACCGTCTGATCCCGTCGATTTTGCCAATTGTGTGGCGGTGGTCGGGTGGCTCGCTAGCACCGTCCACCCTGCGTTCGGCCTCGCCCTGCATCCTGAGCGTCCCGCCGGCGGCGCCGACATAGGCGAGGCAGCAATCAAAGCCATCAGCGACACGGCGCACAAAACATTTTGGACGTGCCTGGAGGAAATCGACGAGAGGCTTTCGGGCAAACAGTGGATGATGGGCGATCAGTGCACCTTTGCCGACCCATACGCGTTGGTTTTTTACGGCTGGGGCGCGCGTCTCGGGCTGCCGGTCGCGAATCTCACGAATTACACCGCATGGAAAGACCGCATGATAACGCGGCCAGCGGTTCGCAAGGTCCTGGAAAAGGAGGACAGCCCCCTTCTCAAAGCTGCGTGAGGGCCTTTTAAGGGCGTGTGGCCAGCGTTGGTTCCTAATACACTCCCCCCCGCCGCGGAGTTCTTCGGATGAGTACTCCAGCGCCTCGCCAGAATTCCGTACCGCCGTAAAGACAATTTCATGGTCCCCACGCAGTTCGTCGGAGGCGAATTGCGGTGTAAAAACGCTCTTCGTGACGGCCTCTAACACCTCTTTTCTATTTGGAATTTGTGTTGTTCCCGTTAAGTTTTCGGCGCCAACAGGACTAATCGATCCAAGGGCCGTGCACTACGGATCACGCTTGTTGAATTACTCAAAATGGCCCAAAACTCTCCTCATCAGGGCCCCATTTTAGCCTCGTTTACAGCCGATATCTGGCTAATTGTCATCTATTAGTAGCCGGACAACTGCTGTCTGCCTTGTTAGGTCCCGTTGTTTTAGTCATCGGATAGCACCGCGATGCGCATGCCAGTAGTTAGCAGCGAGCAGGGGGATTATTTATTGCCAGAACGTAGAAAAACAGCATCGGGGATTTTCGGGTTATTTCAGGTTGCAGTGGTGGTATCTGGAATTGTGTTACCAGGCAGCGCCTGGTCGCGTCTTACCGACAATGCAAAAGAACCGGTCGAAGTAATAATGCAAAGTTCCATACCCTCTATCCAGAACCGGTGGACGGAGACGGGAAAAGCCTGGTCGGATAATACTCAACGCTACGTTCCCACCGCCCAGAATGGCGACTGTCCTGAAGATGCCATCGAGGATATGTCTGTCTCGAGATGTGTTTCTGATCGGAAGCGTGCCGACCGGCTACCCCATTTTTACTGGATTGATCCCGATGGGTCCTGGTTCCTGCGGCTCGACGCAAATCAGGCCGTTGTTGATTTGTATGCGCTCAGGAATACCCAGTCGTCGCACTTTCAAAATGTAATGAAAATGGCACAAGCGCCCATGATATTTGTCGGTACCGATATGAAGGTTTCTTTTGAAAACCTTTTAAGACAGAAGCTGATAGAGCCAAAACAATTAAATTTATTCGAAGCACCATCCTATTCAAGGCTTCGTATTGTTTCCCCGCGTCTTACGCGGGTCCTGGTTGAGTATGTGGTCAAACGCAAGCGCCCGATAATCAGCTTTCTCAACGCTGCTGAAGATTACTGGGCCGGAAGTGATTTTGATGGGCTGTCAGGAGACAGGGTTTACAGAGAATTACAGGAGCAGGGCCGACCCCTGTACCACCGGGATGGCTTTCTGTGCAGTTTTACAAGTAAAGAAGACATCCTGACCCCCACTTTGATAGAGCGCTGTAGCAAAAGCCTGGAGGACTACGCGGAAACCGAAACGCCGCTTTTAAAGGTGAAGACAAATGAAAGGGATCGGTCACCGCACTCCAAAAAAATGGATCGACAAACCGTCGAGGCCGACACCGAAGCGGAAATTGATGGTAAATGGCGGATTGATAAAATTGGTGAGTTTATCTATGCGTCGGTTAACGGGGATATCACTCATCGTGACAGACTGAGAATCCGATTTGTTAAGGGGCAGTGTGACGAAGCAAATACACTCACAACCTTCTATACCCAAAAGGGGAAATCCAACGCTCTTGACATCGAGAACCAGACAATCTCTGGAAGATCTTTAGGTCACGAATTTCTTTTAAAAATTCTTTTTTTCCAGGAACATTCCTGGGGCGCTAGAACGGCGTGGCTCGATCTCGGGTGGACCAAGGTTACGGAACTAAAATCCTATATTAACAAACATAAAACACTTCAATTGAAATTAATTGACGACCAGAAATTCAAGGTCTCAAAACACTTTGATATTACTGAAAACTCCTGGTCGGCGTACGGGATGGTGGAGGCTCTGGATCGAGCACAGTCCCTATGCGAGACATTATCCAGGGAGCAGATCGCGAAAAACATCTCTCCAACATTCTGAGTTCGCCAGGTAATTGGGTAGTTGTCGGACTCATCGGGAAAAACTAGAGGATCACTCTCAAATTCTTGCGTGAGCCAACAGGACCTACAGATCCACGGGCCAAGCGCCAGGATGAGGAGAATTGCCTTAGGACCCACGCGCTCAACCTCGTTGGGTTCCTGAACTCGCTGGACTCAATAAAACGGTCACACTATTTGTTCAAGCTTGGAGGTGTCACATTGGTCTCCACTACACCCTGCGCTTTCCGTCTAAGGTGCCTGCATCATGGTTGCCTCAGGCGTACCCATGCCGCCGACGCTCGAGAAAAAGGTCCAGCGGCTGGTCGGCTTCGAGCCCGCGGATAACGGGCGGGTACCTGTTGCCCAAGCGGGGGTGAACAATGAACGGTCACAACGCGACGGAGCGCCTTCTGGAGACGGTGACCGAGATCCGCGACACGCTCGGTTGGGCGACCGCTCCCTGAGCGCCCTCCTTCATCGCGTTCTACTGCGAGGTCTTGGCTATTTCCTCCTCGACATCGGGCAGGCGGTCCTTGCCAAAAAACATTTCGTTACCCACGAAAAACATTGGGCTTCCGAACGTGCCCCGTTTAACCGATCCCGCGGTGTTGGCCATCAGCTTATCCTTTATTGGCTGATCGGCGGTGCGGGCCATCAGCGCGGCACCGTCGAGTCCTGCCTTGTCGAGAACGCATTGGATCAATTCGGTCTCGTCGAGCTTCTTCGGATATTCCCACATGTTTGTGTATATCGCCTCGACATAGGGGGGAAGAGTCCCATCCATTTCGGCGGCCACCGCGCCGCGCATGATCTTGAGCGTGTTGACTGGAAAATCCTTATTCCAGGCGAACGCGATTTTGTGCTTCGCGATAAAGCGATTTGTTTCGCGCTGCTGGTATTCTGACTTGTTCAAGACACCATTATTCTGGTCCATCGGCGGAGTATTGTTTGTCAGCTTGAAAACGCCACCCAGCAACACCGGCACGTAGACGAAACGCACACCTTTCCGCCGCTCGATCGCGGGGATCACCCGATGGCTGAGGTAGGCGTTTGGGCTTCCAAAATCGAAATGAAACTCGATATCCGGGGTCATTTTCATATCCAGTTTTTCTTGCCCGGAGACGCGGCTACTTTAAGGATCCCCAAATTGGAAAATGTAAAGGTAACGCGATTAATAAAAAGGGCTACCCGGAGAAGGTGCTCTCCGGGTAGCTGGCACAAAACTATTTCTTCTTTTTGGTATAAATACCTTTCATCCCTTTCAGGACCTCCGGTGACAGTGCATCAAATCCCTTCTTGATTTCAGCCACCACCTGTTCTGACGATTTTGGTGAATACTCGATACGTCGCTTTTTGATATCAGCGATCATCACTGGATCTGCAAGCATTTTATCAAAAGCCGTCTTTAATATTTTTACGACTTTCTGAGGTGTCCCTGGGGGAACGTAGAATGCCTGTCCAACTTCAAAATTCATGCCAATTACATCATAAATTTTCTGTTCGACCGATCCGGGTTTAAGTAGGTCACGAAGATGCGGAACTCCTTTTAGGTGGGGGTCCCGCGGCCCTGTAGCGATAATTGGAATGACCTTTTTCTCAGGCAGCCAGCTCGGTCTGACACCGGTAAAACCTGACCGAAAATTCCAGCGTCCTTGGGTTTCCCTGCGTTCCACGGCCACGTTTAGTGCGCCTCCGCCCTTGTAACCGTATATCAACTTCATTTTGGTTCCGATGAGGGCATTAATTAGTCGTGGGACCACCGAGCCACCGGATGCAAAGCCTGTTGTCGCGATCGTTGTTTCCTTGTCTTTCACCTGCTGAAGTGTCGTTATGCCATGGGTGTGCCACATCCAGACCGCAGATGACCGCGCAGCCACGGATCCAAGCCAGTTGAATTGTCGGGCATTGAATTTTACGTTGCGTACCAGTGGCGTCGTGATTGCACCGGGCGCCACCATCGCTATCACCGTTCCGTCTTTTGGAGCGACATTAGCCATATAGGCGGCCGATTTAGCACCACCACCACCAGGTCTGTTCTGTATTATTGCCTTGGGTTTTCCTGGAATATGTCTCCAGAGATGTTCAGTTACAATCTGGCAGTAGACGTGGTACGTGCCGCCGGAACCTGAGGGCACCTGTATTGTAAGCTGTTTACCCGAAAAATAATTTGCCGTTGCCATTGATGGCAGTAACGCCAGTCCCGCAATTGTAGCAACAGGCGCCAAAATTCTAGAGCGTAGTTTAGACACATTCTTCTCCCTGTATTTCAGTCTAACCAACACATATTAAATAGAAATTTCAGAAAATGATAAACAGTATAATCAACACCTAATCATGGAGAGCTTATTTATGTCTAGTCGTTCGGTACGGAGGATATTTTTCTCTTCTACCCCGGGCGGGTGTAGTAAGTAAGGCGATCACACTTTTTCGACCCCTCCGGGGACGGTAAGTATTGCTTTCAGGCCTCCCTTGGGTGAAGTTTCCAATAAAATATCGCCGCCGTAAAGCGCGGATATCTGCCTCACTATGGATAACCCGAGACCACTTCCGGGTTTGGTTTCGTCCGCTCTTTTACCCCGTTCAAAGATTTCTTCCCTCAGTGCCGACGGTATGCCCGGGCCGTCGTCTTCTATAACCAAATTTACCATTGGTCCCGCCACTACCGGGTGTGCCGCAGCCTCGGCAGACACCCACACCCTGCTTTGGCACCATTTACAGGCATTATCCATGATATTCCCCAGCATTTCTTCAAGGTCGTTGCGTGATCCTTGGAAAGAGAGGTTTTGAGGAGCAGTGATGCGCACCCTGATATCTTTGTCGAAGTATTGTTTTTCAAGCGCATTTGATAGGGACTGCACTGCGCCTAAAATATTTGTTTTACCCGGTGTCATTGTGTCAGGTGAGTTTCCCTTATCGCGAGCGAGATAGCTTTTGATATGGCGCTCTATTTTTTCAATCTCGGTTTGAATGATTGCTTCCCGTTTTTCTGTCGGTTGCCTGTTGGCATTGCTTATTACTGAAATTGGGGTTTTCAGTGAATGTGCGAGGTTGCCAACTTCGGTACGCGCACGATTCAAGATTGTTCTTGTGTGCTCGAGCAAACTATTCATTTCGTCCGTTAGTGGTTTGATTTCAACGGGGAATTCGTCTCCCAGTTCTTTTTTTCGACCCTCCTTGATATCAGCTAGTGAACTCGTCAATTTTTTCAGAGGAAGCAGGCCAAAACGAACCTGTAAAATGAGGCCCACGGCAAGTCCTATACCTAATATCAGGTAGACCCAGAAAAGGCGGCTGTTAACCCGTTCAATTGCGTCATAAATAAACTTCGGGTCAGCGGCTACGAGAAACATGAATGTTTCTCCCGAGTTTTGATCAACGCTTTTTCTCGTAATAACCTTTAAATCGGTTTTGGATGGGCCAATTCCACGTAACAGGGTTGGTTGGTCTGGATTCGGAATTACCTTAGGCGAAATTTCAAAACCCTTCATCGACCAGGAACGCCCAGCGATCCTGTTATTTTTCAGGCTAACTATTTGCCAGTACCAGCCGGAACCAACTTCGTTAAATCTTCCATCGTTGTAATATTTCTTGTATCGCTGAATTTGACCGGAGGTGGAAAATTTCGTGTAACCAATGAGACTAGTTAAATCCGATTTGATCTGATGGTCCAGTGTTTGGATTATAGGTGCCTGAAAAAAATGGCTGATAATCAACCCGCTAATGATCAGCGGAACCATAATACACAGTGTTGCCGATCCGATGAGGCGAAGCGCAATAGAGCGCACAGTGCCCATTATTGAATTGCTCCGGGCACCATTTTATGAAGGTGAAGGGGTTAGTCTGTACCCACTTCCTCGAACAGTTTCGATTATGCCGGACGGGAGTTTTTTGCGCAGCCTGGCAATGAATACTGCAATTGTATTGGAATCTTTATCTGCATCGTATTCGTAAACGTGCTCGCTTAGCTCTGTTTGGCTAAAAACCCTGTCGGGATTATGCATCATGTATGAGAAAATCTTAGTTTCATGTGCCGTAAGAGCAAGCGGCGTGCCGTCGAGTGTTATCCGGGAACTCCGGGTGTCTAGGGTAACTGGCCCCCATCTTAGTAGTGATGTTGTTATACCAACTTTTCTGCGAATAATGGCGCGAAGGCGTGCCAGTACTTCTTCCATGTGAAAAGGCTTCGTAACATAATCGTCTGCACCACTATCAAACGCGCCAACCTTCTCCGACCAGGTATCTCTTGCCGTGAGGATGAGAACCGGAGTTTCTTTCGCCGGAACCTTATCTCTATGTTCCCGCCAGCTTTTCAACACTGATATGCCGTCTAATTCTGGCAGCCCTAGATCAAGTATGATTGCGTCGTAGGGTTCAGTTTCGCCAAGAAATTTTCCTTCCTCTCCGTCGAACGCAACGTCGACGGCATAGTTTTCCTTTCGTAGTGCCTGTGCCAACTGCTCATTCAGTTCCGGATCATCTTCGATAATTAGTACTCTCATCACGTCTTAAGCGACTAAATCGCCGTCTCCATTAATTTTTCCGGCACGTCGTTGTTATTCCAGTTGAGGATAACAACGCCTGACAACTTCTGCACGTCCAATGATGAACGGATGATGAACAAGCCGTTAAGAGTTGGTTAACGGGGTTGTTGTTAAACAGATATCGTTTTCAACAATCCGCTGAGAAAATTCCATGAAGGCATTATTCAGAAACTCACATATCCTGGCAGCATTCACATTTTGCTTGCTGGTTTCTCTAGTTCTTAGCACTTCACATGCCAGAGCCCGGGATACCCTATCATTGAACACCGCCCTGCCGGGCGACCTTTTGAACAGCACGGACTGGACTCTGAATTTTTCTGATTGTGAGCGCGATCTTGACCCGACATACAACCTGAGCCTTTCCCTGAAAGACACCCGAATTGAGGCTCACGGTGACTGGTCTAATGCCTATCGTGAAGGCTACATCAAGCTCCGCGGGACTTACGAGCCCAAAACAGCCCATTTTGAAATGGTAAACAGGATGTGGCAAATGCGTGGAAAGTTTTACACGTCCGACGGGGTTACGAAGGTCAGGGGAGAACTTGAAGGCCACCCGACCCTGTGTGGGCTATTTACTGGAGAGCAATCGGCTAAAACGAAAAAGGACTTCTTCCTCATTGCAGCTTTAAACGACCGTATTGTCGGTACCGGAAAATCCACCAATTCTGTTAAAGAGACCTTTGGCCGCTTTGCAGCGGAAATTCTGGACGGAATCGCCGACGCAAATCTGATTGATATTTCAGGCCAAGGGGGTTACGGACGGCCGGCTATCGCGATTATGCCTCTGACCCTCAATAAGTTGCAGAAGCTGCGGGTGGGACCGGAACTGGCCGGTGAACTAAACGCCCGACTGCTCGCTGAACTGATAAAACAGGGGGCTGGGCGCTTTAAATTCGTTGAAACCGTTTCTCCTTTATGGATCGGCGATCACTCCCACAATAAATGCCCACGTGATTCACTTTGTGGGAAAAGCAAATCAATATTTTTTAACAATGAAACCACTGACATTGTGATTGTCGGCGACGTTAGAGTACTTGGGAGAAAGGCGTTTCTGTCGTATCGGGCATTTGGTGTTCAGAACGGAATTATTTATGCGGCTTCGGTTCCGCAACAGATCAGGTTATCGGGATCGGTAAAGGTTTCTGAAGTAGCAAAAAGATCTTCCTGGGAAAGACTGAAAAAACGCCCAGTTTACACCGATCACGGATTTTGGTCTTGCCAGCATATGAAATTTTTACAACGTGGTCTGCGCCACCTCGGCTATAGCCCTGGCAAAATTTCCGGAAAGCTGGACCCAGGGACCAGAAAGGCCATCAGGTCGTACCAATGGCATCACAACCTGCCGGTGACCGGCCTGTATTCTGCCACCCTGCTCGACCACGTCGAGCGCCAACTCGTGATTGGCTGAACTTGCAGGTCAGGCTGAGGAGGTGGTGATGGCGGGGATTGATACGCAAGAGAATGCGATGACTGAAATCGCTCTCGCAATGGCAATGGGTTTTTTCAGCATCATGATCCTAACAATGATATCGATGGGCATACCCACCATGAAGAAAGTCTCCGGCGAAGCCGAGAGCATATCGGTTACGACATTGGTTAAAGCGCAACCCGATCCCGGAAACAATACAACGGTGGGGAAGGAAGACGTTCTCATTGTGTTCGACGGGAATGCATTCCGGGACAGGAAGCTTAACGTCGTACGACCGGAGACAATTGTCCCTCGGGGAAGAATCATACTTGCGTTAATGCCTGGTCTCTCACTGTCTGGTGCGCTACGTGCCCAATCCGAGTTCCAGGGTTCACGAGTAATTCTTACAACTCTCAATCGAGCCTGGCAGGCTGCTTTAAGGGATCGTAAGAATGCCAATTGACATTTTAAAGGTGATACGCTCCGGATTCTTCTGCCACCTTTTTGCAGGCTGCCTCGGAATCTCGTTATTCGTCTTCACCGGAGGTGCAGCCGCGGAGCAAAACCTCGGTCGTTGCGACATCCAGAGAATGGTTATTTGGGAGGCGCGCAGCGTTGGTATATCTCCAGCTCTCGCACTGGCTGTTGCGCACGTGGAATCAAACTTTAATCCCACGGCAAAAAGTCACAAGGGTGCAGTTGGGGTGATGCAAATAATGCCTGCGACCTCCCGTTATGCATACAATTTTAAAGATCCTGAGGAACCTTGGAAGCCACGCACGAATATCGTAATCGGGCTCCATTATTTAAAAAAATTATTGTTTCGGTACAAGGGGCGAAAGGACCTAGCACTTTCCTTCTATAACGGCGGCTCGGCGGTAGACCGATACGGCCAACACCGTCCGCGAGTTATCCCATTTACGCGGCCATACGTGACGAAGGTTACGGACCTTATCTCTCAATATGAGGAAAAACTTCAGCGAGGAACGTTGGGGTCCTGCAGGGTGAAAGCAGACGAAAAAAAACATGTCGAAGCCCGCATAATTCCCGCTGAAAAACGATTGCCTAGGTCCAAATCTTTAGCCTCCGTCAGTAATGGCTTCATGTCCCTCTCGGACAGGAGACGTGAACTGATACGACTTGCAGACGAGATGGAACAGGCACATGCGCAAACGCTCGGCTCTAGTGAGGACAATTCCAATGAACGGGCCTGGCAGGAATAGAGAAAGGCTACCTACAAACCTGTTTTTGAACCAACTGACGGAAAGAAAGGATTAATTTCATGAAGGTCATAAGAAAAAAGATCAACGGACCTGCAAACTCCTGTCGGGCGACATTGCTCGCTGCCTGCCTGTTTGCACCCGGCGCCTGTGCTCTTGATCAAAACAACCCGTCTCCTGGAATAGGATTCAGGGCGGAACGTTTTAAGGAAATTTCAGCAATGAGGCAGTTCAGGAGCTGTCGTGATGAGGGTTTCACTTTGGATCAACAGGCACAGAGCCGTGGTGCATATTTAACGAGTGCCAGAGTGCTTGAACGGTGCGAATCGGAGATTGGTCCAGACCATACCAGCATCGGCGTGGAAGAACGTATGAAGGCATACGCGGTGTCTATTCAAAACCATATCAAAGGTGGCGATCGGACTGCTGCGCGCAAGAATTTGAAACAATTCAGGCAAAAGTTTTCAGGGCGGGATTTCTATTATCCGGATGGGACTTCTTACATCCTCACGATGGAGACGGTTCTTGGGCTAAGAGACAAAATCTCGTACGGGCAGTTCTCCAGTTTAAATGTTAACCGAAAGCTCAAAAGTGAAATGCGTCGCCTCCAGCATTGGAAAAACAAATGATCCTCATAACAGGAGTTTTGACGAATGTTTGAAATACAGGATGTCAGTTTAATATTACGCAAGTTACTGTTGCAGTGCATCAGATCGTTGGCATTTATCGTGGGTCTGTCCACATCGGTATCGCTGAACCCAGCGTTTGCCGTTTCGACCGAAAGGGTTATTCCCGGCTGGGCTCCTGCCTCAAGCGAACGGCTTATCAAATTACCAGTAACTTATTTGAAAAAAACCGTAGACCGAGACTTTGCCAATTCGAGTCTTGCTCAGGCGTTTTATAAGAATCAGGATCGGGTGAAGCTCAAAATCGAAACTTTACAGGATCTCCAGACCTCGATTTCCCGAACGACTGACGATGCCCTGCGGATCGAACTGCGCCATCAATTCCTTGCGGAAAAACAGGCCTATCTGGCGTTGGTAGCGGAGGATCAAAAATTTCGACGAACCCGCGCGAAAACGCAAATTGAATTGTACGAGAAACTTTTGAGACAACAACATCAGAAGAATGGATCCTTATCGCCACAAAAAGCCAAATTGCTCGAGAAGCAGGGGGTGGCCGCGAGACGGTTTAACGCTTCGGTGGTCAATATTGATAGCAATCTGTTCCGTTTTTCCACATTTGGAGAAAGCAGGTACGCTCGTGACTATGCCAAGAACGCTAACGCAATAGCCAGACTTGTTGAGGCCATAAACAAACACCCGGTGACCCGTCTTAACAAAAACCTGCCGGCCGGAATGGGCAGAAGCGAGTATATCCGACAGCTAATTACTGAAAATGAGGTCAGGCTCGCAATACTTGACCAGGAAAAGGAGCTCTGGAGTTACATGGCAAAGGTCGTGTCGCTAGACGCCCGATCGCTTGCAGAATCCCTGCCTGGTGTTTTCAAGGGTAATAGCTCGAATACAACAAACGACAATACCCCTTCTGACGCCATAAAGTTCTTTGTCAACTAGGAGAAAATTAATGCCTTTAAAATTTAAACTCAAAATCTTCGCCATGGCGATCGTGATAACTGTATTCCCGGCGTTAGGCGGAGCAAACGCGGGAACGCTCGAAAATATGGAACGGGAACGGGCAATCATGCTGAACACTCTCTTCTCAACAGAAGGGACCGATGCGCAACGCACCCAGAAACTGAAAATCTCCAGAGAGCGTCTCATTGATATGGAACGGATGGTCATACGGGATAAATCGCTCGTCGGGAAAAACACTCCAGCAGTTCGCGCGGCCTTTGAGAACTATGACCTCACCTTCCTTGTCCACGCATCCCTGGAAAACAACAGAAGCATCATGGACCACTGGTTGAAAGAAATAGGAGTTTCTACTGAAACTCTTATGGCTGCACGGCTGGGTAGGCGTTGAGGTGTTTGGGATGTCTGCGTTAGCCAGTACAGCCTCGAAGACGATAAGTTATTTGGCCGGAGCAGTTGTTATTGGTCTGGCGTTAGCGGTTATGGTAACTGCGGAACCCTTGGCGGCAATAACCAGCTGGGCTGAAAACGTACTGGGGTATTCTTTTGTATTCCTGCTCGGCACGCTAGTTTTTCTCGTCCTTTTCTGTTGGGTGAAAATGCTCTCGGAAAACGTTGAGGACTGTCCTGTCTGGTTTCAGTCGGGTGTCCAGGCGGCGAATGGCGTGACGACGCTTGCCCTCACCTACACACTTCTGGGGATAAGCCTGGGAATAGCCTCATTATCCGGACAGGAGTTGACGCCCGAAACCATCCAGCCAGCAATCCAGAGGATGACGTCAAATTTCAGTCTTGCTTTCATGACAACGGTCATTGGTCTGCCACTGTCTGCTTTGTTGAGAGGAATGATCGTCATTACGCATACACATAAACAACAGATTCAATGCGCCCAATAGAAAGGGTCTATCGATGAAATTTCTTGTATTTAACGTGGCCGTTGTTCTCGCTCTTGGTTTTCTCTTCATTGTTAAACCAGCTGACGTCCGTAGCACTTCGGATAACCTTTCGAAAATCGTCAGGGATATAAAGAACAGGGTGAGCATTGATTACTGGGTGAAACAGACAACGTCGGACAAATCTGCCACTGCAAATTTTGAAAAGAAAAAACCCGCTGGGACACAGACGGACAAGGTCAGTAAATCCTTGCGAGCGGACAACGGCAAGGTTTCACCCACGCTGAAAGGGAAAGGTCACAAGATCGCCGCTGTCAACTCTAGAGCAGAAAAACAGACAGGGCCGGAAAGTGTGAATCGTGGAAACCCAGGGAACACTGTCTTGGAAACCTTTGTGAAGCAAAAACCAACAGGAACACAGATAGACGATCTTTTGCAGCCAGTGCAGAAGGACAACGGCAAGGTTTCACCCACGCTGAAAGAAAAAGGTCAGAAGATAGCCGCTGTCAGCTCCAGCGCAGACAAACAGGCAGGGTCAGAAAGAATCAATCTCGCTCTCATTAAATCCAAACAAACAATCAACTCGAAGAATGGGAAGATTAATGCAGAACGGCGGAAGAGTGATCCGTACATGGAGAAAGTGGCCCGAAAGAACAATATGGAGGTCCGGAACATTCTGGCTGAAAAACCTTTGCCTCCCTCAAATCCTGTGACCGCTGAAGCGAATGGCCACAAGACCAATATCGAGGTCCGGAACATTCTGGCTGAAAAACCTTTGCCTCCCTCAAATCCTGTGACCTCTGAAGGGAATGGCTTCATGTCGCACTCAGACAGGCGACGTGAACTGATGGCACTTGCAGATGATATGGAATTGGCACATGCACAGTCGCTTGGGAACCAGTGATGAAAATGGCAGAAAACGGGCCCGGCAAGGCTTATGGTTTCGTTTCTATCCTGATCGGGATTATTGTGATTGTCTCCGTGACAGGAACAGCGCTCACACAGCGGAAAACACTGCCTCCGGCGTCAACCGTCAAAACCGTTGAAAAAATAGCAGCGGTTAATCGAGACAAAGCCCGGAAGATATCCGTGACCCTTCCCAATCCGCCTGCCTTACGCAACAAAATGGTTGTATTCAAGTCCGAGAAGTCGGTTCAGCCAACGCCGAAACGAATTGTGCCAATCAAACCCCGCGTGAAGAAATCCAGGGTCCCTGCGACAGAAAATACAGGACCCATGTCATACAAGGTACTGCAACTCCGAAAGTCCGAGAAGCCGGTTCAGCCAACGCCGAAACGAATTGTGCCAATCAAACCCCGCGTGAAGAAATCCAGGGTCCCTGCGACAGAAAATACAGGACCCATACCGGACAAGGTGCTGCAGCCCCGGCAACTAGTGTCCGGATTACACGCTCGAAAACTCCAGAAAACAGCAAAGTCGAAAACATCGCGAAAACATTCGAAGGCGCCCAGTGCTGCCTCTCTCCGACGCGATACAGTTAGCCAGCCGAACTCCAGACAATCGGTGGCCAGTGGCAGGGTTCTGCTTCGTATGCTGGAACACGGCAAGGGCCCAATAATCGACATTGCATGGCCCGAAACCCAGAAAAAGAGACAGAAATTATACCGTGTTCTTCGAGACTGTTACGGGATGACACCTACGCTACTGGTCAAAAACAGATTTTTATACTCGCTAGAAAAACGGCCCGGTCAGGCTTGGAAACCCGACTCCGACAGGTATAGCGGAATCCTGAGATCTCCGATTGGAAAAACCATTCCGGAAGAACGCGAAATGTTCAGAAATATTGCTGCACGGCACGCCCTTTCGGAATGGAGACCAGTCCGTATCTTTCCTCGTAACATTGATGCTGTCATGCTTCGGGGTTTAAGAAAACTGATCGGGAACACATACTCTAGTGCCACGCGGGTTCGGGCATATTATTCGCTTCAGGCCGGACGAGGCCTGTTCTTGGGCAGCATTGAAGTAGATGGCGGGGCGGTGGCTGGCACGGTACGAATTCCTCTGCCACCCTATACCGGCTGCCGGATCTGACCTGTATGCGGGCTGGTTCATTTCTTTTTTTTATAGTCACGGCGCTGTGTTGGATCGCAGGAGGCTGCGTCCAGACAACCTACTCCGGCTTCGAAGAGGGTGAGAGAGCGCGAAAACTGACAGACCGACGAGTTCAATTCGTCATCGATCGCGAATTTTACGTTTCACCGCCAGATTGCGTAACTATTTTCTCGAGTTCTGATCACGACAATGCAGATATCAGGGGCGCAGCGGAAGATGCTGTCGAACGTCACCTCGCGACCAAATTTAATAGATTTATTAGCGCCCGATCAGCCCGCTCACTGGCAGCCAGGCTGGGCCTCAACCTTGGAGCCCGCGACGACCGAAGGCTTTTTGGAAGGATGAAAGGGTGTGATGCCTTTGCGAAAATAGATCTTGAGAAAATCAATGATAGTTTCGCGATTATCTGGGCCGAAAGGTCGGTCCGGATGTCTCTGGAGCTCACCCGGTCTGAAAATGGAAAACTGCTCTGGAAGGCCCATCATGATGCTAGCCGAAGCGACGGTGGATTGCCGTTGTCATTTCTGTCCCTTCCAATTTCGGTTATCCGCGCCGCCCGGCTTAACGGAGATGAGGAGATATTCCATTCAATACTTGATGACGCTTTACGGAGGATGATGGCAACCTTGCCAAACACCCGCGGTGTAACCATTAATGCGCGACGCTAACAGCTACCCCAGTTTCTCTGTAAATGACGGCTTTTCGTTAAAACCGCTTGGATTTTTTGGTGGTGCTGATGCGACCCCGCCGTAATGGTGCTCGGTTTCCTGTGGCCGAAGACGTTTTAGGTTTCGCTTTCTTCTTATATCTTTTTCCGCCAGTGTCTTTTACTTGGCGCTCTTGTCTTTGCTTGGATGCTATAGCAACTGCCGCCATACTTGCGTTCCATCTTACAACGGAGCCACGTATTTCCTGGGAAGTCGCTGGATGGATAAAGGTACAGTTGTGAACGGGAGCGATACCGTTAATGGGCATGAATGCAGCTTTTTCTTCAAGTTTTGCCTCGTAATCGGAAGAAAGCGCAACCTTTGTTGTTTCATCAGCCAGTTCGTCCATATTCTCAGCGGTTTTAGCTGCTTCATCAAGGGCGAACGCAGAGTTGATGAAAAGCCGAATCAAATTTTCTGCCTTGAGCTGGGCCGCGCCTGAAGCCTTGGCCCTTCTAATTCGGTTTGGGGGATGAGAGACGCCTGCCTGACCGTAGGCAACAAGATTAACATGGCCGTTTTCATCAACCATGATATCAATCCCCCAAGCGCTGGCGAGCGCAATTTGGCCCCTGTATTTGGCCTCATTTTCCGGTCGGCCGGCGTCAATTAAACTAGCCTTCACGGTCCGATCAAGCAATTGATCTCGAATGCGGTCACCCCCTGCGTCGAACTTCGGAACCTCAGAAAAATCTCTACTAGCCATCGCATCCGCGAGCATCTCCGATCTAGGGCTGTATGCCGCAACCACACAAATGGTGGCATGTTCCGGCGTGACAGTCTCGTTAGTTGAAACGGTGTAGATCCCTTTCATTCGCTGACGCGCCGTTGCTCTGATAACTTCTTTGAATTTGTCACTCTGAATGATTTTTTTTGCCGCTTTTTCTGCCTTGCGCGCTTGTGCAAGAAGTTTCTGTTTCTCTGCTTTGTTTGTGGCTTTCCGTGCTTTTTCTTCGGCTTGGGGGTCGTGGCCTAGTTCTTTCAGGTCTTGATCCATTTGCGCATTTAGCCAACGCATGCCTTTTTCGACTGTTTTTTCGGCATTGTAATTTGATTTTTCTGCTTCGCCTTTTTTCGCAGCTTGTCTTTGGAGGTTGGCCGCCTGTTTTTCGAGTGATTTCCGGTCTGTCAGTTGTTCTTTTTTTGGCGTCAGGCTAGATGTTGTTTCACTCATTATTTGTTGTTCGAGGGTCTTCACCATCTGCTTCTTTGCTTCGAGTGTTGCCTCTCTAAACGCTACGTAGCGGGAATCTATAAACCCACGTTTACCGACTTTCGTCCGGGTTTCCTTTGCACCGATTGCAATAGCAATTTCATCTTTTGTGCCTACAAAGTTAAAGCCCAGGCTCAGGGGTGGGTTGTCTTCATCTCCCTCTAGGTATTTCCGACATGCCTTGTCACCCGATGATCCTTCGGCTGCTTTTTGCATTGCCGCCTGCTTGGGTGTCGGCAGGGCAAAATCACCTTCGGCGTTCGTGTTGGGGCCCAGGAACGGCGCCTTTGTCTGGGCTTGCACTCCCACAGCAGCCGTTAAGCCTGCAGACAGAATTGCTCCAATCAGAATATGCGGAAGTGAAAAATTCATGTGTCCGATTCCCTGTATTAATTTGTCGAGCTAACGACACCACATGTCTGGTTTGTCAGCGAAAATGTAATCTCACCACTTTTTATCGCCTTCTTCCTCGTCATCGTCAAATTTTTTGAATTCGGCGTCTATTTCTTTTTCCGTCTGTTTCATTTTCCTTGCACGTTTCTCCGCTCCAGACTCACCCTTTCTGGGTCGCACGATGAAGTCATCTTTCAGAAGGGCACGCTTACTAATCGTGAGCTTTAAAATCTGTCCGGTCGACATCCTGGCCTGTGTATCAGTCACACGGATAGATCCGACTGTTTTCTCTGTTCGTCCCAGCGTTTCCTCGGTATGCGGATCGATCAACTCTTTGCCCAGGCGAACGAGGGAGTAAACTGCATCTTTTTTGACGGTATCTCCACCCTGCCCCAGCGTGACGTTCTCCCCATCGACGGCGAGGACATAAATTGGAAAAATGGCGTTAAGGATTTTTTGCCCGGCCATTTTTGCAATGGCGTCGCCCATGCTTTCCAAACTGCCGCTTTCTCTGTGTAATTTGGCCGTTGCAGCAAAACTTACCTGACTGGTGGCAACATCAAGAACCCGGTAAGCAATTCGCGCGCCGACCTGCGGGGTTTTTATAACCTGGCCCGTCGTCCGCATCGTCGTTTTTTTCACGTACGCGTATGCCTTTTCAACTACTCCCGCAATGAGGTAGTCCGTTCCCACTCTGTTTCCCAGACGTGCCAACTCCTCGGTTGGCATGCCGCTACCTCGAATAAAGGCCGCCTCTCGGTCTTGTTCCCTGAGAAAGCTTCGGTCGAGGATTGCAAATCGTCGCGTCTGCGTCAGATAGTTTTCGAGGCTCCGTCGAAAATTTTCTTCGAATGTTCTTATGGCCCGGCGATTTCTTTGGTCTCTATTGATGCGAAACGGGACGACAGCCATTCGTATTCGGTTTAATTGTGCTGATTTCCGAAACGTTGCAACTGTAACACTTAACGTGACGCGATACGTCTGGGTTTCTTTTTCTTCTTCCTCCGAAATGATTTCAAAACTTTTTACAACACCCTTGGTCTTTTTCTGTATTGCTTCCGAGAAACTGCTTTGGTCGACTGAAGTCGCCCTGTTATTTTCGATACGTTCTTTTGATGACAGTGACGTGCGCGTTCGACTTGCTATCGCGGCGCCATTGACCTGCGTGACGGCATTTACGAGTGCTCGATCAATCGCCAGTTCCCGCGTTGACGCGGTGCCAAGCGTCTCCACGGTTTCATATCCCAAATCGGCAGACGCTGTGGTTCCAAGTCCGATGAGTAGGCAAACTGCAACTAAAAGGCTCGCATAATGGCGTATAATGATCGGATTTTTCATTATTGACATCCAAAGCCTATTTAATACCCTTTCTCAGTAACATTTTGGTGATCTGTGCAGCTGCTGCCTCGCCGGCTTTTCTCAACGCATTCGTCCGTGCGACACTTTCATTTGGTCCCAACCCGGAATATTGCTGTTCATCCACAGCGCCGACTAAATTCCACTTGCCTCTACTGCGGCGTCTTTTACTCCGGCGTTTTTTACGTTTCTTCTTCAACTGATACTCTCGCACCTCGCCGCGGACCCTTACGTATACAATTTTGAGCCCGCTCTTGTGTCTGCGAGCGATATCTGCAGTCATCGTGCCGCGCGCAAAAAACGGCACTTCACACTCTAACGCGGCTTTCCACGCGCCTATCTTGTGCCGGGATGTCAGTGAATCGCGGGTTACAAAACTATCCTCTATTTCCTCGCGAGGCGGCCCATCACAATCGGCGGCAATTTCATCGTAGTCAGCTAATTCATAACCCGCATTGCTCAGGACTTTATTCATTGCGTTATTGACGGGTTCTGCGCTGATAATCTTGTAGCGAATTTCCTCTGATCTTCTTTCAGTGCTGCCACCGCTTTCGCTCTTTGAACTGGTTCGTCTGGTCCTTTTGCTTCTTCTCCTCCGTTTCTTTTTCTGGAATGTGCCAGATACCGCCTTGCCACCACTGGCTTGCGCGATTTCCTTTGTCATGGACTGTGATTTTTCTTTTGATTTATCATCCGCTTCTTCGGTATTCTCGCCGGAACGGTCCTTTTTCACACGAGCTTGGAACTCTTTTGCGGTTTGAGCCTGCCGGGCGACAAATAGGCCGACTATCTCGATGCCCTCACCGGACTTGATTTCCGGTTCAACCTTCAGGGCCCCCTTGAACATTTCGGTGTTGACGGTAATGCAGACCTCGATCGAGAGTGTCTGTTCACCTTCATCAAATACTTCATCTGCAATTCTCATCTTCTCAATGAAGGCCGGCAGTCCTTTCAGAATCTTGGACCGGTCCTTCGAATATGCCTTGCTGTGTTCTTTATCCAGGGTTTTTACATATCTTTGCCAGGCATTCATCCGGGCAAGCTTTTTGGCTTTTGCGATGTCTTCGTCGCTCGCTTCCTCAACTTCCTCGAAGGCATCTGTCTTCACGACACCCTTGCCGGGGACGCAAGCGGCATTTGCTGTGGCGAAAAGGCTACAGACCGAACCGATTGTTAGAGCGAAAAAGAGAACCCTAAAAATGTTTGTCATAGCTTTGCCTCACTGATACAGAAACAGCTGAACGGACCCGGAGGGTCTATAGATAAAATCATATTGCCAAGAGGGTGGCTAGGGCAATAGTCTCAAATCTGAGGTTAAAGTGTTGATGAAATTTGGCGCCATATTTGTAAGTGATAACAATATATTACCATTGCAGGATTGTTTTTAATGTACATTGACCGTCGGACGTTTTTCTCTTGTGCCACAGCCTTTGGGGCGGGCTGTACATTTCTTCCGCTGCAAAGGGCATTTGCAGGCGAGCCGGTCGAGATACTCTGGAGTGGCCTGAGCCTGATGAGGGCCTGTCCCCCAAAAAGCAAAAAGGTGCGCCACTGTTCCGGTCTGGAAGATTATTTTCCCAATATTTATACGATCCTGAAAGACGAGGAAAACGAAAATGTTATTTCTCAACAATTAAGGGATGTTATTGAAAAACAGTCAGGTCAAAACAGTGATATCAAGATTGTCTGGGGAACGGATAAGAACAATTATGAGGTGAAAGATACCGACTACGGGATGTTCCTCGGGATCACGTCGGATCGGGAAATTGCCCACGAGTATGAGCCTGAAAAAGACGTAACAGTACTCATATTTGAACTTCAGATGTATCTTTTCGTACTGAACGTTGAAAGGTATGAGGTTGTTCAGTCGTATCCGCTGCGGTTTCTCGAACTCGATATGATTAAAGGCGAAATAAACGAAGAGGTCCTTCCTGACAAAATGTGGGATTTGCTGACCGGCAAGGCAAGTACAACAAAAGGGCAGTTGTTGGGGATTGGTCGTTATGATTTACCCACGATGCTCCCAAAGGCACTGGCCGCAGTTCATTCGGATAACACGGGCGCGGTTAATCTTCGGGTCACAGAAATTGACACCAGGCCAATGACCCGGAATTGGGTGGCTTCGCAGAACAAAAAGGTTCCCGATTTTGAATCCATACTGGGTAATTCCCTATCAGCTGCAATAACCGAAACGATGAAAATCGGTATACAGCCGTACATGCCGACAGAGGCGATTGCTGACCTGACGGAGATCTACGCTTCAACGGTAGAAGGGAAGAGTTCCGCAGTTCTTCAGAAAAATCTAAATTTTGCGCCGATTGAACTTGATCTTCGCCTGGTCAGCAGGGGAATGAAGGTCAAGACAGAGCAAGACAAGCGTTATGAAACGATTAAAAAGCGGAAAGTAATCATTGGGCTAGAAATTATCGCGGGACGATGGGAACGGACCTACGAAGACAAACAGCGGCAGTTTGTGACGGAAGAAAAACTTGTTGAAAAAATTTTTCACCAGCGGTTTCGCGCCATCACGCTTGAGGTGGTGCACGAAGCATGGACGAACGACTGGTATTGGGTGATAGACCTGCACCACCGGCTGTTTACATGGTTTTTTGAAAAAATACACAAAGGAGACTACCCAGGTATCTTCCGTGGACAGAACGTACGACACAAGTCCAGGCAGTTTCTCCTGCAGGTTGTGTCGAAGGAATTTTCCGGGTTTGAAACGGAAGCAAAAAACCTGCGCAAGGCCCTTCTCTAGACGAGCGTGGGTCTAGATTTCCGATTCTTTTTTCGAAATAGCTATTTTGTCATCCGGGAGCTCAATTTCTTTTCTCTTCATGTAGCCATCAAAAGCATTATATAACCCGCAAGCGTTATTTACGGAATTTGACAGGGTTTTTGTAATTGTAGACAGGCGACTTATGTCTGCCATTCCCCTTACACCCGACACTGCAATCTGCATGATATAAGCTTGGCTCAAGTGCGCCATCCTTGTGATGTCCAGCCTCGCCTCCCTTGCCAGTTTTTTTCCGGCGGGATCTAGTTCTGTATTGGTTTGGCCAATTTGTTCTATAACATACTGATGCAGTTCCCCCGAAACGGATACCAGCTTTTCAACGCTCTGCTGATTTGGATCGGCCTGGTCTAGCAGACTTTTGTATTTTTCAGCCTTTTGGGCGTATTCATCCGCAAAGCCAAATGCTCCCGAGAGCTTTTCCTGTGCTGAGAAATTAAGCTTCTCCATTTTCAGCAGTATATGAAGACCGGCGGAACCGGACTTTCTGGCCATATCCCGATGGACCTTGTCCTTCCACCGGGCTGCATCCCTGGCCATGTTTTGATAACGCTGGTGGTGTTCGAACGCGGGATCAACAGCGATAACGTTCCAGAGATTACTGTTTTCTTCCCAGACGTTGTCTTCTTCTTCTATCTGGGTGGCACCGGAAATGACATTGGCCGCAAAATTTACGTCTTTGGGGACGCCTTCGCCCCGATACATCCGCCGGCCCCAGACGTAGGTGCCGCCCTGGGAGTCGAGTTCGTAAGATTCTTTAAGCAGGCGTTCCCCCAATGCCTGGCTTTTGTGAAAGTTATTGAAATGGGCCAGGATCAGGGCATAGGCAAACCGGGCATCCATGTGGTCCTCGTCGGAGAGGTCCTCAAGTTTCTGGAGGGGGTCATCGTCATCAAGCGCAATCGCGTACCGGATCTTGCCAGCGATCTCGATCCGTTTCAGACTGTTTTTCATGAAACTGTTAAACAGTAATTTGAGCTCCTCACCGATAAAGCTGGGTTCATAAAAAGCCAGTCCATGCGCCCAACCGGGGCCGCCGTCATTACCGTACTCTGTGTTCAAAATATTCTGTGTATCTTCAATCGACATCCCAAAATCCTTTGCCACAAGGCTTGCAAGTGATTTGAGTGTCTCTTCAGATGCATCGTGCATGAATTCTTTCGGATTGGTTAATCCCCCGCACATAAAATCAAGTATGCCGGAACTTACCTCTTTTGAGTCATCCGCATTATTGCTCGCCCTTGGGGAACTCTGGCCGGACCCAATTCCCGGCGTTCCCTGATTTGACTGAACGCCCGGCATTCCCGGGAGTTTCCCACCGAGCAGTTTATTCAGATTGAAAGCAAAGCCTGGCAGCGACGTTAGGGCAAAACCGATTATTACCAGCAATATTCCTAATTTTTGAAAGTGGCGCATCAGCAATCCCCTTGTCCCTCAGAAACACATTTCGGCATTTCGCAAACAGCTTATTACGCCCATTTACCGTATCGCTGTCAATCGATGAGGGGCCCTCCGGATTTGATCCTGCCCTCTACTCCATGAGGCCCGGTAGAAACAGCGAAATGCTCGGTATGGCAACAATAAGTGTGATACGAACGATATCGGCCGCAATAAACGGCAGGACGCCCCGAAATATATTTGTCAGCGGAACCTCAGGGAGCGTCGATTTCAGAACGAATACATTGAGCCCGATCGGCGGCGTGATGAGGCTTATCTCTATCACCACGACAACGACAATACCAAACCAGATCAGGTCAAGACCCAGCGTCTGCATGACGGGATAAAAAACCGGGACAGTGAGCAACATCATCGAGATGCTCTCAAGGATGCATCCGAGAAGGATATATACGGCAATACAGATTACGACAACTGTAAGTGGCGCCACGTCCATGCCGGCAAACCAATCCGCGATATCATTCGGAACACGGGCAACATTAATGAAATTTGCAAAAAGAAGAGAGCCAATTAACAGGGCAAGCAGCATTGCCGTGGTCCTACCGGTCTCGGCCAGGGCATCGAGTGTAATCCTGAGGGTAAGGCGCCTCCGCCCAAGCGCAATCACGAAGGCACCAAAGGCACCAATTCCAGCGGCTTCCGTAGGAGTGAAAATTCCCCCATAAATACCACCCATGACAATGAGAAACAGCAATAGCATTCCCCATATGCCACTTAACGCCTGGAAGCGTTCGCGCCATGGAAGCTCGTCACCAGGTGGGCCCAGTTCGGGGTTGATTTTGGTAATGACGGCCACTGCGCCTGCGTACAGGAATATGCCGAGTATTCCCGGAATAATTCCCGCAGCAAACAGCTGTCCGATATCGGTTTCGGTCATTATGCCATAAAAAACAAGCGCCACACTTGGTGGAATCAGAATGCCAAGTGTACCGCCGGCCGCTATTGAACCGGTTGCCAGGCGCTCATCATAACCGAATTTACGCATTGATGGCAGCGCAACCTTTGACATGGTGGCAACCGTTGCGAGGCTTGAACCGCAGACGGCGCTGAAACCGCCGCATGCAACGATGGTTGCCATTGCAAGCCCTCCACGCTTGTGTCCAAGCCACGCATTCGAAGCTTCGTAGAGGTCGTGGGAAATGCCGGACCGGGCAACAAAGTTCCCCATCAGGATAAAAAGCGGCAGGACCGAGAAGTCATAGACCATAACGGTATCAACTGCCGTGTTGCCTATACTTTTCAGCGCGGGCTCAAAGCCAATGTAGTAACCAAAGCCGATGGTGCCAACAATTGCCATGCCAAGTGATATTGGAACCTGGAGAAACAGGAGCGCAAACAGGGCAATAAAGGCGATGATCACAGCTTCCATGCTTATCCTGCTCGCTCGCCGGATTTTGGATGGGCTCCGCGGAAATAACACCACGCAAGGAGCAGAAAGCACGCTGATGCAAAGAATGTGAATATGCTCATCACGAAAACAAATGGCGCAACGCTAATCTGGAGAAACATGAGTTCTGAATTAGCATTGCGCAAGGATTCGGCCTGTACCCATACCTGTCGCGCCCATATGTAGGTTGCGGCTGCAAAAATAAGGTTTAGCAAGGTGTGCTGCACCCGGAGCGCGGTTCCGCGAAATATACCTGCCATCAGCCCGATGGTGATGTGTTCGCGGCGTATGCAGACCAGCGGCAACCCGATATACACCACAAATCCAAGGGAAATTTCTGTGAGTTCGGTACCCCCGTTTATCGGTGAATCAAACCCCTGGCGTCCAACCACATCACAAAACGTCAGTATCATCATCACAAACATTATAACGGCAAGGACAAAACCCAGAGACTGATCGAGTGCCCGACGCACATTTTCTATTGTCCGGTTCGCGGCAGCACTGGAAATTGGTTCTGTCATAACGTATGTCGGTAAAAAACATCCACCGCCGTATGGCTCACACGGCGGTGGATGTTATGTAACATTAGGATCAGTAGGATGCTACAAGCTCGCGGAACATTTTCAGGGCCGCAACACCATCTACCCCTTTTTTCTTCGCTTTTTTAAGCCAGTTTGTTTCGAACCCTGCGAGAAGACTTTTTACCTGCGCGAGAGGTTCACCCGACAGGGTATGAACTTTGGCTTCTTTCGTAAATCTTGGTGCAAACGTGTTCTCCTGCCTGTCCCACCTGGTTCCCATCCGTTTGCTGAAGCTCACACCAGAGAAATTCATAACAGTTGCCTGGTCGGCTTTGGAGATCTTGTTCCAGGCTTTCTGGTTAAAAACCCCAAAGAAACTTGTATTGTAGAGGCCACCTGGAAAATGCGTAACATACTTGATGAATTTGTTTAGTTTGAACGCGTAACAGGCTTCGTCAGTAAAACCCGTTCCGTCATAAACACCCTTAGCCAGCCCATTCCGCAGCTGGGTGACTGGTCCGGCAACAGGGACGGCCCCAAAAATTTTCAAGGCTTCGGAAACCATGCGATTTGGTATTCTCATTTTAAGGCCCTTGAGATCTGCAACCCTGGTTACATGGCGTTTGTTGTTGTAGAGGTGCCCCGCCGGGTGCACGTGAACCGTAAGCGTGTGGACTCCTTTGTGCATGCCAGCTGGCTGAAGATGTTTCTTGAATACTTTCCAGTAAGCCACTGAATTGGCTTCGGTATTTTTTGTGATAAACGGCAATTCTGACATTTCGCTCAGTGGGTGTACTCCGGGCGTATAGCCATGTGGGCCCCAGGACATGTCGGCGATACCGTCAACCACGAGCTGGTACTGGCGAGGAGGCGATCCGAGAGCTTTTGCTGTCGGTTGAATTTTCACCCGTCCCTGCGTCGCTTTTTCGATGTCCTTGAAATAGACGTGCATGACGTCCTTCATACTGAAATGCGCCGTAGGTATCCATTGACTGAAACGGAACGTCTGGGCCTCTGCTGGGACGGCGGCAAAGGCTGCCATGCCAGCTATAACTGAAACACCAATTTTCAGTTTTCTTGCAATCATGTTGTTTTCCCCCGAGTTTTATTTTATTGGACAAAAACCTTACTTAAAGGTCATTGTCTAGGCAACAGCATCGCAAAACCCCTGTTATCGAAATAACCCCGAGCCACGTGCGGCACATAAAAATAGGAATGAATACCGCCGTGCGTTATTGGGCCGTAACTGCAATCGAATTACTGTAATCCCGAATGACAGGATCGCCTTCCGGAAAAATACCCCTTTCGATTATCCATTTCTGCGTATCTGCATAAATTTCACGATTGTATGGCTCAAAGATCAGGCGCTCGCCCGGACCAAAAAGACGGGTGTCCATCTGTTCCTGAAACCGGCGAGGAAACTCTTTTCTATAGAGGTGTGTATATCTGTGAGTGTGAAGATCAATATCCGTCTGTGCGCGACGGAGAGCCTGGTAATATTTGTTAACATCTGCGAGATCTGCATTCTCACTGATCATCGCTGCCATCATAAAGCTGGTGTCGACGACCTTTCGGTAACCAAGCTGTTCCAGAAAATACATTGGTCCGCTAAACACATTGACCGCGGGCACGACTCCGTCGACCAGTCTTTCCATGCGGCTGAAAAGCAGACCATCCGAAAAGGACAGTTCAATCTGTTCCGGTTTCAGAAACATATCCAGGGCCTCAATCGTGGCGTAATGACTCCCAGACTGATAACCCACCGAAATTGGTACTCCTGCCAGATCTTCAGGTCTTTTGATTTTCGATTCCGCATGGACATAAATCCCACAGGGCGCCACCGAGTATGCGTCGGCGTAAAGAAGTCCGTGGCCCGCTCCCGCGGCCATATTCACCGTCCAGTGACAGGCAGAACTGACGTCGCAGGTTCTCCCGCGTTCGAATGTTTGATATGCCCCGACCCTGTTTCCGAGGTTTTGTGTTTTGGCATCCAAGGTTTCAAGTTGTTCCCGGAACTTATATGTCAAACCTTCTTCGCGAAAGTATCCATTCTCTTCTGCGACCCATTCGTGCAGACGCATGTGAGGACCAATGATGAATGTACTCACTTTTTTCTCCGGTAAATTTGTATTGAGCAGGTTAAACTGGTTGAATTTATTTTCAAGGTCGCGCGGATGGCCTTGACCAGCCCAATTCGATATTAAGGCATTGTGTTTTATTGCATGTTGAAGTCATAAATTTTGTTTAGAAAAGGGACAGGAGGCTAGAAATGGGCAGCAATCCCCGCATCCCCTATCAAATGTCCACCGAGCGCATGCCTCTCGCGGGGATCGACGGCAAACCACTCCTGGTTCATCTGGTGGTTAATGTAGAGCACTGGCTATTCGATCAGGGAATGCCGAGAAAATATCTCACTGCTCCACATGGCCTGGAAGAGGTTCCCGATGTACCGAATTTCAGTTGGGCAGAATATGGTATGCGGACGGGAATGCCCCGTCTGCTTGGATGTCTCGACCGTCGTGGCCTGCCAGCGAGTGTCAGCCTCAATGCGGGCGTTATTGACGCCTATCCTTCCTGTGCGGTTGCCATGCGGGATGCGGGGTGGGAATTCATTGGTCATGGCGTTCATCAGAAATCCATCCAGGGAGAAAATGACGAGAGAGATGTGATTGGCCTTGCCCTCGACATGATTAAAGACTTTATCGGGACACGCCCAAAGGGCTGGCTTGGGCCCGGACTGAAGGAAACGTTCGACACTCCTGATATCCTGAAGGAGCTTGGTGTTGAATATGTGTTTGACTGGGTGCTGGACGACCTGCCCTGCTGGATGACGACTCTCCACGGGCCACTTCTGTCAGTGCCCTATACCCTGGAGCTGAATGATAGCCCGGTTTACGCTATCGAAAGGCAACATTCTTCCGAGATGTTTGACCGGCTGGTCGACACACTTTCCGTATTCGATAATGAACTTCAGATGCAACCGCGGGTACTTACGCTGGCACTTCATCCTCATTTGATCGGCGTCCCTCACCGGTTCGCATATCTTGAACGTATGCTGGACTTGTTGCAGGCTAGGACCGACGTCGCTTTTGTCGTCGGGGCCGATATTGCAGACTGGTATCGTGCTGCGTGCCCGCCCCCGGCAGATTGAGAGGTGTTTGTCATCAAACCCAGGCACAAGGCTCTCTCACTAAACGTATCGTCTGAACTTTCAGGTTTTCTAATGAGATCCCGCGGTCACGCCGGCACCTTATCAGGCATTGGATCCTGATAGCCAAGAACGGTAGCTCGATATATGTCGTTCATACATGCCCAGCGCGTTTTGACCTGGGTTTCGGCGACTTCCATGGCCTGATCCCTCAGTTCCGGGGAAGTAATCAGTTTTTCAACCAACTGCAGTTGGCGGCTGGAGTGATCTGCATCCGCAATATAGTGCTCGGTAAAAAACTCTATTTCCGGGGACTGTAGAGTATAACCGTGAAATTTCTGAAATGCAGGAAGGGTTCGTTCTCCATTGATGGCCGGCTGTTGCCCTTCCTGGGTGCATTGCATCGCCAGGATTACACCGATGGGCATGTCGTGGACCACATTCAGGTAGTAGTAGGACCGTGCTCGCCATGCAGGAAGTTGCTCAGTCGTTTTGACTTCGTCCTCAGTCATTCCTGCCGCCCGACAGAACCGAAAAATCAGCTCCATATGATCGTGCGGTTCCCGGTCCTCGCCCGGGCCGGCTACCAGTCCCTCCTCTTCGGCAAGATTTTCCAAAATGAACTCCCGCGCTTCAGGGGGAGATTTATAATAGATTATTCCGAAACTCGGCAGCGCCCGCAAGACGTGCTGGTAGTGTTGAGCCATTAACGCGGCCATTTGCTTGAGGCCAATTTCTCCTTCAGAAAACCCGATATAAAACGGATGGTCCTTGGTATGCCAGGTTTCCCTGATTGCAACGATGCCTTCCGCCGTCTGTTTGCCGTATTTATTCGACACCTGCCACCTCTTTTGCACCAGATATTTTGGCTATCATAGCGATACCGGTCATGAGCCTCCAGTAATTAGGTGCGAGGATTCTGTATTACCGCTGTGACATTAGCAAAGTGAGAAATTCATGGAGAATATACGAATCACGCCGTTTGATATTGTGTCGACGTGGTTTATCTTTTCGAAAAACTCGATTGGATAGGAAACGTGGCGAGTATCACCAACAGTTTTAGTCAAGACGCCAAAGTAATAAGTCTGGTTTGCCTCCCTCATATGATGAGCCATGTCTATTGGCTGGTTATGCCGCCGATGTTTGCAGTATTGAAACCGGCATTTGGCATCACCGGCGACCTTGCAACAACAAAAATAGCTGCTGTTTATTCCCTTTTTGCTCTGTCAACTTTTGTCTTTCAGACACCAGTTGGTTTTATTGTTGATCGTTTCGGAGCAAGGGCGCTTTTGGTTGCGGGGCTAGCTCTGGAGGCCACGGCAATAGGGTTGTTTGGAGTAGCGACCGAGTATTGGCAATTAATGGTTTTGGCAATATTCGGAGGAATAGGACACACGGTCTACCACCCATCTGACTATTCTATTTTATCTACGCGGGTCAGCGAACAGAGGGTTGGCCGAGCTTTTTCAATTCATTCGGCG
>JAYZQT010000053.1:0-22596 GCA_036136335.1 Pseudomonadota bacterium
CTTCGTGGGTATTGGAATCAGGTCAGTCTTTTTCATTTTAAAAATAGGAATGTTCATTTTGAAAACTGATTGGTGAAACCAGAAACAAAATGCCTGCTGGCGTGCTTTATTGTGGTCATGAACCGTGACAACCTTACAACCGTTTTGGAGCTAATCCGGAAATAGCCCAACGAAACTATAATATGCTGCTGGCTATCATCACTATGTTCCTCTTCTCTTAAGGCAACAGGCACGTAACAAAGCGTTCTGGATCTTTGTCGCGCAACATTTGTTGTGTAACGCGTTTTGTTGGAAGTGGAGGTAGGTTAGGAAAAATCCCGCTCGACACACATTGCAATGCCCATACCGCCTCCAATACACAATGTGGCGAGCCCTTTCCTCGCATTCATTTTCTGCATTTCATATAACAGTGTGGTTAAAATGCGCGCGCCGGACGCTCCGATAGGGTGGCCGATGGCGATCGCACCACCGTTAACATTCACTTTGTTAGTATCCCAGCCAATGTCCTTGTTTAACGCGCAGGCTTGGGCTGCAAACGCCTCGTTGGCCTCGACAAGATCGAGGTCGTTTGGAGACCAGCAAGCTTTTTTGAGTGCCTCCCGGCTTGCCGGAATTGGCCCTGACCCCATGATCGCCGGGTCTACCCCCACCTGTGCCCATGACACAATGTGGGCTAGCGGTTTAATTTGACGCTGTTTTGCCTCCTCCTCTGACATTAGCACCAAGGCTGCCGCGCCATCATTAATTCCCGAAGCATTGCCAGCTGTTACGGTACCCTCCTCGACGAACGCGGGTTGAAGTTTGGCAAGCTTTTCAATAGTTGTTCCATGCTTTGGATATTCATCCTTGTCAACGACGACATCCCCTTTGCGCGTGGTGTAGGAGACGGGAACAATTTCGTCTTCAAATTTGCCGGCATTTTGTGCGGCCTCGGCTTTCTGTTGGGAGAGGACTGCGAATTCGTCCTGCTGTTCCCGAGTGATTTGCCATTTTTTTGCGACATTTTCCGCAGTATTGCCCATATGATAACCGTTGAACGCATCCCAGAGGCCGTCCTTTATCATGGTGTCAATGAACTCCATATTGCCCATCTTGGTGCCATTGCGAAGGTTGGCGGCATGGGGTGCGGTGCTCATCGATTCCTGGCCACCGGAAACGACGATCGCAGAATCGTTATTCCGGATTGCCTGAAGCCCCATTGCTACTGATTTCAATCCCGAGCCGCATAACTGGTTTACTCCGTAGGCGGGCACCTCTACTGGCAAGCCTGCACCAATCGATGCCTGTCGTGCCGGGTTCTGACCCTGTGCTGCAGTCAGGATTTGACCCATAATTACCTCAGACACCTCTTCGGGCGCCACGTCTGCGCGCTGCAGTGCTGCTCCAATGGCAATCCTACCAAGGTCTGAGGCAGCGAGAGTACGGAGTGCGCCATTAAATGCCCCTACGGGCGTCCGCGCGGCGCTCACTATTACAACATTGGTCATCGGAACTCCCTTCGTATTCTTGCTATACATGGATTTCGTATACGATATCTGAATTTGTTTTTCCCAAGAACAAAATAGGCAAATTTAAAATTTCTTCAACAACAATGGTGCGATGCACAAAATAAATTACGAACCTATAATTCAAAAATACCAGTTAAATTAGACAGTGCCGCATCCCAAATAAAACAATAGCGATATGGGTTACCACTAGTTTTGTGGAAACAGGCTAATCGTTTGGTGTAGATACTTACGAATACGGATAAGATGTTCTCAAAAAAGTATGTGTACCCATTTAACATTTTGAAAACCTTGTTCAGTTTTTTCTATTGCACAAACCACCTAAATATATGTCGGTTAATTATTGTTCTAAAAAAAGAATATTGAGAATTTATTTTATTTTTATTGATATGTATATCTGACAAAGAAGTTTCATTAGAATCTCGACCGACTATTAATTTTCGATGTTTTCTGGCGTTGCATCAAAAGATTGATGCATTGCAGCAAAAATGCAAGACTCTGTCACTACCTCTGCTATTGGTTTTCAGGAGGCCGTGGCATGCCCCTTAAAGGGAGTTCGCCGGACAACGGTGCACCGGATCATATTACGATCAAAAAATATGCTAACCGCCGGCTATATAACACGGCGAAAAGTGCCTACGTAACACTTGAAAATCTAGCGGCAATGGTAAAGGCCGGAGTGGAATTTACTGTCCATGATGCAAAAAGCGGAGAAGATATTACCCGGGCGGTTTTGACGCAGATTATCGTAGAGCAGGAGGCGAAGGGGCACAGTTTACTGCCTACCGGATTTTTACGTCAGTTGATAAGCTTTTACGGCGATAGTTTGCAAGGTCTGGTTCCACAATACCTCGATATTGCGATGCGGTCTTTCGCCCACAACCAAGAAAACATGCGGAAATCTTTGGAGAATGCTTTTGACGATATGTCTCCCTTATCCTCGTTTGAGGAAGTGGACCGCAAAAACATGGCTGTGTTTGAACAGGCCATGAGCATGATGGAATCTTTCAAATCTGGAGTACCTGCAAGTAAGGCTATTCAACCAGAAATGATATCGGAAACGCGAGAATCCGCGGAGGCTATAGACCTCCTGAGAGTTCAGCTTGAGGCTATGCAGCGGCAACTGGATTTTCTTTCTTCTGGCAAAATCAGTTAATTTGTATCATTTAAACTTCGGGGACAGGTTGGTCCATGTGCCCTTCTCAAATTAATAAGTGTTTAATGATACAGATCGATTCCGAAAAATGTGGTACCGTCGTCATTTCCTCTATTGTCAAAACGTTCTGGTGGGTTGCGCCTTTTCGTCGGGTTGTGTTTTCCTGTTTTACGGAACCCGGCGCCGTTCATTCGCGGTATAGACAAAGCTCAGTCACCTCAGTATAGGCATTTGCTTCCCCCGTAACGACATTTACTCCGTATGAATTCGCAATCCCATTTCGATTATGCAGGCTGAGATGGCATGCGAAGTGGATTTGCGGTCGAGAGCGTCTACCAAGAATAATATCGTCCTTGCAGTTGGTGCTGTTTGTATAAATTTGCGGAGTGACAGAATAGATCACGCTACGAAGCTTTTTCCCCAATTTTAACAAACTCCTATGTTAACAAACCCGGGCATGGCTGATACCGTTCAAACACCATGCATACTCCGCGTCCTGGCCTGTCTCAAGTAAGTGACCCTCCGGACAACGTTGATGGCGCTACTTGGCTAACCGTGCAGGGGCGCTCGATCTTCGGAGTCTGGCGTTGTCCTCCGGTCGATGACAGACCTTCGCTCGTCTTTCTTCATGACGGGCTTGGCAGTGTCGGCACCATGCGCAGATTTCCTGAACAGACGGCGAGCGCGTTGGACCTGCCTGCGTTTGTCTTTGATCGACTGGGGTACGGCCGATCCGATCATGAGGATGAATTTCCATTAGATTTTATGGGTGAAGCGGCTGATTTTCTCGAGGATGTTCTGGAAGTTGCTGGCATCACGGACTGCTGCCTGATCGGGCATTCCGATGGCGGTACTGTGGCTCTTTTACATGGCGCCCGTTACACTGGTCGGGTGCGGGCAATTGTCACCGTAGCAGCTCATGTGCGTCGTGACGATCTGACATACGGACAGGTTCTGCGGCATAATAAAATGTATCGCGATGGCAACACCCCTGACTGGATGACCCGTTTCCACGGTGAACGTGCAGATCACCTGCTAAAGTGCTGGGCTGAGGTGTGGCAGAGAACACTCTACGATTCTTGGGATATATGTCACGAGATTGCGGCAATTAACATTCCGCTCCTGTCCATCCAAGGTTCGAAGGATGCCTATGGCCTCCCGAGCCAGCTTGAGGGCATCAAAAATGCCGTTAAACATGCCCAGGTCGATATGATAGAGGGTTTGGGACATTTTCCCCAGTTGGAGGATCCGGACTTAGTGGTGGCGAGGATAGAACGGTTCCTCGCCCCGTATTGCGGCCAATAAGCAGGCATTCTATAAACCCGGCCATGACGTTTTCCACAGTTTATCCATTTTCCGAATTGCGATATGGCGAGACCAAGGAGGTGGTGCCCGGTGTCCACTGGGTGCGGATGGAGTTGCCGTTTGCCCTCAACCACATCAATCTTTGGATGCTTCGCGATGGGGATGGCTGGACCATCGTCGACACGGGGTACAACGTTGATACGTCGAAAAAGACCTGGGACTCCATTTTGACTGGAATGGCCGGCGGTGCTCCTATTGTCCGGACAATCTGTTCGCATTTTCACCCAGATCATATGGGTCTCGCTGGCTGGTTCGAGGAACGTTATGCCGCACCACTTTGGATGACATATACAGAATGGCTTCAGGGCCATTTCGCAGCCTCCGAAACATTGACGCACAATTTTGATCGGTGGCTCGAATTCTATCGGAGTAACGGGGCCCCTCCCGACATGACGATTGGTTTCAAAAAGGTCAAGGAGTCATTTCGAGACCCTTGGTACCGTTTGCCTGAAACCGTTAGACGCATTCAGGACATGGAGGAAATCCAGATTGGAGGGCGCATATGGAATGTGATTACCGCGGGTGGTCATACCCCTGAACATGCTTCGCTGTGGTGTCCCGACCTAAATGTTCTAATTTCCGGCGATCAAATTTTACCCCGGATAAGCCCCAATATCAGTCTGTTGTACACTGAACCGGACGGTGATCCGTTGCGTCAATATTTTGCAAGTTTTGATAAGTTTCGTCATCTTCCGGAAGATGTTCTCGTTTTACCATCCCACGACTATCCGTTTCGCGGCTTGCATGGTCGCATGGATGATCTGCGTGCACATCATCAGTCACGGCTCGATGTTGCCAACGACAGATGCGTCAAACCGCAGACCGCCGCAGAGGTGATTCCGGCTTTGTTCAAGCGTGAAATTGGCGTATTTGAGTTCAGTTTTGCGATGGGGGAGACCTTGGCTCACCTTAATTACCTAGTCTGTGATGGTGCCTTGGAGCGCGTTCGTGAAAGTGACGGGTTAATTCGTTTTCGCCAAGCTGCATAATCAAATGCGACGCCTCTTTGTTTCAAGGGGCATACTTGCGCAAGACTGGCGTTCCTCCGACAATAACGTACCGCACCCCGTCGGGGCCAGTTTTCCGACTTTACACCGGCGCGGATAGGGAGCCGACTTTATGCAGTTTATGTATTTCTCTGAGGGAGAGACCCTCGACGGGGAATCTTACCAAGTTCGATACAAGGAACTTATTGAACAGGCGATTCACGCGGAAAAATGGGGATTTGATTCTTTTGGTGTGTCAGAGCAGCAGTATGCGATTGGCGGCATTTCGACGTCCTGCCCGGAGGTACTATTCGCCTATCTGTTCTCGCTGACCAAAACCCTGCGTTTTGCGCATGCCATCACCCTTTTGCCAAAAAATATCAACCACGCGCTTCGGATCGCATCACGGACTAGCGTTCAGGACATTTTATCTGACGGACGCATAGAATTAGGAATTGGACGTGGTAACACCACACTGGCGCTCCGGGCCTTCGGCGTAGATTTGGAACAAAGCCGTTCCGAGGTTCATGAGGGAATTCAGATTTTGAAGAAAGCCTTCACCGAGGACCCGTTCATGTTCTACGGAGAACATTACCAGATTCCCCCAAGGTCTTTAATTCCCAAACCCTTGCAAACACCACATCCGCCCATGTACATGGCGGCGACCAGTCACGAGTCCCACATTATGGCGGCCCAGCTAGGGATTGGTGTTTTCAGCTGGTCAAACTACATGGGATATGAGCCCCTAGCCAAATCAATTGCCGAATACAAAAAAGAGGCTGACGCACAGGAAGCTGCAGGAAACTCTGTAGATCGCCGGCGCGTGGGCGCGCTTTTACAAGCCTATTGTGCTGAGACCGACGAGATCGCGCGTGAAGAAGCTGGGGAGGGAAATGTCAAATGGTTACAAATCGCACTGGACGGCTATCCACGGCTCGCGAAGGTGGCAAAAAGCTATGCCTATATGGCAAAGGTGCAACAAGTTGCCCAGAAAGCCACCAATCTCGATTATTTTCAGGAAGAATCCGGTTCTGCCGTATTTGGTTCGCCCGAGAGTTGCATTCGTTCCATTGAGCGTTTGCGCGCCTGTGGGGTCAATACTTTCGCACTCCGGATTGACAGCGTGCCTCACGCAAAGATCATGAAGTCGATAGAAATGTTCGGCCGATACGTAATACCCCACTTTAAGGTTCCAAAGAATTTCATGCGGCCACCCGAAGACGTAATGGCTGATATCCGGGAATTGCGCGAACAGGCCAAGCAGGCCGGCGTGTATAACGACCCCGGTACTAAGAAGACGAATTAAGCTTATGGCACGGATTCTTGAATATATCACCGTCAACTATGCAGTGGATGATCAGCAGGCTGCCGTTTCGAAATTCCGGGCACTAGGCCTCAACGCAATTGCACCCAACGTGATGCCGAAGCCTCCCGCACAGATTACTGACGTAACGTTTCCATTAGGCAACAAGGGAGCAATATCGCTCGTGGCTCCGACTGATCCGACTTCTACCGTGCAGAAATTTCTTGATCGGCGCGGTGAGGGAGTACTGTCCTTCGCGGTACGTGTGGACCATCTTGAAGACGCGATGGCGGAATGGGTGACGCAGGGTATAGAATGGGTATTGCCTGAACCGTATATATTTCCACCCGGCACGGCTGCCGCCCGGTACCGAGTAGAAACTTTGAAAGCTAACTGGATAAGGCCTAGCTCGTTGCACGGTCTGCTGATGGAATGCTTCGAGTTCTGTGGTAGCGTGGAAGAGATAGAACCAGCATAGACCCGGCTGCCATGTGACGGAGTAGTAGGAAGAGGACCGCAGGTGAACTTTGGATGTATCATAGATGATGCTGTTAAGGTCTGGCCGAACAAAGAGGCACTAATTTACGGTAAGGATCGCATCACATATTCGGAACTTGACGCTCGAATAAACCGGGTAGCCCGCGGGTTGAAAAAGCTGGAAATCGGGGTGGGAGATCACGTGGCCGTCCTCGTAAAGAACGATCACCGTTTCGTCGAAACAATGCTTGGAGCCCTCCGCACAGGTGCTTCCGTTACACCTGCGACGACGCGGGCACATTACACCACGCTGATGCACATTATGGATGACTGCGGAGCCCGGGTTCTTTTCGCGTCTGGAGATTTTGAGAATGAAGCAGCGCGCCTGGGGCGAGATGTTGAGGGTCTCGAGCACGTAATTCTGATGGACGCGGAAGTGGAAGGCACCACGGATTATGATCCATGGCTTATGGCCCAATCCAGCGATCGATTTGTTGAAGCTGTGGCGGAAGAAGCAATAGCCTCGATCTCATATACTTCCGGGTCGACGGGAAAACCGAAGGGCGTCCTCTTAACCCACGCGGCAATGGTTTGGTCAACGAGGAACCTTAGACGGGCGCTTTTATTTGGACCTGACGAACGTTGCCTTCTGGCTGTGCCGATGTTTCATGCAAACGGCATGTTTGCTGGCCTTTTTTCCATGCTTGAAAGTGGCGGGTCTACGGTGATTTTGCATGACGTTGACCCAGTCGAAATGATCGAGGTCATCGCAAAGGAGCGCTGTACCTACACTACGGGTGTCCCGGCAATGTACAAATTGATGCTAATGGAAGAGCAGGCATTGGAGGTTAATGACTGTTCGTCTCTGAACTTCGTGATCTGCGGTTCCTCGGAGGTCCCAGAGGATCTGCTTTCCAAATTTTCTGATCGCATGGCCCCGATGTTAGAAGCCTATGGCCTCACCGAGTGTGGTTTTGTCTGCAACACGCCCCGGTGGGGAATAATAAAGCAGGGAACGACTGGCTTGCCCTATCCCGATGTTGAATTACGCATTGTCGACCCCGCTAGTCCACGGCAGGATGTATTGCAGGGGGAGAAGGGAGAACTGCTCGTCCGCAGTCCCGGAAACCTTGTTGGCTATCACAATTTACCTGACGTCACTGCGCAGCGGTTACTTCCGGGAGGTTGGTTGCGTACCAGTGATATCGCGCGGGCGGATGAACAGGGCTATATTGAAATTATCGGACGTGAGGATGATCGCATCGCCTGCGCCGGCGAGGTATTCTATCCAAAAGAAGTAGAGAATGTGCTGATGGAACACGAAAACATAGCTGATGTCGCGGTTGTACCCCGTTCCGATGCCGTCAAGGGGGAGGTACCAGTAGCGTTCGTTGTTGAAAGGGTCTCTGGGGGTACAACACCCGAAGAGTTAAAATCCTATTATTTTGAAAACGGTGCACCTTATATGCACCCAAGAACAGTTTCGATCATGACCGAACTACCGCTTACGTCGGCCAAGAAGGTGGATCGGGCCGCCTTGCGGGAAATGGCCGAAATGGTCCAATCCGGTTGAGGGTGCCCCTGTCGGGACGTGTTGTGAAATGATTAATCCAGCAGAAATTACCGTTGAACGCGGCGTGCTCGTTCGGCGTGGATTCCATCGGGTCGATGTTGGTGATATTGACCAGAACCGTAACCTGAAGATTCGAATGTTTATTGGTCCCGGCTTGCGGCCAGTCTTTGAAGACATGCAGGAACAACTTCAGTTCCGACAGATGGGAATAGACGAGGGAATAGCTCCGGGCCAGTATTATCAGGAGTTTAATGCCTTTCCTCGTGAATATGGTTATGACGAGGCGCTTGAGACCGAATTGCGCCTGACGCTGCAAAATGCTCTGGTTGATGGTCGAGACGGGCCAACACAACGACTGGTGATAGAGACACGTGGGGTGTTAAACAGTCGCGAAGTGACAGGGCCTGCACCCGCTGTAGGGTTCGACCCACCTCTGGGGAATCTTGCAGTGGCGGGCCGAAGTAGGGTCATCCATATGCTTACCCGTCCCAGAAATCCACCCGGCGACCGATCTGTGGCTGATGTGCCACGCAATCTTGAGTTTTTGAAGCCACAGGATTTCGAGGGTGAATTCCCCACAATAGACACGCTCCGTCAGGTACCCAGTGGGTACGAACCTGTTTTTACGGAGACGCAACCCCCGTTACGCAGTGTGTGGACGATGGCAAACTCGGATGTTTTCCTTCATGTACACGCCCGCGAATACCTGTATGCCATGGAAAATAGAATGGGGGTATTGGCGGCCGACGCGGGCCTCCCGCTCTCTCGAATGTCAGCTACCGGTTCGCGCGTTATTTTCCGACGCCCGGGGATGGTGGGTGAGCGCTTCGAATTGCGATGCAACCTTTACCGCAGTGGAGCCAAGCTGCTGGCGTTGGGGAGTTTTCATAATGTTATTGACGGTAAAGCGGAGGAGCGGCCCGCCAGTTTTTTGCGATTTGATGCGAAGGTTGGGTAGTCAGGTTAGAATTAAATGAGCCCCATCTGACCGAGCATGGTTCTTACCAGCGGGTTATCGCTGTCACCAAGCACTGTCCCCAGTGAAAAATGATCCTGGTCCGGCAATTCTAGGAAATCGCATTTTATATTGTTGGTTTCGCACATAGCGACATAGTCGCGCGTCTGTTGTTTCCAGCCTTCCGCTTCGTTCGCGCCAACTGCGGCCAAAAGCGGCCCACTTATTTGTGGTGGCAAACGCATGGGGCTGTTGCGCTCTGCCGCCATTGAGTCAAGTCGGATGTCTTCGTTAACGCTGATGTCGAGAACCGGGAGGACATCGTAAATGCCGGTGATGAGGACGGCCCCCCTGATTAGCTCGCGCGGCAGTCCTTCTTCCCACCATTTCTGGCCCAGCATCATGGCGCATAGATGGGCTCCGGCCGAACTCCCTGAAATAAACATTTGATGAGGATTGCCACCGTGTTTACCTATGTTATGGAATATCCAAATCATTGCACGGCGTATTTCAGAAACCAAATCATCCAGACTTATGGTCGGACATAGGTCGTAGTTCAAAACAACGACGGTCGCACCGCAGTCCACCAAAGGCCCCGCAACAAAGGCCCAATCCTCTTTGTAACCAGCACGCCAATAGCCGCCGTGAATGTATACCAGGACTGGTGCCGCGCCAGATTTAGCTGGATATATATCGAGTGATTCACCTGGGTTGGGCCCGTAACGTAGGTCCGGAATCCGGGCAAGATTCTTAAGAACCCGATCATTCGCATAATTCCGATGCGTCATATAGATGGTTCTGTCTGGCACGGTTACGCGCGGGTTGAAGTGCCATTCCATTTCTGCGGGAGAAATGATGCTTCGATCAAATTTCGCCATTGATGGCCTTTGGAAAATTGATAATGAATACAATCTGGTGTGACATTTAAGGTCAGGAGCGCTAAAGCGGAGATTTATCTCATGTTCATGTCTTTGCAATGCCTATTATCGTGGGTTCAAGATAAATTTGAAACTTAACTGGGAGGGTTGAAATTATGTTAAGAGCTTTTGTTTTATCGATAATGGCAGCCTTTACCGCGGTCGCGCCGGTGTTGTCACTGGCAGCGACAGTGATGAAGATACGCTTTGTCACCATAAATGATGGGCAGCACAAATCTGCGAAATGGATTGCTAAGGAAGTCAATAAGCGCACCGGGGGGTCCATTTCTGTATAGGTGTTTCCGGCGGCCCAACTTGGGAAAATTCCGCGTCAGATAGAGGGTGTTGTGCAGGGTACGCAGGAAGCATTCACATCTCCACCAGGTTTTTAAGGGTCTTAATCCTGCTTTCGCCGCCCCGGGTGCCCCTGGATTGTTTGACAATATTGGTTATCTTACAAGGACCCTTAATCACGCAAGTGTTCGTGATAAGTTTGTAAATCTTGCAACCTCGAATGGTGCAACCGGCACATATATAGCGCCAGGGCGCCTCGCCGCTCGCGATGCGTGGGTTCGTCCGGACATTAGCTGACGTCAGGGGGAAGAAAATCCGCGTTCTCGCTTCACTGATGGAGTTGGCAATCATGCGCTCACTGGGTACTGCCGGAACACCTATGGCCTATTCTGAAGTGTTACCATCAATTCAACGGCGTGTGCTGGATGGAGCCAGTTCTGCGTTGTGGTTATGGCCCCTCCAAATTCTATACGGCTGCCGAATATCTTACACCAACCCACTTTACCTAAATTCCTACATTCATGTGCACCAGTGCAAAGCAGTTGGCAAAGCTGTCTCAGAAAGAGCGCAAAATTCTGGATGAAGTGGGTAGGGGTGTAACGTCGAAGGCGCTTCAGTGGTCTGAAGATGATACCAAAACCTAGTACAATAAATGAAATGAAGAAGGTGGAACGGTCGTTCTTCTGGCAGAAGCAGAACGCAAGGCGGCATTGGACAAGCTACGGCCCGTGGGAGACCAAATATTCATGCAGGATCCGAAAAATGCACCAATGTACAAGCTAATAAAAGCATCGGCTGCGATAACCCGATAAATGTAAATCAAAAATAGCGAGCAAAAGGGTTGGTGTTTGTCGGCCCTTTTTTCTTTTCGACTACCTTCCTTTGAAAACAGGTTTCCGCTTTTGACGAAGTGCGTTGATGCCTTCCTGATGATCTTCTGTGAGGTTGGATTTGGATTCCAGTGACAGGGAATAATCAAGATTGGTCGATACAAGCTGCTTCAATGGGGCATTAATAGCCTGTTTGGTCCATTGTATGGCGCGAATGGCACCTTCGGCCAGATTATCGGCAAACTCGCGGACGACATGGTCCAGTTCGTCTGCGGGAACGCTGCGGTTTATAAGTCCGATATCTGCGGCGCGGTCGGCTGAGAGCATTTCGCCGGTGTAGAGAAACTCCCGCGCGCGAGCGAAGCCAATTAGATAGGGCCAGATACCTGACCCACCGTCGCCTGCGGTCAGGCCAACCTTTACGTGGGGATCGCCAATGCGCGCGGTGTCCGCGGCCATGATGATGTCACAGTAAAGGGCCAGTGTTGCGCCAAGGCCGGCTGCGGCGCCGTTGACTTTGGCAATGACCGGTTGGCGACAGTCGAGAATGGACATCATGGATCTTTTGCCTTCTTCTGACAGAGTTTCCCACCCCCAGGGGTCATCGATCAGGCTCTGCAGCCAGTCTACGTCGCCCCCGGCACAGAATGCGCGGCCTGCTCCCGTCAGGATAACTATGTCCGTCGATTGGTCGCGGTTAATATCTTCGAAAACGTGCGAAAGCTCTTCATGCATTGCGCCGTCGATGGCATTCAGTTTATCAGGGCGGTTTAATGTAACAGTGAGAACGGAATTGCGTTTTTCAAAGAGCAGCGTACCATATTTGTGGTAATCCATAATTCCTTCAATCAAGCCATGTGGTGAATTCGTCAACATCCAGTCTTGTCGGCTGGAACAGGTTCACCGGTGCTTTATCATCTGGCCAACCAATGCTCATGCCGCCAATCAGTTTATAATCGTTGGTAACATCAAACATTTCATGGGCAACATGTGGAAATTCGCCGAGGGCGCCTTGTGCTATCGTTGACAGACCCCAGCCGCGCGCTGCGATAGAGATGGAGTGGATGAATGTGCCGTAGTCTAACCAAGACCCGTGTTCTAGATCCGACGGTATCCAGAATAGCAGACCCACAGAAGCGCCAAAAAAATTGAAATTTTCCATATAGGCTTCTCGGCGGGCGGTCGTGTCTTTGCGGGTGATGCCCATAGCACCATAAAGTCCAAAACCACATGCCCGCCGGCGTGCTAGAAAAGGTTCTCGCCATTCGGGCGGATAGTAGTGATATTCCATGGTGTTGAGTTCACCATTACTTTCCGCTTTAAGAATTGCATCTGTGTAATGCCGGCGGGCGTCACCGGTGAGTACGTGTATCTTCCAGGGTTGAATATTAGATCCGGATGGCGCCCAGCGGGCTGCCTCAAGAATTCGCCGAAGAAAAGCCTTCGGTACGGGTTTGTCTAGGAATGCCCGAATTGATCGTCGGGACAGCAGCGCATCCTCTGCATGAATTTCTGGCCGAGGAATTCCAGGATCGGTCATCTCTGAGCGGCGGCCTTCGGTTGCCGAGGTCGCCGAAAGAAGGGGCGCATGCGGATAGTCTATCACTAGCCGTGTCCGCGTGTTCAGGTGTTTGTAGACGGCGCAGGCGGTAGCTTTCCGCGCCACTTGATCCAGTTGAAGCTTGTGTCGCACCCGCTGCAACGGAACATTATCTCTGAAGCCGCCCCGCCAAAAAGTGACACTACTTCGAGGTCTTGATTATTACATTCAGGGCATACAACACCTTCAAAATCCGGATCGTCAGTATGAAGGTCGCGATGGCGCGCTGCGTAATTTTCCGAAATACCGGTGCTGCGTGCATTAGGTCCATTAATGGGCAAGTTCTGTATCCTTAAACCGTATGACTTCGAATAGGCCATCGGGCATCCTGCCGAAGCGTCGTGCGCCTGAGCGCCAATCTTTGGTGAAACTGGGACGCCTTTCCTGAAAAAGCTCCGCGCCCAACTGTTTTTTTGCGCCTGCTGACTCTTTGATAAACGCATCACGAAGTTTTTTTAACGGTATGTCCCGGATGCCGGCCTCGTGTAGGGGATCAGTTCGCCGGGACGGACCAAACCATTTGAGTGCCAAAGGGAAACGTTTTGCATACGCCTGCTGAAAAAGTTGTGTCTGTTTTTTACCTTCGCCAATAATCTGAAACCAGCCATTTGAGTACTTAAGATGGAAATAGGTCTCCTCGCCGATCTTTTTGGCCAATCCTGCTATTGCACGATCGTCATGATTTAAAAAACCTGAGACCAGCAGCCAAGTGGAAAGCTCCGCAAGCCAAGTTGATACGATAAAATCCTCCCAACCACCCGGCGCTTCGTCAAGCAGGTTCGACGAATGTATTGCCTCCGGTCCACGGCCACGTTCCAGACGTTCGTAGTCGTGCCCATGCGCGGCAAGGTATTGATAGATGGCTCGGGTGTGACCGTAATTTGAGGTGCACATCCCGAGAATGGCAGCAAAATCTGGCAGCGACCGACCGTTCATGACGCACTCCGCATACCAGTTACCGAGTACCAGCTTGGTGTCGGCGATTGCCAGTAGGTCATTCTTGAAATCGTTGTCCAGCAGAGTGCCGGGATTTCCGGGGGTGTATGCCATTGTTCGTTCTTCCCTTCCTGCCTCAGCCCATTTTAATTTTGGCAGACTTGCCTTCTTCGGTAACTGTAATAATCGCTTCCAATGGTACAACGCACATTTCACGCCAACGATGTTGATCGTAAATGTACCATGCTCGTACTTGAGCCAACTCATCGTTTGGTGCTTCGACCGAGCCCACGTGGGAAAGATCTGAATTAGAATCCTTTCGTGCAAAGACTTCGTAGTACTTTGGTTCCTTACCACCCCGTTCGCGTTTCTGATTAATCTTTTTTTTTGACTTTATCTTTGTCGTCATTTTCGATTTTCCTCTGTCAGACCTGTATGCCGTTGGCGCGCATCATGTCTCTGACCTCTGGTTCTATCAGGTCGCGCGACCAGGGCAGGTGCCATCCTTCCTCTACAACGACATCAACGACACCGGGAACCGAGAGCACTGCTGTGCGCACGTTTTCTCGAAGCATACCAACGCCAGGACATCCCATGCAGGGGATACATACCTGAACGCTGACAATACCGTCTTTCCCAACATTGATTTCACGCAGCATCCCCATGCGGCGCAGACTCACTGGTACATGTGGATCGTGCACATCCTCCAGCGCCGTTACGAGGTCTTCCTGGGACGGCAGCATGGTCTCGTTGGTCATCGCGTTCCTATTCGTATGTTGTACGCCAATGAGTGTCTATTTTGCGGGCGAACGTTTACCAGAGCTCATTTCCCCATTCCTCGGAAATTACTCGTGCAATTGATGGAACCTTATGTTTCGATCCTTTCTTCCATACTTTCAGCTGCTCCTCCCATGTGATGTTGCGGTCATAGTCCCATTGCCGCTTTTCCTCGTCGAGATAGATTGGCGGTTCGTAGTCCAAAACGTATTTCCCCTGATGGGTGTCGTAATGTGCCGGTACCTTTATGCCGACCGTTTCAGAGAATGGTACGACTCGAGATAACCATTTCTGCCGCATTTCGTCATTTGAAGCGCCGCGAATTCGGTATGCGAGTTGGTCAGTTCGAGTTTTCAGGTTATCGGGCATCCCAAACCAAGCGGCACAAAGTGGAAAGTAAAAATCGACTGTTTCTTGCACCCGGCGGCGGCTTTCATCGGATTGGTTCCAAAAAAAGCGGGTCCAACGTTCTCCATGACTCACGTGGAATGTCTCTTCGTAGTTCACTTTCCGCAGTGACCGTGCGAAAGGTGCATAAGAGCAGTTTTCTTCTAAATCCACTGTTGTGATATAACCCGCCCGATCTCCATAGCACATTGAGACAACAGATTCGATATAGTCTTCATGCGGAAATTCCAGCATTTGGAACGTACGCCATTGTTCCGGATCGCGGTCAAACAGGAAGCCATGAGTATCGTATCCAAAATCTTCAAGAATGCGGTACATCATCTGGGCATGACCCAGTTCGTCTTGACACGCTGCAGCGATCGCTATCTTGTCCTCCAGCGTAGGTGACGTCTTGATAGCCGGGGAATAGGTTGGCAACGTAACAACCTCCAAATCAGCCGCGATATGGATGGTATTCACCAGTACATCCCTGTAACGCGGCGTCATTTCCTCGACATCTTCCAGCTGATGCCCCGCTGCAACGCGTTCTTGCAGCGCCCGCTCCCGCGGATCTTCCTGGAGTTCTTTTAATGCCGTAGCCATTCGATTGTTGCCTTTCTTGGACTGACGTGATGGTTTCTTAAGATTTTCTTGATTAACCTGCTTTGCGGCGGTCATACTATTTTGCTGCGACGCCGTCGAACACGAAGTCGCGGAACGCGCGGGCAAAGTCCTGGCCCTTCAAATCTGCTCCCCGCATGTACCATTCAACGTAACATCCCTTGTTTGTCGCCATGATAACACTTGCCAACTCATTGGCCCCAATTCCCTTGCGAAACAAGCCCTTGTTTTGCCCCGTTGCGACTGTTTCACGCAGGGCGTCTTCCATCCGAGCCATCAGTTCTATTAAACGGAGTTCGATTTCGTCGCCCGAGCCATTGAACTCTGCACTCATCAGGATTGCCAGGAGCATATATTCAGTTTTTTCCGCTCCGATAACCGACTGTGACCGAACGAATGCGTTCAATCGATCCTTTGGATCAAATCCTGCAGCTTCCATCGCTGCGAGGGTGGGCTCGACGGTCAACTCTTCAGTGCTGTCGAGCAAGGCTTTGAGAACGTTGGCTTTACTCTTGAAATAAAAATATACCGCACCCTTGGTAAGACCTGCAGCTTGTGCGATTTCCTCTACGGTTGTCGCATGGTACCCTTGTGTGATGAACAGGGTCAGTGCTTTGGCCGTGAGCGCTTCAATACTAGCCGCTCGCTGCTCGCGCTTGGTTGCCGGTCGGCCCCGATTATCAGAGACAATCATATGTTCGGTTTGCGCATCCACCAGTCGGCTCCATTTACATACTGATCGGACAGTATCTTACGGGAAATTTTCTTTCAACTGTTTGTTTGGGAAAATCTCATCGAACAATAGCTATTGCGACAGAGTTTTTAAATTTAACCGCATTTAATTGTTTGATATATTAAACTTGGACCTTCTACGTTAGATTAGAGACATGCACTTTAAGCTGAAAAAGGACGCTGGAAAGCGCGGCCGCATCGTAAAACCAGAGTATTTACTGGTTGGAGCGCTGCTCTTGGTCGGTGCCCTAGCAGTACCCGCAGTCAAGGACGTCTATTTGGTGCAGGCTTTTGTCCTGTCGTTATGCACGGGTCTTGGAATTCAATAGAATAGTTGGCGCGGGTCTCCGTCCGCGCAACTAGCAAAAGACCATCACCGAAAATCAGACTATTTCCAATCTAAGAAACGGCCCGCGGCACTATCCGGGACGTTCAAAGTTTTTGTCCAGATGCCCCTTGCCTTTGAGATCACCCTGCTCAAAAAGCCATGTATACCCGCCTTCGGGATTGGTCAAGATTTCCCAGCAGTTATTGTCCATATCCCAGAAAAAGAAGGCATACGTACCATGCTGTAGGCGGGGTTTGCTAATTTTGTGAAGCCCCCAGATTTCTTTTTGCTCAATCACGGTCTTGTATGCCTTGTCAACCTCTGCCTGCGTTTTGACGTCTAACCCGTTGTGGTTCAGCAACGGCATTTCGTCTTCGCTGTTCTTCTGTTCAACCACGGCGATTGTGTTGTTGCCACCCAGCCGAATGAGCAGTGAAACGGGGCTAGTCCTGACCACCTCGAGCCCCAGAAATTCGGTATAGAACTCGCGCGCCCGATCCAAATTTTTGGATTCCAGCGTCCCATGCGATAAAAAATTTAAATTTAATGCTGGATCCTTTGATGTTTCTACGACTGGTGCGCTCATATCTCTTCCCTCATTTTTTATTGCTGCCTGCCTCACAACGACATCTAGCGGCAACTCTATCATAAATTTTCTCTTTTTCTGAAGTCAAATTTGCAAGTCCGGGGTTGCGACATTCGTAACTTTAAGTTGCAACAAATTCTTCGTAAGAATTCATTTCTGGGTCAACTCGGGCGATTACCGACCTTCAAAACCCCTAATTAATAAAATGTATACAGCCGCAAGTAGTGTGATATTTGTTTGCTGGTTTGGGTATTGGTGCCATACATTTTCGGAAACAGGGTATGTTGGCGATATGTCTACAGCGTCTTTAACCAGTCTTGAAAGTGCCTTGGGCCAAAGTAATGCCGATGGCGGGATTTCCGTGGATTCACTCGGCGGCCCAAAGATGTGTGGCGATATTGACATCCGTGTTACTTCCGATGGGACGTGGCACTATTTGGGATCTCCGATCCTCCGGAAACCCCTTGTGAAATTGTTCGCCAGTGTTTTGCGCCGAGAAGAAAATGGCGAATTCTGGTTGGTCACGCCGGCTGAAGTGTGCCGTATCAACGTAGATGATGCACCCTTTACAGCCGTTGAAATGATGGTTGAGGGGGTAGGTAAACACCAAAGACTGATTTTTCGTACCAATCTCGATGAAACAGTTGCCGCAGGTCCGGATCATATGATCAGGGTACAAATTGATGAACAGACCGCGGAGCCAAGGCCATATCTGCAGATTAGAGATGGGCTTGAAGCACTAATCGTTCGTGCTGTTTTTTATGAACTTGTTGAGATAGGCGAGGAGCGGCGGCGGAATGGCAAATCCTTATTAGGTGTTTGGAGCGACGGTATCTTCTGCGAGATTGGGGCGTTGGAAAATGGATGACGGCAGATCGTGTGTTATCAGCGCATTTGAGGGGCCCGGGATCGATCCACCATCCTTGGATGACAGAGACACGCCCTCTGGCTGGATTTGTCAAAACAAAGACGTCATGCCAAAACGCGCAATCTCGGCTGCCGTTCTGGTGCCACTGATAGATCGGGGTGGCGGGATGACCGTGCTCCTTACACAACGGACTAGCCACCTAAACAGCCACGCAGGGCAGATTTCCTTTCCCGGTGGCAAAACCGAAGATGACGATAGTAGCCCAGAAGAAACCGCGTTGCGGGAATCGAAAGAAGAAATCGGCTTACCGCTCGATCAGGTGGAAATTTTAGGTCGGTTGGGTCAGCGAACCACCGGCAGCGGATTTCAGGTGACCCCAGTGGTTGGACTAATTAGTGGTAGCGTCCGTTTTGTCGCCAACCCGAGTGAGGTAGCCAAAATTTTCGAGATGCCGCTTTCGTTTGTGATTGATTCCGCCAATCACAAGATCGAGACGCGCCTGATGGAAGGCCTAGAGAGAAAGTTCTATGTACTACCCTATAACGGCTATTATATCTGGGGACTGACCGCACGTTTATTAGTGGCTCTTGGAAATACTTTGAAACAGACATGATCCGATTTCTTTTACTCACGCTAATACCTCTGATCGTGCCCTTCGCGGCATGGTATATATGGAAGGTATTCTCCGGGACCCCCAGAATTGATCCGACAACAGGTGATCAGGCGCCTCCCAATTTGGAGATTGCCCCTCACGGCAAACTTCTCGGCGCTGGTTTTCTATTGATGATTTTGACAGTAGGAATTTTCTTGTTTGTGCACGACCAGTTCGCTGAAACACCATATAAAGCACTCGATGTTGATCGGGTCGAAGAGAGCGAGAAACGCCAGCCAGCCGGCGAGGTACAGAAGAATTCCAAGTGACTGGTATTGAGACGATTACACTACCGGAATCGATGGTTGCATCGGATGTTATGGAATTGTTTGATGCACTTCAGGCGGGTGGTGCATCCGTGCGCTTTGTCGGGGGCTGCGTCCGTGACGCTATTTTGCAAAGGCCGATTGCTGACATTGATGTAGCGACCGATGCGGAGCCGGCCCGGGTGCGGGAAATGCTGAAGGGGTGTCATATCAAGAGTGTGCCCACCGGGGTCGTCCACGGCACCTTGACGGTTGTTCCCCAAACACGCGCCTTCCATGTTACGACGCTTCGGCGCGACATCAAGACTGATGGGCGCCACGCCACGGTCGCATATACCACAGACTGGGCTGAAGATGCCCGGCGCCGAGACTTCACGATTAACGGGATGTATTTAGGGCGCGACGGCACGCTCCATGACTATGTTGGCGGGTTGGCTGACCTACATGAAGGTCGGGTCAGATTTATAGGAAGACCCAGCGATCGCATTGCTGAGGATTACCTGCGAATTTTGCGTTTTTTCAGATTTCACGCAACGTATGGAAAATTGGAACCTGATCCCGAAGGTGTGGCCGCCTGCCAGGAGATGGCCCTAAAGGCAAAAAATCTGTCCGGCGAGCGGATATGGCGTGAACTTAGCCGAACCCTCCGCGCACCGGAGCCGGGACCGGTGTTTAATGTAATGGAAGATATCGGTTTGTTGGGAGTAATTTTTGCCACAAAAGCCTCTGTGCCTCGTCTAACTTCACTTTCTGCGGTTGAGAAATGCGTTGCTTCTACGCCGGATCCCATCCGCAGACTGAGCGCGCTCACCCTAGATAACGAGGCGGCTGTGTCAAAAATTGCAGCGCGCTTAAGGTTATCGGGCGGTGAGACCGCCCGGATGCGCAGTCTTAGTGCTAATCAGGGGCAGGCATCTGCCGGTATGAAACAGGGACCGCTCTCGTGTTTAATGTACGATCTGGGTACAGAAGTTGTCTGCGATCTGATTTTGCTCGAGTGGGCCGACCAGATCACCTCAGATAGAACCAAGCAAATCGATGTAGAGGACGATTGGAAAACCATTTGGGATATAGCTTCCACTTGGACCCGGCCCCGGTTTCCTCTCAACGGTGCCGATCTTCTAAGAGCCGGTATAGAAGAGGGACCTCAGATTGGCATAATCTTGTCGACGATCGAGAAATGGTGGATCAGTGCTGCATTCCATCCCGACCGCGAAGCCTGTCTCAAAAAGCTCTGTGAATTTTTACAGGACCTACACCCTTAAAACTTTTGGCAGAAACAGGTTTTGATATTTCATCATATTGATACCACCATGGAATTTGGACAGTGTACATGTGATCATTAATCCGAATGGAGGGTAAATGCTTACTGGATATGAATTGGTCTGGCTTTCGGCGGAACGCACGCCACACCACCCTGCACTCGTCGATGATGCTAGCGGTCGTAAGCTGACGTACGGAGAACTGTTGCTGGAGGTAGATCAGTTTGCGGCGGGTTTGGCTGCTGCCGGGATTGGCGCAGGCTCGCGCGTTGCGACAGCGTTGCCCACGACCTTGGAACATTCAATTTTTGTCCTCGCACTTATGCGGCTGAACGCAGTGCCGGCAATGATCAATTTTCGCCTCAAACCAGAGGAAGTAGCGGGCCTGTGTGCGGCGGGTGGCATCCAGGGTGCCGCTATTCTACCAGATCCAGCACTCGTTACGAATATTACTGCCGTTCTACCGGCGGGTGGACCGATATGGGTCGCTGGGCCTTTGGAGGGCGTGGAGAACAATATTGAGAGCTGCCGCGGTGATGCCTCCACTCTCCCGCCCTATGTGAAGCCTGAGCCAGAAGACCTAGCCTTCCTATATTATACATCTGGCACCACCGGACTGCCCAAGGCGGTGGTTCTTAACCACCGAACGACGGAGCCCCGGGTGATATGGCTATCAACGCAGGGGGGTCTTCGTCACGGAACGCACAATCGCGCACTCGGGTGCATGCCACTTAGCCACGCGATTGGGTTTTACGGAGTTTTTTTAGTGACACTGGCCTTCAACGGGACGTTCTACATTGTTTCCGATTTTGATCCTGTGAAAATTGTAGACCTGTTTGAGCGAGAAAAACTTAATTATGCATTCTGCATACCTACAATGTTTCAGGCCATGGTATCGGCACCGAATTATACTGCTGAAAAATTTGCCTCAATGGAATTGGCTTTGACTGGTGGTGTAACCATAGACCCCGGTCTATTGGAACATATTGATCGTGAATGGGGTGGAACGATCCGGCACATCTACGGTACGACGGAGACTATGTGCTCACTCTATAATCCTGATCCGGTAGGTCGGCATGCGAGCCTGCGCCCGGGTTTTTACTCCCGAACGCGGATAGTTCGGATCGGGGGCGACGGACCGGACGATGTCGTTGTGCCCGGAGAGGAAGGAGAGCTAATTGTCGATGCGGCAATTGATACGATTTTTTCTGAATACCTTGGACAACCAGACGCTACGGCAGAAAAACTCCGCGAAGGCTGGTACTACACCGGCGATATGTTCCGACAGGAGAAGGATGGTGATGTAACGATTGTCGGACGGGTTGACGACATGATCCGTTCGGGTGGGGAAAGTATACATCCGGAAGAAGTAGAATCTGTTATTGAGTCGCACCACGCGGTTTCAGAAGTCAGCGTAGTAGGAATAACAGATCCCAAGTGGGGGCAAATGGTGACCGCCTGTATAAAGTGTCATGGGGGTGACCCCGCCACTCTGGCCGTTGATATTGACCATTATTGCAGAGCATCTACATTAGCTGGTTTCAAACGGCCAAAGGCCTATTTTTTTGTTGATGACTTGCCACGTAATGCCGCAAACAAAGTCCTACGCCGATTGCTGAGGGACTCGGTCTTGAAGGCTCAGGGTGCCGGTGATACCAAATTTCGGCAATTGTGATAGTGAGTGGATCCGTTCGGTAGTTTCCATGTGACGACCGGCCAACCAACTGGTTTTGTGCTTCTGAATATTGCGCGCCCTAGACCAGTACTGGAATAGCATTTGATGTTATCCAAAATGTCATCGGTTATGATATCAGAGGTTTTCAAAATGGGACGACAGGACCTAATTTCGATTGAGGAGAAAATGCCTACGGCCATTTTACCGTCGGTGGAAGTGACATCAGGATAGCTTCTACATTGCCACCAGTTTTTAGACCAAAAATTGTGCCGCGATCAAATAGCAGGTTGTATTCAACATATCTGCCCCGACGGTATAGCTGCTGTTCGCGTTGTTTTGCCGTCCATTGTTTGTTCATGTGGGCGGCCACTATTTTAGGATATATATCCAGAAATGCCCGTCCCACATCCTGTGTAAAAGCAAAGTCCGCGTCCCAGTTTCCTGTGTCCAGATAGTCATAAAAAATTCCCCCAGAACCGCGCGACTCTTCCCGGTGGGGAAGATAAAAATACTCGTCGCACCATTTTTTAAACTTCGGATAATAG
>JAYZQT010000054.1:0-119458 GCA_036136335.1 Pseudomonadota bacterium
ACCGGGTGAGACCCCGCTTCGAAAACAGGATGACGCAGGAACAACTCCGGGTCGTGACCGGGTACGATCCGATCGGTCTTGTCGCCTACTGCCGCCCTGATTTCCTGATAAACCTTGATCAGGTTCCAAGTGTTTCCCTGCACGTATGCGGGTGGCCACATCTTCTCGATATTTTCGTACCAATAGACGCAGTCACCTGCGATTACATAGGGTCCGCCCGAGGTCTGGACCTCTACCCATTGACACCCAAAGGTATGCGACTCATAGGCTAGCCTGCACCGTACGCCTGGTGCAAATTCGGTATCTCCATCCAGCAAGGAAACCCGCCCCTCGTGTAGCAGTTGGTCGACGATATCGAGATCTTTCTTTTGCATGGAAGAAAGAGGCCACATCGTGGAATCGGAGCCTAAAGGCCCGGGTAGCTCGTACACTTTCTTCCATCCCTCATATTCGCTGCGTTGGATGTGAAATATCGCGTTCGGGAACTGGTCTAGATTTCCAGCATGGTCAAAATGAAGATGAGTAAGGATTACGTCCTCAATTTCTTCCGGCACAAAGCCAACCTTGCCGAGTATTTTCGTCGGAGTTTCTACATTTTTATAACCTTTGCCGCTCGGCGACCAATTCCCCTTCATGCCCGTATCAATCAAAATTGGACGTTCGTCCCCCTCGGCACCACCATGAATTAGCGAGTACGTCATCGGATTCTGCACGCGGCCCTTGTTTGAGTTAACCAGGGTTCCACCAAAGAAGTCACGCGGCATATCGGATTGGGCATACCGAAATGCCCAGATTGACCAGTCAGCAGTCAAAACACTCTCCCCACACCCATGGGACCGTTCCCAATAGTCACGGGACAATCACAACAGAACCTGTGGTCCGCCTACCGACAATATCTTCATGTGCCTGGACTATGTCGGAAAGCGGATATTCGCGACTGATGGAAATATTGAGGATGCCGTCGGACATGGCGGCAAACACCTCTTCAGCCATTGACCGCTTCGCTTCAGGTGTCCGCATAAAATGCGGCAGCGAAACCTTAGAAAAGGATATAGACTTGGCGTTGAGTTGCATGGGATCAATTGGGTTCATTATTCCCGACAGATGGCCGTAGTTAACCAGAGAGCCCGTCGGCCTTAACGCCGCGATATTAGCACCCCAGGCATCTTTGCCAATTGCATCGTAAACCGCCGCAACTCCTTCGCCGTCAGTTATCTCAATTACTTTGGTCGCAAAATCCTCCGCACGAGAATTTATCACATGCGACGCGCCGCTATTCCGTGCAATTTCTGCCTTGTCATCGCTGCCGACGGTTCCAATAACTATCGCTCCCAGAGACCGTGCCCACTGACATAGCAGCGTGCCCATACCCCCGGCCGCCGTGTGAATAAGAATGGTATCACCGGATTGTACCCGGTATGTCTGGCGCAGGAGATATTGGGCGGTCATTCCCCTCAGGAACGTTGCCGCAATATTTTTGAGATTAATCCCTTCCGGAACCGGCATCAGAGCGTCTGCAGCAATAATGCGTTTTTCAGCGTGAGCTCCAAGGGTAAACATGTAACAAACTCGATCGCCCGCCTTAAATCCATCAACGCCCGGGCCCACGGCCTCAACCAGCCCCGCGCCGTCAAGACCAACAACGGAGGGCAAAACGGGTTTCAAATGATATTTTCCCTCTCGCAACATCGTGTCAGCAAAGTGCAGTGCCATACCCTTTTGATCCAGAAGAACCTCGCCTTCCCCCGGAACACCTATTGCCTCTTCTTCAATACTTAAGACATCCGTTCCTCCAAATTCATGGATGCGGATTATTTTTGTCATCAAATTCTCCCTAGAGGATCGTCACATCATCAGGCACCCAGCCGAAAAGCTTCTGACAGCCTGCCCGGGCTTCCATCTCGGCGGATGCCACACTAGGCTGCGAGGGACCCATATGCTTCCTCTCACCGTCTTGCCAGATAGACCAGAGCCAGTCAGTGGAACCATCTCTTTGAGACCAACGTTCTATCATTATTTCAATCATGAATTGCTTATGGAGAGCACAGCGTCAGGAGTCAAATTAAGCACGGTTTGTCACCGTCGATCGATCAGATGCATGAAAGATCCCATCGTGTTCCCGACACGAAGGCCCGTCTCCCCCCGTTTCAAATCAGCCGCATCGGAAATCGCGAAGAGCGCATCGGCATCACCCTGCCTCACGATGCTAGCATAGTGAAATTCATGCGCCCCGTACCCGGTTCCCTTGGGACCGAGTTTTGTATGTTCCTTGGTAACAGCTTCCCGATAACCAAGATGCAACTTCCCCTGAAAAAACGATGTCTCAACCGGCAAGAGACCGGCCATGCGATGCACCGCACCGTCCGCATCGGTCAGAAACGTACCAAGCACCATAAAGCCACCACATTCACCATAAATCGTTGCACCCCGGGAGTGCGCTAATGTCAGCCCTTTGAGAAAACATTCGTTCGATGACAGTTTTCCGGCATGGAGTTCCGGATACCCGCCTGGCAAAAATACCGCATCTGCATCGGCGTCAGGTGGTTCATCGGCAAGCGGTGAAAACGGAAAAATTTCCGCATCCGCAGACCGCCAGCCATCAATGACATGACGATAAGAGAATTGAAAAGCATCGTCTGAGCCAACCGCGATCCGTGCACCGAGCGGCGGTACGGACAGTGGCGGCGGACCGCCAGTCGTAATCTTTGCCAGTCCTAGCAAATCACGCAACGCAGAAAGGTCTATATGCGCAGCTACCAGATCCGCCGCTCGATCAAGAAATGCCTCAAGCATGCCAATCTCGCGCGCCTGGACAAGACCGAGGTGGCGGTCTGGAAGGATGATATCCTCGGCCGTCGGCACACAGCCTAGGACCGGGATGCCCAGGTCCCGAACAGCGTCTTCGAGAATGCTGGCATGTCGTGGGCCTCCGGTTCGGTTGAATATGACACCGGCAATCCGGGTCGTACTGCGAAAACTGGCAAAACCGTGAACCGTCGCGGCGGCGCTTTGCGCCTGCGCTCTGGCATCCACGACCAGTATGACCGGTAAACCAAGTAATTCCGAAACGTCTGCAGTTGAACCGATACCCTCTCGCTCACCGCTTTGCGCCCCGTCAAACAGTCCCATCACACCTTCACCTATTATAATTTCTGCATAGGCGGACGCCCGTGCAAATAATCCGGCAAGTGTCTGAGGGCGCATTGCCCAGCTATCTATATTGAGACAGTGCCGCCCACTTGCAGCAGTGTGAAATCCTGGATCAATATAGTCAGGGCCGATTTTGAATGACGAAACGGGTATATTGTTGCGGGCAAAATATCGTAGAAGGCCCAAGGTAACAGTAGTCTTTCCGCTGCCCGAAGACGGTGCGGCAATAACGGCCCCGACTACGCCCGACATTCCACTTTATCCAGCATCTCGAGCAGAACGCGTTCCCAGAGGGTCTGCGGAGAGTATTTTTCCACCAAGGGCCCCGCTCCAGTCCAAACCAGCACGCAAACGAACCACCTCACCAACCACCACAAGGGCGGGTGGCTCCAGCCCGGACGCATGCAGATCTTCCACACAGTGTTCCAGCGTCGTCTCAACAACTCGTTCATTGGGAAGCGTCGCTTTGGAAATAATGGCAACGGGCTCACCAGAAGAACGCCCACAGGTCATCAGCTGATTTTGAATTGTGCTTAAATGTTTTAGTGCCATATAGATCACCAGAACCGGTGACCCCGCAGCGATTGCCTCCCAGTCAAGGCCATTTGGGATATCTCCGGAAGCACCGTGTCCAGTAATAAACGTTACCGCCGAATTTGTGGCCCGGTGGGTAAGCGGGATGCCTGCGTGCGCAAGTCCGCCAATACCAGCAGAAATCCCAGGGATCACCCGAAATGGAATGCCTGCGGCCACCAGCGCGAGCGCTTCTTCCCCGCCCCGGCCAAAAACGAAAGGATCCCCACCCTTAAGTCGGAGCACCCGTTTGCCCGCAGTAGCGAACCGGATTAGCCGAGCCGATATGTCCGGTTGCCGGGGGGAAGGCTTTCCTCCACGCTTTCCGGCATACACAACTTCACAACCGGGCGAAGCAAGAGATAACATCTCTGCGTTTACCAATGCGTCATGAATGACCACATCGGCCTGACGGATGCCGTTAAGAGCATGCAGGGTCAGGAGGCCTGGATCGCCAGGCCCCGCTCCAGTCAGCCAGACCCAACCAGGTTCAAAATCAGGCAATGGAAAGTGATGCCGGTCCATAACCCCCCTTTTCATTTATTTAAGCCCACGCATTCTGTCACCCCAAATTCAGCTAGGATCCGGCTTAAGAGCAAAGGATAATAAACGTGTAAGCATAGTATCTAACGTGCTTAGCACATATAACTTCTTGATGGCACGAAAGCCCGATGGAGAACTGCGGCGCGGCTGGACGACCGGGGCCTGCGCAACGGCAGCTGCGAAGGCGGCCTATACGGCACTGCTTACCGGCGAGTTTCCCGACCCAGTCCAAATAAGTCTCCCAAATGGAGAGACCCCTTCTTTTTGTCTTGTGCGCGAAGGAAGAAATGGTGACACCGCATATGCGGCAATCGTCAAAGATGCTGGAGATGATCCCGATGTAACCCACGGCGCAATTGTTCAGGTAGATATTGCTCATGGGGCACCGGGTAGCGGCGTCACCTTCCGCGCAGGAAACGGGGTTGGCACCGTCACCCGCAAGGGTTTGCCGCTCGCCATCGGAGAGCCGGCAATCAATCCGGCACCACGAACCATGATCCGCAACGTGATCGCAAAATCTGGTTCAGAGTTTGGTGGATCGGGAGATGTGACCGTTACAATTTCGGTAGATGGCGGGGCCAAGCTCGCCGAAAAAACTTGGAATCCCAGGCTGGGAATTCTTGGCGGCATATCGATACTCGGAACAACGGGTGTCGTCATCCCGTATTCCTGCTCTGCGTGGATTGAATCCATCCATCGTGGTGTTGACGTTGCCCGCGCTGCCGGCGAACAAGTGGTCGCAGGGTGCACGGGAAGAACGTCAGAAAAAAACACTCAGGCCCTTCTGGGTCTCCCGGACCATGCCATGATTGACATGGGCGATTTCGCAGGGGGTATGCTGAAATATTTGAGAACGCATCCGGTACCCACAACGTTCATAGGTGGTGGCTTCGCAAAAATTGCCAAACTCGCCCAGGGCAACATGGATCTGCATTCAGGGCGAAGTCGTGTTGATCCGGGTTGGCTTGCCGATATCGCGTCGACAATTGGCGCTACACCCCGGATTTGCCAGGTGATACGGACTACAGATACAGCCGCACAAATTCTTGAAGTATGTCAGGACAAAGACATACCGCTGGGCAGAGAGGTTGCCCGTCAGGCAGCAACCGTGGCTTTGAGCGTTCTGGAGAGTGTAGACGTCGACGTAAACGTGTTGATTTTTGATCGTAAAGGCCGCCTGGTTGGACGTTATGATGGCTGATCGGCCAAGACTTCTTGTTTTGGGGGGCACCGCCGAAGCGGTAGCCTTCGTGAGGTTGGCGACACCTGCATATGAGATCATCTATTCTCTTGCCGGGCTCACCCGCAATCCATCTATCCCTCCAGGTATAACAGTGCGTAGTGGTGGCTTCGGCGGCGCCGACGCCCTCGCGGCGTGGATCACAAACAACGCTATCGACCATGTTATAGACGCGACCCATCCATTTGCGCAGAACATCGCCGCAAATGTTGCAAATGCCTGTACGAAGGCAGGAATTCCGCGCCTAAAGGTGACACGACCGGCGTGGGAGGAGACCGCAGGCGATTCCTGGCATCACGCCAGCGACATAAAAGTCGCTGCAGGTTTGGTTCCACGTTTAGGCAAGAGGGTATTTCTGTCGGTTGGACGGCAGGAAATCGGCGCCTTTTCAGTTTCTAAAAACATCGCTCTCTTCATTCGTTCTATAGAGCAGCCGGATACCAGTAGTCTGCCACCGGAAGCCAAAATCATAATCGACCGTGGACCATTTACAGTCCACCGCGAACAAAAGCTTCTGGGGGAAAATAACATCGACGTCGTAGTCAGCAAAAATTCTGGCGGAATGGCAACCTATGCCAAGATTGAGGCCGCCCGTAACCTGTCGTTGCCTGTCATCATGATCGCCCGGCCACCGCCAACCCCGGGTAAGACCGTCGAGACAATCACTGCCGTATTAGACTGCCTATCGATGGTTCAATCATGAATACGGATTACAACCTGCATAGAAATTGGAGCCACCGAAATATGGACGCTAAAGCAGGTTCCCCAAATCGCTCTTGAACAAAAATTACGCGGCCGGTTGGCAGTTTTCAGGGCTCAATTCTTGCGTTTAGGCCGCAGCAGGTGAACATGATCGGGGTCGTAAAGGGCGGAATCACGAAATCCACTGGGCGACAGGACTCTCCCCACCAGGATCAGTGCCGTCCGCGTAATCTTTGCGGCTCGAACTTTCGGCCTAATATCCGCAAGAGTGCCCTCTATCAGCTGTTGGTCGGGCCAGCTCGCCCGATATACTACGGCCACCGGACAATCGGCCCCATAATGGGGAATAAGCCTCTCACAAACATGTTTCAGATTTCTCACTGACAGGTGGACCGCGAGAGTCGCCCCCGATCTACCGAGGGTATCGAGGTCCTCTGCGTTCGGCATTGAGGACGCCTTCATCGTTGTACGGGTAAGAATGACAGTCTGGGCCACCTCAGGCAGGGTCAGTTCTTTTTTTAGCGCAGCTGCTGCCGCTGCATAGGCAGAAACTCCGGGAATAATTTCAAAATCAATACTGAGGCTTTCAAGGTGGCGTATCTGCTCGCCGATCGCTCCGTAGAGTGACGGATCTCCCGAGTGCACTCGGGCCACATCGTAACCCGCTGTGTGGGCAACCTTTATCTCCCCGATAATTTCTTCAAGCGTCATCGACGCCGTATCAACAATGCGGGCTCCTGCTGGTGCATGGTTAATGACTGCCTTGGGAACCAACGACCCAGCAAAGAGACATACCGGGCACCGCGCAATCAGAGCCCGGCCACGTATGGTCAGCAGATCAGGATCTCCTGGCCCTGCGCCGATAAACCAGACGGTCATGACGTCCCGTCAGTCTGGTGGGATTGTTTTCCCTGATAACCGCGAGGGGTATATACCCATTTCTGATCATCCCCACGGGCGATAGACCGGGTCTCGGAAGACCCAACCAGAACCACAGTCAACATATCAATTTCCATGGGATTGATTGTGCCCAGAGTAACCGATCGCACTTTTTCGTCTTCGCGTCCAAGATTACGCCCAATGATAACCGGTGTTGTTTCATGGCGATATTCCAGAAGAATTTCTAGCGCCTGCGCCAGTTGCCATGTCCGTTTCAGTGACACAGGATTATAGAAGGCGATCACAAAGTCACCTTCAGCCGCCGCACGCACGCGCCGTTGGATTGCTATCCACGGCGTCAAAAGATCCGACAGGGATATTGTACAGAAATCGTTTCCCAACGGGGCACCGATTCGTGCCGCCAAAGCCTGCATAGCGGAAACTCCGGGACAAACAGTGATAGCGATGCGTTTCCACTCGGACCGTTTTTCTGTTCCCATTAACTCGAATACCAGCGTCGCCATGGCATAAATCCCGGGATCGCCAGAGGAAACCAAAGCTACTGATTTTCCCGACGCGGCAATATCAAGCGCCGCTCGTACGCGCTCAGTTTCTTTCCCAAGTGGAAAACCATGGCAGTTTTTTCCTTCAGCGCGCTCACCCAATAAATCAAGATACAATGTATACCCTACGAGATCTGTCGCACATGAGACTGCAGCTTCCGTTTCCGCGGTCATCCAGCCATCACTGCCCGGTCCTGTACCTAAAATGAAAACCTTGCCCTGTTCTTTTCCTTTTAATGCCACGTCAATCGGCACGGGGGAGACGGCTAGCGCACAGGTGGAATGCACGGCTTTGTGTTTGCCCACAATCAATTTTCCGGAAGCTCCGACAGCGGCAAGGGCGGCACCTTCCGCTACCCCATGACAGCCCACCTCGCGAAAAACAATCTTGGACGGGTTTTCAAGACGTGGGCTTTGGGCTTCTAGCTCATTCGCACAAAAGAAGCGGGCACCCACGCCCAACGTTTTGGCAACCGCGTGAACTGCTGGCTCATCTTCCTTCAGGTCCAGTGAAAAGATCCCGGCCACCGCGAAACGAGAAATTTTCGCTTCCCCTAGCGTCCTGTTAACCAGCCCAATGAGCTCTTCTTGAGCTGTCCCGCGCTCACATCCAACACCAACCGCGACTGCTGCGGGGTGATAGACCAGATGGTGCGAGCTGCCCGTGACGTCGTAAACGGTCTCAGAAACCTGAAGTGTTCCACCAAGATCCAGTGGAATTCGGCCGTCCCGAACAAAGGTTGGCACGGAATCATCAAGGAGCACCGTCTCATTATCAAGTAGGTCGGCAACAAAAGGTTTGACGTCGTCGGGGTTTCCCAAAATCCATCCGTGCGGAGGGTTTTCGAGATCAATACCAAACCGGGCATCCCCCGCGGTGGTCACTGCAGGCAACACACCAAAAACAACCCCAATCTGGTTGGCAAGGGAATTACCCCCGTGATGTCCACCCAGCAGCGGCACCACTGCCGAACCGTCTTCTGCCACGGCTACAACAGGTGGTTCGGCGGTCTTGTCGTTTAGTACCGTGCTCAGAACCCGGATCAGAATGCCGGCCGCACATACACCTATTATTGGTGTCCCATCAGTAAAGAGTTCGCGAAGATGTTTACCCGTATCATCAAATCCAATATCCGGGTGTGCCATCCGCCTCGCCAGTCCGTGTATTCGACAGCCGGGTATCACGTCTTTAATCTGTTGCGCCACGCCTAGACCACCAGCACCCAGCACAACAATTGCGGGGCCACTCATTTCCATGCCTCAGAGCGCTTATGAGCCAGAATCATTGAAAAATAAGGTGCTTCGTCGTCCTTCATATCCAAAAGCGGCAAAATCCGCTGCTCAGCCATCGTCGCCCGTTCGATATACCGCGCACTTTCGCAAATCCCCAAGCCTTCAAGTACGGTCCGTACTTTTGCTAAATGCCGCCCAACCTTGATAATGGCTACAGAATCCGCTTCGGTAATTCGATCCCTCATCTGTCCGGCATCCAGTGGGCCCGGTACTATAGTCAGTACGTCATTTTTCGCGGATAACGGTGCACCAAGCGCTGCAGCACAAGCGGTGAGAGAGGATACACCCGGCACCACCTCTGCGCGATAAATTCCAGAAAGCCGACCGAAAAGATACATGAAAGATCCGTAAAAAAAAGGATCTCCCTCGCAAATTACGGCTACATCTTTTCCATCCTGCAACGCTTTTCCAATTTTGGCAGCGGCGCTGTCGTATACCTCGTCCGCGGGGAACCTTGACGAAAAGAGCGGCATACGGATTGCGATTTCCTCCTGTTTTCCTGGCAGATGACCGGCAACAATCTCTCTGGCCAGACTTGGTCCGTTTTCGGGTGCAGGCCAGGCGATAACAGGGACAGACTGGAGAATTCGAAGCGCTTTGAGCGTTATCAATTCGGGATCACCCGGACCGACGCCCACGCCATACAACGTTCCTAGCATTAGTGCTTTACCACAGCGAGCTGGGTCACTGGCGTCAACGGTTGCCATCCATTAAACGACCCCACTGGCCCGGTCCGCGAGACAGCAATACGGGTCAACACGCCACCCCACTGGTTGTGAGCGTCAAAGAGTGCAGTCTCAGCCTCAGTTGTGACCGCATTAGCAACAAGGCGGCCCCGGGGGTTTAATGCTTCCCAGCAAAAACGAAACATTCCCGGGCTGGACGCTCCACCGCCAATAAACACCGCATCCGGAGCTTCGAGATTATCAAGTATATCGGGGGCCTCCCCCTCAACCAAACCTAACCGTGGAACACCCAGAGAGAGAGCATTGCGGGCAATTAGCTCGATCCTGTCAGCTTGTTTTTCCACCGCGGTTGCACGGCAGCTGGCGTGCGAGCGCATCCACTCTATCGATACTGACCCACAACCGGCGCCCACGTCCCACAAATGCTCGCCGGGAATTGGTGCGAGCGCGGCGAGGGTTGCAGCCCGCACTTCGCGTTTGGTAAAATTCCCATCGTTAGCAAAAACTTCATCGGGCAGACCTGGCAGGCGAGGCAGTATTATCGCCTCTTTTCCCCCGACACACTTCACCGCGATTGTGTTGAGGGGCGCCATATCCGTATCCACCCACTCTGCCGCCCTGGCGGTAATGACACGTTCGCGCGGTCCCCCCATATGCTCCAGGACTGTTAGGTTACTGTCTCCATAGCCCCGTTCTTTGAGTATCTGTGCGACGTCCATTGGCGTTTGCGGCCCGTCCGCCAGAATAAGAAGGCGGGCATCAGGATGAACAAAGGGAATAATTAAAGACAGGGCCCTTCCGTGCAGCGTTAATTGTTCTGTATCTGCCAACGGCCAGCCGAGCCGTGCTGCAGCTAGCGAAAACGCCGATAAAGAGGGAACAATCTCCAATTCGGCGGCGGGAAAATAGTTCGCCAGTGTTACACCAATGCCGAAAAACATCGGATCACCCGTCGCTAGAACGCAGACCGGCGTGTTACGCAAAGCGGCAATCTGCGGTAGTAGATCCGTTAACGGATGAGGCCAGGTCAAACGAGGCCGGCCGTTATCAGGCAACATACCCAGATGTCTGTCACCACCAACCAGTGTTTCGGCACTATCTAGGAGCCTCCGGCCGCGGGGGGACACCCCGTCCAGCCCATCTTCGCCGATTCCGACGATACTGAGCCACCTGGTAGTCATGTCTCAAAGTCCCCCGCAAAAGCGTTAACAGCCGCAGCAGCGATGGCGCTGCCGCCCTTGCGACCGAGAAGGGTCATATAAGGAACTTCGTGGGAACTATCGTTAAGCATATTCTTGGATTCGGCGGCACCGACAAACCCGACGGGGAAACCCAGAACAGCTGCCGGTTTACGCGATGGGTCCTCGGCAATCACCTCGAGAAGCCGGAACAGGGCTGTCGGTGCATTGCCGATCGCAACAATACTGCCCGGAAGAAACGGTTTCCAGAGTTCTACCTGAGCGGCGGATCGGGTAGTGCCCTGTTCCTTTGCCAGCTCCACAAGATTGGGGAGACGAATCATACTCAGGACCTGATTGTCCGCGGGTAGCCGCGCGGCAATTACGCCGTCCGCTACCATCTGGGAATCACAGATTATAGGTGCGCCAGATGCCAAGGCATTTCGGGCTGTCAGCGCCAATCCATCAGACCATCGAAGATCGGCGACAATTTCGGGCATCCCACAGGCGTGTATGAGGCGGATGGCAACGTCGGCCAAATCATCCGGTAGGGAGGATAGGTCGGCTTCCGACCGGACAATCTCGAAAGACCGCCGGTAGATCTTGTGGGGATCGCGGACGTAATCCATCGGCGGATCAATCGATACCAATTTTCAGGGTTTTGGGGCCCAGCCTATGAGCAGCATGGGGATAGGGGTGATGGCCATGATCGTGGCTGTGACCGCCCTTATTACCATCGAGTTGGTCGTGGGAATGTTTGTGCAAATGATCTCCGGCATTTCCCGTGCCGATCCCCTCCACATGGTGATGGTGGCTTTCCTGTGCAAGACCAACTTCGGCTTCGAAGCCGAGCACCTGTTCCCGGTACTTGCATAGCTGACAGTTCATGTTGTTTTCGCCCCGGCGAATTTCGTCGATACGTTCCATGAACGTATCAATCACCATGGGATGATCATTAAGGTAAGGGGCCTTGACGAATTCTATTTCAGGATGCCGTGCTGCAACAATATCGGTATATTCATAAATTCGCCTAACCAGCACGCCGGTGAACAGAAAATAGGGAAAAACGATTATCCGCCTGTAACCGAGCTTTGCCGCATGTTCCAGGCCCGGTTCAACCAGTGGAAAGGTAACGCCCGAATAGGCCGTTTCACCCCAACCAAAACCGAAGCCCTCCCACAGCATTCGCATAATTTTGGTAACATTGGAATTAGCATCTGGATCGGACGCCCCGCGTCCAACCACAACCAGCATGGTTTCTTCAATCGAAACGTCGCGCCCCACAAAATCAAGAGATTCGTCGATACGGTCCGCGGACGCACGCAACATTTTTAGGTCAATGGCAAGTTCTCGTCCGTAACGGATATCTATCCCCTCCTTGCTGGCCATCCACGTATTGAGCACTGAGGGGATATCGTTCTTTGCATGCCCGGCCGCAAATAGCATTCCCGGTACGGCAAGAACATCTGTCACGCCCTGCGCGGCCAGTTTGGCAAGCCCTTCTTTTATAACTGGGGTGGCAAATTCGAGAAAACCATACTCAACCGGAATTCCTGCAGCCCTTTCACGAATCGCAATGGACAAGTTTTCAAACTCGGCGACAGCACCTTCGTCGCGGCTGCCATGCCCGCACACCATAATACCGGTAGTCACTGGCCTCTCCTTTTTCAACAGCGATTGATTCCTGACGCGCATCAGGCGATTGTCGCCGAATGATGTTTCAGTGGTACTCCGCAGACGGCGCTGCCGTCCACCCCCTGTTGGTGGTAATGCTCGCCCTGGCAATTGACATAGCTCTTGGCGACCCACCAAAGATTTACCGGAAAATTCCGCACCCGGTCGCCCTGTTCGGCAATTTGATCGTATTTTTTGACAAAAAACTCAACCGCGAACAGCGATCGGACCGCACCCGGTTCTGGCGAGGTGCGTTGGTAACGCTGCTTCTTGTCGCCATAGCTGTCTTCACGGGGTATGCCATTCAGTGGATGCTGTCCCAGATTAAATTTGGCTGGATTGCTGGTGCATTGATAGGTAGCGTATTCATCGCGTATCGAGGACTGTTCAATCACGTCCGCGAGGTAGCCGCTGAACTTGATGTATCGCTCAGCCGGGGGCGCTCCGCAGTTGCGCACATTGTTGGCCGCAATCCGGAATCCTTGGATGAACACGGGGTGGCCCGCGCTGCGATCGAATCGACGGCAGAAAATTTTTCCGACGGGGTCGTTGCCCCGGTGATCTGGTTTGCGCTGTTGGGTCTTCCCGGCCTTTTCTTCTGCAAGGCGGTCAACACCCTGGATAGCATGCTGGGTCATCGGGATGACCGCCATGAGTATTTTGGTAAATTCGCCGCCCGGATGGACGATGCAGTGAACGCAGTACCCGCCCGTATCGCCGGGCTCCTGATCGTAATTACAGCGGCGATGGGTATCGGCACGCGTGGAGGTAGAGCCTGGACTGCGGTGGTAAACGATGCCGAAAAACACCGTTCCGTCAATGCAGGCTGGCCCGAAGCTGCGATGGCAGGCGCCCTCGGTCTGGCGCTGGCCGGTCCGCGCCATTACGGTAATTTTATTGTTGAGGACGCCTGGATGAACAAATCCGGCAAGCCCGACGCCACCCCTGAAGATATTCGCCGTGCACTTAGCCTGTACCGGAAAACGGGCGCCGCACTGGCGGGAACGCTGTTGTTGTTCATGGCGTTGGCCTGACCGCATGGGCGGCGCCCTAAGCATCAACCATCCCGTCAAGGTCCAGATGAATTTCCAGATGATGGGCGAGCGCATCCAGCGTTTCATCAATGCTGGCCTCGTAATTTATTGTCGCCCGAACACCGGGTTTCAGTCGCTGTAGAAAGGCACTACGGAATGCATCAGATCCAAAAATCCCATGGACGTAACATCCGAACACTCGGCCATCAGCGGAGATAGCACCATCCGCGCCAGATCGCAGCTTTAGCATCGGGTGCGCCGTATCGGGGCCATCGGTTTCACCCACGTGCATCTCATAACCCGAAATCGGCGTATCGGTCATGGTATCAGTGCCCGATACTTCGTTGAGGGTCTTTTTCGCGGTCAAAACAGTCCGGATATCTAACAGGCCGAGTCCCAACGCCTCCGCAGGCGGACCTTCAATCCCAGCCGGGTCCGACACGGCGGTGCCTAACATCTGGTAGCCGCCGCAGATACCGAGCACAGCCCCGCCACGTCGCAAATGCGCAGAGATATCAATATCCCAGCCCTGCGTACGAACAAATTCCAGATCCGCCAGGGTCGCCTTTGATCCCGGTAACACCACCAGATCGGCATCCCCCGGTAATGCTTCTCCCGCCCGGACCATTACAACTGATACTTCAGGTTCGGCACACAAAGGATCCAGATCATCGAAATTGGCAATACGGGATAAAACTGGCACGACGATCTTAATTGCCCGAGGTTGTTCAACCTTCGCACCGGTATCGAACGCGTCTTCTCTCGGGAGGCGGCTGGCATCGGAAAACCAGGGTACTACGCCATAAGATGCCATGGCCGTCTGCTCACGGATGATCTCGAGCCCATCATCAAACAGCGATGCATCACCGCGAAATTTATTCACGATAAAACCCCGTGTCAGTCCGCGTTCAGATTCGCTGAGCAGGTTCCAGGTGCCTACCAGCTGCGCTATCACACCACCCCGGTCAATATCACCAATAAGCATTACCGGTATGTTAACGGCCTCAGCAAAGCCCATATTGGCAATATCCGCGGCGCGAAGATTGACTTCCGCAGCGCTTCCCGCGCCTTCAACCAGAACCAGGTCAGCGAGGGCCGACAAACGGTAAAACCCGTCCTTTACTGCACCCATCAGACTGGGTTTCATGTTCTGGTATTCGCGCGCATTCGCGTTGCCAACGATTTTTCCATTTACGATAACCTGGGCACCTGTCTCGGTCTGTGGCTTGAGCAAAACCGGGTTCATATCTGTATGGGGCTGTGTATTGCAGGCGCGCGCCTGCAGCGCCTGGGCACGGCCTATTTCACCACCATCGTTGGTGACGGCTGCATTGTTGGACATGTTCTGTGGTTTGAATGGGCGCACCTTGAGCCCACGGCGGGTGTAGGCGCGGCACAATCCGGCCGTGAGAACCGATTTTCCAACATCGGATCCTGTGCCTTGGAACATGAGCGAAGGAATCATGGGAGGCTACCTGACGAGAACATCTAGAACTCAATCCCTTTCTGCGCGCGTACATTCTGTTCGCGGAAAGGGTGTTTGATCTGGGTCATTTCGGTCACCAGATCTGCGATTTTAATCAACTCCGGCTTGGCGTTCCTCCCTGTGACAACGATATGAAGCATATCACGCTTATTCCGGAAGGTCTCCAGAACTTCATCAAGATTGAGATAATCGTATCGTAATACGATGTTGAGTTCGTCGAGTACCACGAGATCATAAGACGGATCGGCGATCATTTCTTTAGACACCTTCCATGCCGCAGCCGCAGCCGCAATATCACGAGCCTTGTCTTGGGTCTCCCACGTGAAGCCTTCACCCATGGTTCTAATGGTCACCTGATCCGGAAACCGATCGAGCACGAAGCGTTCCCCTGTCTCCCACTTTCCCTTTACGTACTGGACAACACCGGCTTTCATGCCGTTACCAATAGCACGCGCAACAAGGCCAAACGCAGCGGTTGATTTTCCCTTGCCCTTGCCGGTGTGAACTATCAGCAAACCCTTTTCAACGGTCTTTTGGGCAAGCATCCTGTCTCGCGATTCTTTTCGTTTTCTCGACTTTTCATTTGCATGCGCAAATTCTTCTTCCGTGTTGGGCTTCCTAATCATCAGGGTGCTCCTTCAGTTCACTAAGGCGGTTCCAGGCTATGTTGGAACGCGGCCTCCACAGGCCCCTTTCCTGGGCTTCTAGCAGGCGCCCGGCGATTTCACGCAGAGCATCGGGATTGTTTGACTCAAGAAACTCGCGCACGGAATCGTCATCTAGATAGGCCTCAAAAACCAAATCAAAATGATGATCTTTCACGCAATGCGCTGTCGCAGCAAAGGCAAAAAGGTAGTCTACCGTTGCCGCCATTTCGAATGCACCCTTGTAGCCATGACGCATGACCCCAGCTATCCATTTGGGGTTTATTACGCGGGCGCGGACCACGCGACCGATTTCGTCTTCAAGCCTTCGGATTTTCGGTGTTTCAGGGCGCGAATGATCATTATGCCAGGTCGTCGGTTGAGTGCCAGACAAATGGCGCACTGCGGCTGTAAGGCCGCCTTCAAACTGGTAGTAATCGTCGGAATCGAGCAGATCGTGTTCGCGGTTATCCTGGTTATGGAGGACAGCCTGGACACCACCGAGCCGGCGTTCAAACAGGCGTTGTTCAGCTGCGCCGTGCGCGCCGGCGCCGTATGCATATCCACCCCAAGCGATGTAAGCGCGCGCCAGATCAGCATCGGTATCCCAACCGCGTTCGTCGATCAGTGCCTGCAGTCCCGCTCCGTAAGCACCGGGCTTGGAGCCAAACACCCGGTGACCAGCGCGATGAAGCGCTGTTTTCTTATCCACTCCATCAGCGATGAGACCTGCGGCATCGTCTCTTACCCTTGCGGCAAGAGGGTTCATTTCGTCGGGCTCATCCATCGCAGCAACGGCACGAACGGCGGAGTCGAACAGATCAATCTGTTGAGGGAAGGCATCGCGAAAAAATCCGGATAGCCGAAGCGTCACATCCACCCGTGGCCGGTCAAGCACCCCAAGCGGCATGATATCGAAGCCCGACACACGGCCGGACCCACGATCCCACTGCGGCTGGACACCCATCAACGCCAACCCCTGTGCGATGTCATCACCGCCGGTACGCATATTCGACGTGCCCCAGGCCGACAAGGCAATGCTGCGGAGCCATTCACCACATTCCTGCAGGTGCCGGTCAATCAACAAGTTTGCCGACTTCCAACCCAGCGTCCACGCTGTCGGCGTAGGCACGGTGCGCGTATCGATGGAATAAAAATTGCGGCCGGTTGGGAGAACCTCAGGGCGGCCGCGGGTTGGTGCACCGGAAGGACCAGGCGGGACGAAAGATCCATCCAGGGCGGCCAATGTACCAGCAAGTTCTGCCACACCACAGGCCTCAACGGCCGGTCGAATCCGCTCCGATATTTCTGCAAGCACTTTACAGGTATGCTGCCACGCTGCATCCGGCAAACGACCGCTGACCAGATCCAGCGCCAGGATTTCAAGACGTTCGACGGTATCACCGTTACTTCGCCAGCTATCCTCGCCTTTGAGTACATCAGGATTTGGGCCGGTCCACCTGTCGGCGGGGACACAATCAAGTGGGTCAAAATCGTTTAGCCCCAAGTCAGTGGCAAGTGCGCGAATAAGAGATTGATCTCCATTTTTACCGTCGCGACGAGGCAGGCGGGTGAGCGCTACCAGAAGAGCATCACACAATCCACCGCTGGGACTCTCGCCAAAGATATGCAGTCCGTCGCGGATCTGCATCTCCTTCAACTCACAGAGATAGTTGTCGAGTTTGACAAGTGCTTCCTCGGCGGGTTCCTCTGACTGGATCCCGCAATCAAGATCAAGGCCCGTCGACCGCGCCAGTTCGACAATGTTTTCGCGTAGCAGCTCGATACGCCGCGGATCAACTCCGGCTGCCTCATAATATTCGTCAACCAGCCTTTCGAGATCGGCAAGCGGGCCATAAGTGTCCGAACGGGCTAGTGGCGGCGTGAGGTGATCAATGATCACCCCAGATGCACGGCGCTTGGCCTGTGTACCCTCGCCGGGATCGTTAACAATAAAAGGACAAATGTTGGGCGTTGGCCCGAGCACAGCTTCCGGAAAACACCCGGCAGAGAGAGCCAGTGACTTGCCGGGTAGCCATTCGAGATTACCATGCTTACCCATGTGGATCACGGCATCGGCACGCAGCTGCATGCGGACCCAGGCGTAAAAAGCAAAGTAGCCGTGTGGTGGAACCAGATCGGGATCATGGTAGGTTTTTTCAGGATTTATATTGTACCCACGCGCCGGCTGCAGCCCGATAGCGATGTTGCCGCAGCGAAATGCCGGAATGGCAAACGTGCCGCAATCGGTTTCCCCGACCCGATAGAACGGATCGGCCTCCGGCGAACCCCATTGACCTGTCACGACATCCTGAACGGACTTTGGCAAAACAGCAAAATAGTTATGGTAATCGGCAAGTGTAAGCGTCTCTTCAACGACGCGTGCTTCTATCTGCGCGTTAGTTGGACCGGCAAGCAGGCGGGCAACAAGAGCGTTACCGTCGGTAGGTAGCCCCTCTATGTGGTACCCAGCCTTCGCCATGGAGCGAAGTAGCCTCAGGGTGCCGGCTGGCGTATCGAGTCCGACACCATTGCCGATACGGCCGTCACGGTTGGGGTAATTGGCAAGGATCACTGCAATTCGTCGGTCCTTCGCCTGGGTGCGACGCAATTTCACCCAGGCCGCCGCGAGGTCTACCACAAAGGTCACCCGATCGTGGGACGGTCGGTGTTTAACCACCGCTGTCTGGGTGGCATCATCAAAACTGGCTTTGTTTTTAAACGCTACCGCACGCGCGAGCACACGCCCGTCAACCTCTGGCAAGGCTACGTTCATCGCGATATCGCTCGCGAACAAACCGGTGTCGCTGGCAGCCCAGACCTCCTCGCTAGTCGAGGCAAATACAGTCTGCAGGATTGGACAGCCGGGGATGTCAAGAGGCGATTCAGTTCGACTTGCACCTGGTGCAGACACAGCAAAACCCGTTGCATTGAGAATAATGTCCGGCGGTACCGCGGCAAACGTTGCGGACACAATTCCAGCGGAAACGGGTTCCTTGAGGCTCTGAAGATAGACGGGGAGAGGGTTTAACCCACGTTCCTGCAAGGCATAAATAAGTGCATCTGCTGGTTCAAGGTTGCTCGACTGCACAAGCGCCCGATAAAAGGTGACAGCTGCCACCGGGGCGCCCTCCACCCATTGTGCGCGGATCCCGGCAAGATTGGGCGCGTCCACATTTGGCCAGTACAGGCCGGCCGTCAACAGGGGAACAGGCTCTTTCCATTCGGTATTCCAGCCTAGCCGGGATGATGTGAATGCCAAGAAATTGTCCGCGTTGGTAGGTCCACCATGGACCAGATACTGCCAGATCCGATGGACGTCGTCGGGTGGCAGGGTCGAATGCAGCGTCAGATCAGGATCTGGCTGATCGTCGCCCGGAACAACTGCGAAAGCGATATCTTGCCGGCGACAGGTTGCCTCTATCTGTTCAATTCCATAGGGCCAGTAGCTGGATCCGCCAAGGATCCTGACCACCACGAGTTTTGCATGGGACACGATGGTGTCTACGTAGAGGTCGACCGACATGTGATGCTTGAGTTGCTGAAGGTTGCCCAGACGCAGACTGGCAACTTTATTACCTGCACGCCTTCTGGCCTCCGCAAGTGCGGCAAGCTCAGTATCGGCAGCAGACAGTACAATGACATCCCCGGGTGTCTGGCCAAGATCAACGGCTTCCGATCCGTCGGCAATCACTCCCGGTGTTGCCGCGAGGAGGTGCACGTCAGTACTGAGAGCTGGTATTCAGCGCCGAGGCTACAGCCGCCTGATCCAGGCCTGCCAGACCAATAACGACAAGGCGCGTTTCACGGGTTTCATGTGCCGCCCAAAGCCGGTCATAATGATTCTGGATGCGGACGCCGACCGCTTGAATGATCATCCGCATATCCTTGCCAGGCACGTTCACGAACCCCTTGACCCGCAGAATATCGTGGTCGACGACAGCAGCGCCTATGCGCTCGATCAGAGCCTCAGGGGTCACGCTGGACTTTACCAACACTTCAAAACTTTCAAAATCATCATGATCGTGGGTGTCTTCAACATCATGATGCGACGGGCGGACGGTTAAATCATCTTCTGCCGCGGCACCAATGCCGAGCAAAATACTGGTATCAATCCCACCGTTAGCAGTCTTAACCAAACGTACCCCGTCACGTAGCCGCCCACCCACATCTTCAGCGACTTGACTAATCATTGGACGGTCCATCAAATCGGTTTTGTTGAGCAGTACAAGATCGGCGCAGGCGAGCTGGTCTTCATACAATTCGTGCAACGGGCTTTCGTGATCCAGCGCCTCATCCTGGTTCCGGAGCATATCAACCTGAACTGGGTTGTTCGCAAACCGGCCATCAGCCACTGCCGGCCCATCGAGGACAGCAACCACACCGTCAACCGTGACCCGCGTCCTAACTTCGGGCCAACCGAATGCTTTTACTAGCGGTTTGGGAAGTGCAAGACCTGATGTTTCGATCACAATGTGGTCAGGTGGGCTGGGCAGATTCAAGATTTTCTCGATAGTGGGCAGAAAATCATCTGCAACCGTGCAGCAGATGCACCCGTTGGCGAGTTCAAAAATATCTTCGTCAGTGCAGTCTGGATTGCCACATCCCTTCAGGAGTTCCCCGTCCACGGCTAGATCGCCAAATTCATTAATCACAAGGGCCAGCTTTTTGCCTTGGGCGTTTTCAATAAGGTTGCGGATCATTGTTGTTTTTCCAGCTCCCAGAAATCCGGTCACGATCGTTGCTGGTATTTTTCTGGCGATGGGCATGTCGCGTCCGCCTCCTCCACGGAATACAAAGTAACGCATCGCCCTGAATATCTCACGGAACACACCCCGGTTCGCGCTCTGACGACACGGCCAACGCCCGGTCTCCTGGCTCAGAACTCTGTTAGGCCTTCCGGTGGAAACCACAGTGGCACACTCGTAACAGGCTCGCCATTTACAGTTGCGGGGGCAGCCGGGGGTGAGACGCTCCGGTCTTTCCCCGTTCCCGGTACCATCGGCCAATGCAGACTACCCAACAACTAAAACCTCTGCAAGGGACACAAACCGTGCCTAGGGGCCTTCAGGTTACCTTAAACATGAAGCTTGGAGCCTATTTGAAAAATAAAAATAGGCTGTATGAATTAAAATGGTTTATAATATTTTACCGTCAAAGACACACCGGGAAAACCAGTTGGCAACGCAAATCTGTTATTTCTGATGACCGACGATCGCGGGGCTTGTCACACCGCTCCGTCACAGGCATAAAATAGCGGATACAGGAGTCACGCATATGACGCAAAACACAACGCAGACAGCCGACAGGGTTGATGCCCGGACCAGAGTTTTGGCGCCGGCATTACTTGCGCTTCTTCTTGGTACTTTTCTTATACTCGGTACCGGGTTTGCGCACTCGGACATAATACACAATGCGGCACACGACAGCCGCCACTCTTTCGCCTTTCCCTGTCATTAAACCGGTAAACGTCGATGTTTCGGCGGATTTTTCTAACGGCCCTTGTCGCCGGGTTGCTCAGCGGTGTCGGTATTTCCGTTGTACAGGAATTCACGACTACGCCTGTTATCCTGCATGCGGAAAAATTCGAGGACGCCAAGCGCAACAACAATAACAGACACCACTCGCAAAAGGGTCATAGTGGCTTAGGTGATAACGCGCACTCTCACGACGAACCTCACCACGCCAATGCGGGTGCCAGCGCTGATATGGCTTGGGCACCGAACAACGGTATTGAACGCAAGGTAACAACCACGTTGGCCAACATTCTCACCGGGATAGGCTTTGCGCTGATACTAACTGCCTGTTTTGCAATTGATGGATCACCCATACATGGACGGACTGGGATACTGTGGGGTATTGCGGGGTTTGGTATTGTGAATCTGGCCCCCGCACTTGGCCTACCACCTGAAGTTCCCGGTTTGATTGGCGCGGAACTGGGGGGCAGACAGGCTTGGTGGTTTTGTTGTGTCGCAGGGACCGCAGCTGGCCTCTGGTTAATGGTCTTTCGTGCGGGAACTGCCTGGGCCATCGGTGGTATTGTGCTAATAGCGCTGCCACATGTGGTGGGAGGTCCGCGGCCGCACGGTTCGGGCGGTGCTGTGCCTCCTGAACTCGCTGCACATTTCGTCGCCGCTTCATTGTTCACGGCAGCCGTTTTCTGGTGCATGCTTGGGTGGCTTTCGGGCACATTCTGGATAAAATTAACCCAAAAGGGCTAGTTATCCTTCCGGCTAACCGATGCTTCTTCGAACGTCGCCATCCCATTGTGTACTGCTAACGCGGAACGCAGAACACCCAGCGCCACGGCAGCCCCGGATGCCTCGCCTAGGCACATGCCGAGATCCAATAGGGGTACCTTCCTGAGCGCGTTAAGCAAACGCCTGTGGCCCGGTTCGCTGGATACATGACCCGCGACACAATGATCCAGTGCGCCGGGAAACTCTTTTTGCAACACGGCAGCGGCGGCTGTTGCAACAAAGCCATCTAGGATGACCGGTACGCGATTTCGCCGCCCAGCAAGAACTGCCCCGGCGATAGCGGCCAGCTCCCGTCCACCCAAACATCGAAGTGCCTCCAAGGGATTCCCGGTGATCCCCGCATGCTTTTTCAAGGCAGCGGCTACAACCTCGGATTTCTTGACAATTTCTATCGGGGTTAATCCGGTACCAGGTCCGGTCCAATCCGCCGGATTACCGCCAAACAAGGCGCAGGACAGTGCCGCAGCGGCTGTGGTATTTCCTATCCCCATTTCGCCAATAACCAGAAGATCCGTTGGCAAACGCACTGCGTTGAATCCGGTCATGAATGCACTTGCGCAGTCCATTTCAGACATGGCGGGTTGTTTTGTAAAATCCGCCGTCGGCTCATCCAGATCTAGTTCAATTACTTCCAGCTCCGCGTCGTGAATGGCTGCAAGTTGGTTTATAGCCGCACCACCCGCAGCAAAGTTGTCAACCATCTGGACTGTAACCTCGGGTGGAAATGCGGAAATACCCTGCGCTGTAACCCCATGATTTGCGGCGAAGACAAGTATCCTTGCATTTTCTATGGAAGGCGGGTGCCGCGCTTGCCATGTCGCGCACCAAGCCGAGAGTTCTTCGAGCCGCCCGAGTGCACCGGCAGGCTTGGTAAGGTTTTTTTCCCGTCGACGCGCGGCCGCTCCAGCATCGGAATCCGGGCCGGGCAAATTTTCAAATTGCTTTCTCATAACATCGTAGGTCAAGATCACCTCCACGGTAGATGAAGAGCAATAACATTTCGGGGGAGCCATGACAGCTTCAGATCGCGGCGATCAAAATCCAAACCCTTTTGAAGACATATACAGGAGCGTCATTTTTCTGACCCGGTTCCCCGCGCCGGACTGGCCGGACGCAGCGTCTCGCAAACTGGCGACGGCCAGTTGGGCATTTCCCCTAGTGGGCGTATTGATCGCAACATTAGGTGGTATTGTATATGCAGTATGTGAATTTTTGGGACTCCCCCTGTATATATCGGGGCTCCTAGCGGTAACCACATTAATAATGGCTACGGGCGGCCTTCACGAAGATGGCCTTGCCGACGTGGCGGATGGCGTTTGGGGCGGAAACGATAAAAAGTCGCGACTTGCTATCATGTCCGACAGCCGTATAGGCACCTTTGGGGCAATCGCGCTGGTTATTTCAGTGTCCGGTCGGGCCCTTGCGATCGTGACCATCGCGCATCCACTATTCGTATTGGGCGCACTGGTTGCATCGGCGGCTATAAGCCGCGCTGTAATGCCGGTACTTATGGCATTCGACGATCCTGCGAAAGCAACTGGACTGGCGGCGCAGGCCGGAAAGCCTAACTCAGTAACCTGTATAAGCGCCCTTCTCTTGGCGGTAGCGATCGTTCTAGCCGCTGCGCCGGCTGGCTGGTTCGTGGCATTACTCGCCGCCGCAACGGCGACGATCATCGCAGGCTGCTACTTAAGCCGGAGCATAGGCGGATTCACCGGCGATACCTTGGGTGCAACGCAGCAGGTTGCAGAACTACTTGTTCTTGCCGCTATCGCTGGCGCCATTAAACCACACGGTTAACGAACCTGACACGCCATTTCTCGAGTTCAAAATAATCACACAGCGTCACAGACATCGTCTCTACTGAGAAACATAAGGCATTCGGTGGAGAATTGCCTATTGCCGCCGACAGAAAAGCGCGAATACTGCCGGAGTGGATAACGGCCACAATCTGCCGGCCGACAAACCTCTCAGACCATGCAAGCGCTGCGCTTCGTACCCGCTCTGCGACTTCAGAAAATTTTTCACCGCCGGGTGGACGAATGTCTGCGGGCCACGCCGTTTCGGTCTCTCGAAGTTCGGCCCATACTTCCTTACTCGACCGGCCCTCCCAGTTACCAAAGTTCTGCTCTGCAAACTGCGGTTCAACGTGAACCGCCGCATCCGCGTCACCGCGTGCGGCGAGGATGCCGTCAAGCGTTTTCCGAGTGCGGGACAGATTGGAAATTAGCCATACAGGGTCGGAGGGCAGCATCCGCGACAAGGCTTCGAATTTTTCTGGAGAGGGCAACTCTACATCGAGATCCATTGCGCCGTAGACCGCATTTGTGGGGTTCACTGTGGGTGCATGCCTTACCAGCCACCATTCTGTTGCACTTGTTTTCATAAATTCAATGCCGTTTCAAGTCGTTGCCAGTGTCTTTCGGAGCCCGGTAGCCCAAATCGCAGCCAAGCTGGTTTCTCGGGAAAGTGCCGTGTGTAGATACCACTTCTTCCCAATTGCTCGAAGACATTCATTGCATCTGGTGTAGTGGCGAGACGAAACAAATTGGTACCACCAACAACCTGAAGGCCCGCGCGTGTAAGGAGATCATCCATCCGCCCAGACGCGATCGAGAGATAATTCCTCATTTCCGATTGCCACTGGAGATCACCTAAGGCTGCAACACCTATTTCTGCCGCTAACGTCGATATAGGCCAAGGGCCGAGTGCATTTTTCAAACTTTGGGCTGTTGTCCTATCGGTTATTCCGAAACCGAGCCGTAACCCGGGAATACCAAAGAATTTTCCGAAAGATCGCAAAGCAACCACTGCTTCAGATATGGAATCGACCAAACTGGGTTCTGCAGACACATCTGCAAAGGCTTCATCAATTACCAAAAGTCCGGCGCGACGGGCGAGGCCCTCCGCAACCGATTCCAGGACCGAACGCCGAAACAGCCTTCCGTCCGGATTGTTGGGGCAGGTAACAACTACAACATCATAATTTTTATGGTTGGTAAGCTCAGACGACTCATGGACCTCGTGTCCAGCTGCTCGCCATGCAGGAGCATGTTCTCCGTAAGTCGGCGAAATCACCAACACCCGCCCTTTACGCCGAAGGCGGGGCATCCACTGAATAAGTGTTTGTGTCCCGGCAGCAAGAACGATACGGGATATATCTGCAATTCCATATGCAGTTGCCGCGGCAAGCCGCAGCCTGTCTAATTGATCTTCGTCAGGAAGACGATGCAGTGAACCCGCAAAATCAGAGCCTATATTCCACGGACACGCATTAATTCCAGTGCTAAGATCGACCCACCCGTCAGCCGAATCACCAAAACGGACAGTGGCATCTGACAGGTCTCCACCATGGTGTATTCGCATCAAACTGTGGGTTTTTTTAAAATCAGGGGGATGCCAGCGGTAATCAAAATCACTTCATCAGCTGCAGCTGCAATCTCCTGGTTCAGCCTACCCTGTAGATTTCGAAATCTTCTTGCTAGCGCATTATCGGGCACCATACCCGAACCTGTTTCGTTGGACACCAATATAAGCCTGCCCTGACCCTCGTTAATAGCTGCAACAAGCCGTTTGGTTTCCATCAAAATATCCATCTGCGCTTCCATAAGATTGCTCAGCCATAATGTAAGACAATCCACGAGAATTAACGCCTCGGATCCATCCGAACGCTCTAGCGCTTCCACGAGTCCTAGGGGTTCTTCGATGGTTGTCCACAACTTTCCGCGACGGCTGCGGTGATCCGAGACCTTCTGAAACATTTCACCGTCTGTCGGTTTGGCTGTCGCTATATAAAGAAAACGGCCTTTACATTCCGTTAGAAGTCCTTCGGCGTAAATGCTCTTCCCAGACGCTGCACCTCCCAGAACAAGCGTTGACCGAGGTTTCAGCATCAAACATCAAACCAGATTGCGGAAGACCACACGAAGAAAGAGTTGCAAACCCAAGAGACTATATGTTCAAACATATTCAAAGCAGCTGGTCACAGTAATTCCAGTCCTCGTGCAAACATAGGAAATGCTCTGGCAAACGCAAGTTGGATCGTTCAGCACCACCTATGGCCTAGCTAGACCATTTTGCATCATAATCGCGAATGTCGACGGAGTATGCTTATGCCGTATGCTACCACCCCTGATGGGATAAAACTTCTTTACCAGGAAACCGGGAACGGGACACCGATCCTTTTCATACATGAATTCGCAGGTGACTGGCGCGCATGGGAACCTCAGGTATCCTATTTCAGCAGGCGCCGACGTTGCATAGTTTATTCCGCACGCGGGTACCCTGGTTCTGATATTCCCGAAGATCTTGCCAGCTATTCGCAGAACCTCGCTCGGGATGATGCACTCGCAATTCTGGACCATTTGGAGATTAGAAAGGCACACATCGTCGGTCTTTCTATGGGCGGGTTTGCCACGCTACATTTTGGGATGGCTTATCCCGACCGAACTCTTTCGCTAACCATCTGCGGATGCGGTTACGGAGCCGAGCCGGAGACCCGAGAAGAGTTTCGGAGCCTGTCGCTGACCGTCGCAAACAATTTTGAAACCCGCGGTGCCGTCGAGTACGCGGAGGAATATGTGACGGTACCCGGACGTTTGACCTTTAAGCGAAAAGATCCACGGGGATGGACCGAATTTGTAACGCGGCTGCAGGAACACTCCAGCCTTGGATCAGCACTCACGCAACGGGGGGTACAGGCAGCCCGCCCGGGCCTTTGGGATCTTGAAACCCGCATAAAGGAGATTATGGTCCCCACCATGATTGTTACCGGCGATGACGACCGGCGTTGTCTTGCACCCGGTCTGTTCATGAAAAATCTTATTGATGGGTCGAGATTATTCGTAATACCAAACACCGGCCATGTGTTGAATTTGGAGGAACCCGGGCTTTTTAACGCGGTCCTAGAGGAGTTTTTCGCCGACATTGAAACGGGCAATCCTTAAAGCGCCGGTGTTAACGCCAAATCCAGTCTAATAGGGCACGAAAGCCCTTTTAACAGAATGTCCAGCGTAGTCGGCGGTAGCAATTTGGTTTCACCCCGATACAAGTTTGTCGCCTGAATAACTATCACGTAGTTCCATCTTCAACAGCTTTCCCGTCGCGGTATGTGGCAATTCTTGAGCAAATACGACATCGTCCGGGATCCACCATTTTGCCACCTTTCCTTTGTAAAAAGTCAGCAGTTCTTCCGCGGTGACATCGCTGCCTTCATTACGAACCACTATCAGAAGGGGCCGTTCATCCCATTTTGAGTGAGCAACGCCAATTACCGCCGCTTCGAAGACATCCGGATGACCCACCGCAATATTTTCGAGTTCGATGGAACTGATCCATTCTCCCCCGGACTTGATGACGTCTTTTGACCGGTCAGTAACGTGCATATACCCTTCAGGGTCGATAGTAGAAACATCGCCGGTTGCAAACCACCCTTCTGTATCGTGATTTTCACCTTCACCCCGATAATATTCACTACACACCCAGAAGCCACGGACCTTAAGTTCACCGAATGCCTCACCATCATCAGGAAGCGTTTCATTGGCGTCGTTCACGATTTTCATATCGACGCCGTAACAGGGTCGGCCCTGTTTGATCTGGCGGTCATATCGTTCGTCGTCGGTGGCACCTTCCATCCCGTATTTGGGCCAGTTAACGGTACCCAGGGGCGACATCTCGGTCATACCCCAAGCGTGGAGTACTCTAACACCGTATTTCTCTTCCAACTCCACACTCATAGCCCTCGGCGTCGCAGACCCACCGATCAGGCAATATTCCAGGGTTTCAACGAATTTTCCCGAACGTTCCAGATAATCTAGCAGGCCGAGCCAGACTGTTGGCACACCAGCCGACAAGGAAACCCCTTCAGATTCAATAAGCTGATGCAGGTTTTCACCATCCATTTGCATACCTGGCATAACAAGCTTAGCCCCGACCATCGTGGTCGAGTATGGCAACCCCCAGCCGTTGACATGAAACATTGGAACTACTGGCATAACCGAATCGCGTGCCGAAATATTTATCATGTCAGGCATCACAGACGCTAAGGCGTGAAGCACGGTCGAACGATGTGAGTAAAGTACACCCTTCGGCTTACCAGTGGTCCCTGAGCTGTAACACATTGAGGATGCAGTATTTTCATCAAGATCCGGCCAGTCATAATTCCCGGTTTGCCCTGCGAGAAGTGTTTCGTAACAATGAATATTTGGCAGGTCAGTCTCCGGCATGTGCAATTCGTCGGTCATGATAACAAAGGCCTTTATCGACCGCAGGTCCTGCAAAATTTCTTCAAGCAGAGGAACAAATGTCAGGTCGGCAAATAGGATGCTGTCCTCAGCATGATTAATGATGTAGGAGATCTGGCCAGGAAACAGGCGTGGATTGATCATGTGGCATACCGCACCCATCCCGGAAACGCCATAATACAGCTCGTAATGCCTGTAACCGTTCCATGCCAGTGTCGCCACGCGATCACCGCCTCCTGCACCGAGGACATTGAGAGCCTGTGCGAGTTTTTTTGCACGCACTTGCGCATCGACATAGCTATACCGATGGATTGGTCCTTCTACCGTTCGCGAAACTATCTCAGTGCGGCCGTGATACTTCGCTGCGTGCTCCAGTACCGATGAAATCAACAACGGCTTGTTCATCATCAGACCAAACATTTGCGACCCTCCCTTTGATTGTCTGTACATTTACGGTTAAACCGAAACTATCGCCACAAACGGTGCCTGACAATAAATTGAAGGGAGTCGAGATGGAATTCGAAACACTATCTTTCGAAGTTGCCGACAGTATCGCCCGCCTGGCGCTTAATCGACCCGATGCCGCAAATACATTTAACAAAGAAATATGCCGTGAGCTCCTGGAAGCGGCCATAATCTGCGATGAACAGGAAGAAATACGAGCCGTTGTACTGACAGGTGAGGGGCAAATTTTCTCAGCAGGCGGAGACCTGAAATTCTTTGCAAGTCAGGGTGACGGCCTAAGTGCAGCGTTGAAAGAAATTACGGGCCTTCTACACGCAGCAATAGGGCGGATGGCCCACATGGACGCACCCGTTGTCGGGGCGATCAATGGCATGGCGGCCGGTGCTGGTTTGAGTTTAGCAGCTGCATGCGACTACACCATTTCGGCTCAATCCACCAAGTACACACTGGCCTATACCGCGGCCGGATTATCCCCAGACGGGTCATCTACCTGGTTTTTACCTCGCCTTATTGGTCTCCGTCGAGCGCGCGAGCTGATGCTCACAAGCCGAATGGTCAGCGCTGATGAAGCATGTCAAATAGGCCTTGTGGACAGGGTTGTCGCGGACGAAGACCTAGACGTTGAAGCGCACAAGCAAGCAAAAACCTTTGCCGCTGGTCCAACCAAAGCATACGGTGCGGTCAAGCGCCTTTTGCAGGAAACCTGGACGAGTAAACTGGAAGTCCAGATGGAGCAAGAAACCCAGGCTATCAGTGACCTCGCGCGTACTAACGATGCGCGCGAGGGGATAGACTCCTTTATTAACAAACGTAAACCTAGTTTCAAAGGTGAATAGTATGCATTCGGCCAGCAAGAAATTCGCTGAGATATACGACAAAAGGATGGCCTATACTGAAACGGGCGAAGGTAGCCCAATTCTTTTTTTGCATGGTAATCCAACCTCGTCCTATCTGTGGAGAAACGTCATACCCCATCTAGAAAAATTGGGTCGTTGCATCGCCCCGGATCTGATCGGTATGGGAGATTCGGACAAATTGGATAACCCTGGATCAAAAAGTTACCGATTTGTGGAACACAGGAAATACCTGGATGGGCTGCTGGCACACCTCGGCGTGAATTCTAATGTTACACTGGTCCTACACGACTGGGGATCCGCACTCGGCTTTGACTGGGCAAACAGGAACAGGTTGGCTGTAAAGGCTATTGCCTACATGGAAGCTATCGTCAAACCAATCGTATGGGACGACTGGCCCGAAAAGTCACGCCCGATTTTTTCTGGATTGAGGTCTCCCGCTGGCGACAAGCTGGTTCTAGAGAGCAACGCATTCGTCGAGCTAATCCTGCCGGGATCGGTCATGAGAGCCCTTTCCGACGAGGAAATGGCGGAATACCGGCGCCCATATATCAAAACTGGCGAAGATCGCCGTCCAACACTCACCTGGCCACGACAGATACCAATCGAAGGGGAGCCTGAAGACGTGGTAAACGTCGTACAATCCTATGCGGACTGGTTAAGTAAGTCCGGGATACCCAAACTGTTCATTAATGCCGACCCGGGGGCAATACTGGTGGGTAACCAGAGGGAATTCTGCCGTACCTGGCCTAACCAACGGGAGGTTACGATCCCCGGTATCCATTTTATCCAAGAGGATTCACCCGACCAAGTCGGTATAGCGGTCGCTGACTGGTTAAAACCAATCTCATGACAGCCAATTTTTCCCTGAAAGGACAGGTCGCGCTCGTCACTGGAGCTTCGTCTGGCCTTGGTCAGGCCTTCGCAGGTTTTCTGTCAAACGCGGGCGCCAATGTAGTGCTTGGCGCCCGACGCAAAGGACAATGCGACGCAGCAGCCCAAAAAATTGTTGGACCCACCCTGGCGGTTTCCCTTGATGTCACCAATCGCGAGAATATCGAGATTGCCGTCGAAACAGCCGAACAGAAGTTCGGCCCCGTCTCAATTCTTGTCAACAATGCAGGCACCGTCAGCGACCAACCGCTTGTAGACACTTCCGAGGACAACTGGAAACGGGTAATTGAGACGAATCTGACCGGTTGCTGGTTGATGACGCAAACTTTAGCAAAACGCATGATCGCCACGAATACAGCCGGCCGAATTGTCAATATTTCATCAATCCTCGGAACAACGCCAGTCGGCCAGATACACGCCTATTCTGCCTCCAAGGCAGGTATTAACCAGCTCACACGAACGTCAGCAATTGAGCTGGCACGTCACGGGATTTCTGTTAATGCGATCGCCCCCGGGTATATCGAGACAGACCTCAACCGCGACTTCTTGAAAGGGCCAGTTGGCGACCGTATAACGAAACGCATTCCCCACCGACGGTTTGGTCGGTTAGCCGAGCTGGAGGGTGTGCTGATTTTGCTTACTTCACCAGCCGGCGCCTATATGACCGGGGAAATTGTGACTGTCGACGGTGGCCTAAGCCTCAGCGGGATGTAGAGAATATGATGAACTTCGCCCTGCCCAAAGAAATCGAAAATTACCGGGCACGCATCCACGAGTTTGTGGAGACACATATAATACCGTTGGAAGCGAGCTCCGCAAACTACGATGAGCACGAAAATATAAAGGCCGACATCCTCCAGAAAGTGCGGCAGAAAGTGAAATCTGAGGGACTTTGGGCAATCCAAATGCCCAAGGATCGCGGCGGACAGGGGTTAGGCGTGGCAGGCATGGCTCCCTGTTATGAGGAAATGAACCGATCGATATTCGGGCCTGTCTGCTTTAACGCGGCCGCTCCGGACGATGGCAACATGATTGTTCTCAATAAAATCGCTACAGATTCTCAAAAGGAAAGATGGCTGCAACCGATCATCGATGGAGAGGTTCGTTCATCATTCGCCATGACCGAGCCAGCTCCGGGGTCAGGGTCGGATCCTGCAGCGATGCTGACGAGTGCAGAAAAAAAGGGGGACTGCTGGATAGTTAATGGACGAAAATGGTTTATCACGGGCGCTGCAGAGGCAAAACATTTTATACTGATTGCCCGCACCTCAGGAGACACCCGCAAGGGACTCACGGCATTCCTATTTGATGCGGACCAGCCTGGTTGGGACATTCTCCGCCGAATACCCATCATGGGACCAGAAGAACACGGCGGACACTGTGAAATTCAATTCGATGGGCTCGAAATTCCTGACGAGAACCGGCTTATGAATGTGGGCGATGGGCTGAAAGTTACCCAGATTAGGCTCGGGACCGCGCGGCTTACACACTGTATGAGATGGACCGGGATGGCCAAACGCGCTCTCGAGGAATCGTTCGAATACGTAAAAAAGCGCAAAGCTTTCGGTGAAATTCTATCGGAACATGAAGGGGTGCAATGGCTTCTTGGTGAAGCGGCGATGCAGATTGAAATTGGCCGCCTTCTTACCATGCGCGCTGCGGTAAAGCTGGATGCTGGGGGTTTTGCTCGCAAAGAAGTATCGATGGCCAAAGTCGTTGTGTCTGAAACACTGCACAAGGCCATCGATACCGCTATCCAACTCCGAGGGGCACAGGGATATTCAAAGGATACGCCGCTGGAATGGATGTATCGTTACGCCCGGCAGGCCCGCTTGGTGGACGGCGCGTCAGAGACACATAAAATGGTGCTGGCGCGTTACCTGTTGAGTGAGGGTCACGGCTTCTGGAGCTGGGACTAACATGTCTCTCGACGGTTTCATTCGCTGCGCGGCGGGTGCGGAGAGTGTTAAAACCGAAGAGGGACACCTTTTGGCCGGAGGGGCTATTCAACAGAACCGCGCCATGAAGGTTGTTATCCGGGGTGGCGAGTTCGAGGGCACCCACGAGATGGTGCTCCGTGCCGAAGCGCCTGCGACGATTGCAGAAAGCAGGCCGCTGACACATCAGTTCAAACTTCTGGAGGCCGCCAAGAGGGCGGCCATAAACGCACCGCGCCCCTACTGGTGTTGTGAAGATCCAGAAATTACCGGCAAGCCGTTTTACCTTATGGAGCGAGTGTTCGGCGAAGCACTTGGCGTACGGATAACCCGTGCGGGCGCTCAGCCAGACCTGGCAGCACAGCTGGGCGAAGAACTTGCCCGCATACATGATATAAAACAATCACAAGATGGATTGGAATTTTTAGAAGATGTGCAGGTTTCACCTGCTCTGGATGCTATCGCCAAATACCGCAGGTACCTCGACGAGCTGCCGGAACCACATCCCGTTCTTGAGTGGACCCTGCGGTGGTTGGAGCTCGCTGCGCCACCTTCTCCTGAAATTGTGCTTTGCCATCGGGACTTTCGTACTGGAAACTACATGGTGGAGGGCGGCAAACTCACCGGTATTCTCGACTGGGAGTTTGCGGGCTGGGGAGACCCCCACGAAGATATCGCGTGGTTTTGTGCACGATGCTGGCGATTTTCCGGTGTTGAACTTGAGGCCGGAGGAATAGCGGAACGCCCGATTTTTTATCAAGCCTACGAGCAGGGGTCCGGACGACGCTTAAACCCAGAAACAATAGCATATTGGGAGGCAATGGCTCATGTGCGTTGGGCCGTAATCGCTCTACAACAATCCATGCGCCACCGTTCTGGATTGGAACGAAGCCTCGAGCTGGGTTTGATCGGGCGGCGGGTATCTGAACTAGAATACGAATGCCTCAGGCTCACGGGGGCACTCTAATGCGGGATCGGCCCAACGCCCTGGAACTCCTTGAGATGGCAGAGGAAACACTGGTGGATAGTGTGACACCTGACCTGTCACCACGACAGCGTTACAATGTTGCGCTAATAACCTCCGCTCTTGGTATCGCGCGTCGGGAATTGAACGGCGAGACCTCACCATGGCCGCACGAATTGGCAGCACTCGAAGAACTTTATCGACATGATCAAAGCGGATCCAGCGTAGCTAACATTGACAATTTGAACCGCCAGTTTGCAGCGGACCTGCGCTCAGGCATTTATGACAGACACACAGCAAGCCACACAAAAGCAATCAAAATCCTTCGCGAAGACACGCTTGCACGCCTGGCGGAGGATAATCCGCGTTACCAAAAGTAACGTAAGACAAACAACGGGCCGCCGCATGTGATGGGACCTGCGATCTACCTGGTGGGGAGATGAATTAAAAGTTAGCGATTGCTAAATAATATAGCTGTGATTTATATAATTAGTGCTTGCGAAATCAACACAGCGCTGTAGAGTTTGGAGGGGCTTTAAAAAGAAAAACGACGAAATATACGGTGGGACGAATGATCACAAAGCGTGGACGGAAAGGCTGGTTAGTTTTTTTAGCAACTTTGTTGTCGACACTGATCATTATACTGCCAGCCTCAGCACAAAAGACGGTGGTTGCGACAATCTCGCAAATCGGCGAACCACTGAGCGTAATTACAAAAGGAAGGGTTGTATTACAAACGCTAATGGGTGAGGGCGTTGATCCCCACCTGTATCGGCTGACCCGATCGGATGTCGCCAAACTCGTCCGTGCGGATTTGATCATTTATAACGGGTTGCAACTGGAAGCTCAGATGCTCGGCATGATGCGCCGCCTCGGAAAACGTAAACCGGTCGTCGCGGTGGGTGACAGCCTGACCAAGCGAGAACTATTGCTGTTGAATGGTCAATATCCCGACCCGCACATTTGGATGTCACCGCGATTGTGGGCCAAAGCGCTCGATACTGCCGTCCGCGCGTTGGCAATTCTTGACCCCCCGAGCGCAGCATTTTACCGGGCAAACGCTGACGCTTATTACAACCGACTGGACAAACTCGATCGGCGGGCCCGCAGTGCAATAAAGTCCATTCCTGCGTCAAACCGGGTGATGATAACCGCCCATGACGCATTTGGTTATTTTGGTCGAGCCTACGGGCTAGAAGTAATGGCGGTCCAGGGGATCAGTACCGAAAGTCAGGCTGGCATAAAACAAATAGAAAATCTGGTCGATACACTGGTCAACAGAAATATTGGTGCGGTTTTTTTCGAAACCACGGTGTCAAAACGAAATGTTCTAGCCTTAATAGAAGGTGCAGCTGCGCGCGACCACTCGGTGGGCATAGGTGGTGCAATATTCTCCGATGCCATGGGTACGAAGGGACAATACACGGGCACTTATATCGGCATGTTTGACCACAATGTTACCTCGATCGTCCGGGCACTTGGCGGAGTTACGCACAAGCGCGGTTTATACGCACAGTATGCCCGGAAAACGCATTAACCGTGACCCCACCCCGCCTGATACCGACCCACACCATGGGCTCAGACAACGCCGACATCCGCGCGCCCCTTCTCATCCGCGGTCTGACGGTCGCTTATGACGACAAACCAGCGATCTGGGACTTGGATTATAAGGCACCCGAGCGGGGCTTGATTGCGGTAATCGGACCAAACGGAGCAGGCAAGTCAACATTGATCAAGGCAATCCTTGGGCTAGTACCTCGGCTCTGTGGAGACGTGCGCATCTTCGGCAAGGCATTGCGTCAGGCACGCCGGCGCATAGCATATGTTCCCCAGCGAACAGCCGTAGACTGGGACTTTCCAGCATCTGCGGTTGACGTTGTCACAATGGGATTGTACGGCAAGATTGGGTGGGGACGCCCGGTACGCCGACGACATCGCGAAACGGCGCGCACTTATCTTGATCGGGTAGGAATGGCGGACTTCGATAACCGGCAAATCGGCCAGTTATCCGGGGGTCAGCAGCAGCGGGTGTTTCTGGCCCGAGCCCTTGCGCAAAATGCCGATCTCTATCTGATGGATGAACCATTTGCCGGGGTAGACGCAGCGACAGAGCGTGCAATCGTCGAAGTAATGCGCGAGGTGAAGAGCAACGGCGCAACTGTGGTTTGCGTGCACCATGATCTTCAGACCGTATCCGACTATTTTGATCACGCCCTGGTCCTCAATGTCCGAACGGTCGCCGCAGGTAGGATGCAAGACATTCTAACAGAAGAAGTTCTTCAGTCAGCCTACGGCGGGCGGCTTGCAGCTACCGAGCTAAGGGCCGCTGTAAACGCCAGTTAGCACCAATGATAGAAGAACTTTTCCAAATTCTTACGTTCCGCGCAGCCTACAATACATCGGTGGTAATTGCCGGCGTCGTTGCCCTCGGGATTGGTGGCGGGGTGGTCGGTGTTTTTTCATTACTGCGAAAGCGCGCGCTGATCTCGGATGCTATCAGTCACGCGACACTTCCTGGGATAGGGCTGGCATTTCTCACTGCCGTTTCCCTTGGCAGTAGCGGTCGCAACTTGGCACTATTGATGATGGGAGCAGCGTTAACTGGCGCCCTAGGGGTGTTCATCGTTCAGTGGATACGTGACCACACCCGACTGCCAGAAGACACGGCAATTGGTACCGTACTGAGTGTGTCTTTTGGCATCGGTATCGTCTTGTTGAGCTATATCCAGAACCTTGATAATGCCGGGCAGGCTGGCTTGAACAGTTTTCTTTTGGGTTCGACAGCCACGTTAACTGGCAGTGAAGCCCAGTTCATCGGTATAGCGGCGAGCGTTGCAATAGCCATAGCACTGATTTTTATGAAAGAGTTCGGCGCCGTTGCCTTCGATGAGGAATTCGCAGGAGCCCAAGGCTGGCAGGTAGCCCGTCTAGATCTTGCGATGCTGGTGCTATTGCTCGCTATTGTTGTGATTGGTCTCAAGACCGTCGGCCTGGTTCTAATCATAGCATTGGTCATTATCCCACCAGCAGCAGCCCGGTTCTGGACTGAGAGACTTGGCCGCATGGTGTGTCTGTCAGGAGCTTTTGGAGGATTGGCCGGTTGGATTGGTGGTGCAGTATCAGCGTTGTTTCCTGACATGCCCACGGGTGCGGTTATTGTCCTGGTCGCCGGGGTTATATTTATTTTCAGTTTACTTCTCGCGCCTGCCCGCGGTGTGTTTGCCTTCGGAATGAAGCAGGCCAGACTGCGCGCTATAGCGGCCAGAACAAGAGGAACGCTGGCGCTCGCGGATGGACACCCCCCGCCCGACAAAACCTCATATCTAGTGACACGATTTTGCGGATTTGTTGACCGAAACGGTCGCGTCACCCTCAAGGGCTCAACAGCCACTGCCCATGCCATACGACAGCGCCGTTTGTGGAGGGCCTACCGAATTCGCCACCCAGAGGAAGCCCTTAAGTTTAATCCACTTTCCGGGCACCCGATCGACGAAATGTTGCCAGGGGATCTATTGGTAACCCTCGAACGGGAAAGTACTGACACATGACAACCGAAGAGTTCTTATCTATTGATTTACCCGCCGTAATGGTGGCTGTTCTGTGCGCGGTAAGCTGCGGCCTTCTCGGCAACTTTCTCGTTCTACGCCGACAGGCCCTTATCGGAGACGCTATTTCCCACGTGGCTCTCCCCGGCATCGTAGTAGGATTTCTCGTCACAGGAACAATCTCCACCGCGCCCCTTATGCTTGGGGCAATGTCAGCCGCTATAATTGCGGTAATACTAATCGAGACAATTCGGCGGGTGGGGCGTGTGGAAGCAAGCGCGGCGATAGGGGTTGTATTTACAATTATGTTCGCGGGGGGCATCGTGCTTCTGGAACAGACTGGCGCATCGAACGCACACATCGACACTGAACACGCGCTATATGGAAATTTAGAAGCCACGCTCTGGTTGGGTATGGAAACATGGAGAGATTTTTTGACTTGGGACGGGCTTAAGGCAATGCCCCGCCAGCTTGCGACACTGGCCGTGACAACTACGGTGATCTTTTTGCTAATACTACTCTTTTTCAAAGAGTTGAAGGTTGTCAGTTTTGATTCGGGTCTTGCCGCCACTCTCGGAATACCGGTTCGGACCATCTCTACCGCACTGATCGTTATAGTTGCTGTTGCGGCAGTGGCTGCATTTGAAGCAGTAGGCTCGATCCTGGTAATTGCCATGTTTATTTGCCCCGCCGCTACGGCTCGAATGATGACCGATAATCTGGCGCGACAACTCTGGCTCAGTGGCGGAGTGGCTGCAACCGCAGGGGTTGGGGGTTATTTTCTCGCTGCATTTGGTCCACAAACGTGGAATGATTCAAATTCATTGAGTGCAGCGGGAATGATTGTAGTCATTGCTGGAATGCTGCAGTGTGTCGCCATGATTGCTGCACCCAGGCACGGTGTATTCGCCCGATCGTTGCGCACGCGCAAACGGCAATTAGACCTCGCAAGATGAAATACCTTAGATTAAGTCCATGACTGGACCCCTCAGTGGATACCAAATTATCGACATAACATCGATGGTTTCCGGCCCTTCAGCAACGATGCTTCTCGCTGATCAAGGCGCCGACGTGATAAAAGTGGAAAACCCCGACGGCGGAGATCATACCCGCGCTTCAGCCAACACGCAGAATGGATTTTCAGCTAACTTTATTAACAATAACCGAAACAAACGATCAGTGACGCTCAATCTGAAGAAACCCCACGCAAAGGAAGCGTTGCTCAGGCTGGCCGCTAACGCAGATGTTTTTATTCAAAATTTCCGTCCCGGTGTTGTCGATCGTATGGGTATCGGTGAGAATGAGATCCGGGCAGTTGCACCAAATATTGTTTACGTCTCCATAAGCGGTTTCGGCGACACCGGTCCGTATGCGGCAAAACCGGTGTACGACCCTCTAATACAGGCGCTATCCGGGCTCGCAACAATTCAGGCTGGCTCCAACACCGAACGCCCCAGGCTCGTACGAACAATCCTGCCGGACAAATTAACCGGCATGGTCGCGGCACAGGCTATCACGGCTGCGTTACTTAACAGAACGGCTACAGACAAGGGTCAGCACATCCGGATTTCTATGCTCGATACAATGCTCGCCTTTTTGTGGGGATCGGATATGGGAAGTCAGACCTTTATTGATAACCCGTTCCCGCAGCAGGACGCGGCGAGTTTTATCGATTTAATTTACGAGACGGCTGATGGTTATATCAGCGTAGCCGTTCAAAGTGATCGGGAATGGCGGGCCCTTACCAGGGCTTTTGACAAACCGGAGTGGCTTGAAGACAAACGTTTCAAGACTCCGGCTCTTCGCCAACAGAATATCGACGATCGCCTTCACATCACTCAGGAAATACTACGCACGAAATCTTCCGCCTACTGGCTTTCGAGGCTGGAAACCGAGGATGTCCCCTGCGCACCGGTGTTGACCCGAGCAGACGCAGTAGTTCATCCACAGGCCTCGGCAAACCAAATTATCATCGAGACCAAACACCCTGTTGCCGGGAGAGTACGCCAAGCCAGACCAGCAGCAAAATTTTCAAAAACACCGGCGTTCGTCTACCGTGGCGCGCCAGCACTCGGCGAACATACTGAGGAGGTTCTGATAGAAAACGGTTATACCGTGGAGGAGGTGGCCAAAATTACCGGTACCAAGACGAGCGCAGCAGAATGATCGATTTGTATTACTGGCCAACCCCCAATGGTTGGAAAGTGTCGATAATGCTGGAGGAATGCGGGCTGGACTATCGAATGGTACCTGTAAACATTTCCAAAGGAGACCAGTTCAGACCTGAATTCTTAAAAATCAGCCCAAACAACAGAATGCCGGCCATTTCCGACCATGATCCACCCTCGGAATATGGTTGCTCACCGCTCCATATTTTTGAATCCGGAGCGATTCTAATCCATCTAGCACGCAAGGCAGAAAAATTACTGCCGGAAGAACCGGTGGCCGCCAAAGAAACACTCGAGTGGCTTTTCTGGCAGGTTGGGAACCTTGGTCCGATGGCAGGACAGATCAGTCATTTCGTAAATTATGCAGAATCAACACATACCTATTCCAAAACCCGATACGCCAACGAATACAATCGTTGCATAGGTGTGCTTGAACGCCGCTTGGAGGGGCGAAATTGGCTAGCAGGTGACACCTACTCGATCGCCGACATCGCAAGTTGGCCTTGGGTTCTAATTTCCAAACCGCTGGGACAGTCGTTGGAAGCTTTTCCAAACGTGGCACGCTGGAGACAAACCATCAAGGAACGTCCCGCCGTAAGAAAAGGTGTCGATCTGGGAAAGGAGCTTCGCCACACGGCACCACCCAGCCAAGAAGAGCGCACGCTCTTGTATACGCAGACCGCAAACTCCGTGATCAAACTCGCGAAAAGCGCGGCGGACTCAAAATGACCATACCGCAGGAGAAGTTTTTGTGCTCGTGCAATACAGATCGTTTATTTTCTCTTTAGGTTTAATCGCTACATTCAACTCCAAAACAATCTCAAAGGGCTCCACAATTTAATGAATGCGCCTCGTGGATATAGATTACCCATTTGTTTGGTATAGGAAACTGGACGTTTTATAGCGTCGCAATGCGCTCGGAGAGATCCAATTAGGTAGCGATGTTATCGTATTAGACTCCTTCCGAGATGTTATTTAGTAATAAGCTGATCGGAGTCCTATATGCGATTGATGTTAAAACACTGCGACACCGCCACGAACTACTTTGTCAAATCCCGCTACGTTTTTTGTAATTTTGTGACAGGCAGTTCACCCATTGTTGTTTTTGTCTTTACAGAGTGAAATGGTGATCCCGACAGGATTCGAACCTGTGACCTATAGATTCAACAAAACTACAACTTTCGTTGCCACTTTCGTGTGTCTTGCTGGACTTTCTCTTCATCATGCCAACCTAAGTAGGGTTAGATGCTACCCGTCAAGTCTCTACACGTTCCCCTAAGGGCTTCGCTCGGGATTGCCATTTCAAAGGTTTCCCCGAATTTGAGCAGTTCTACACGCGGCATTTCCACCGCAGCACCCAATCGTTATTAGGAATCTATCGCTCTATCCTGCTGAGCTACGGGACCACCTGAATGATGTAACGCAATTATGAGGGATTATGCAAACTAGAATTATGCTGTTTTGAAGGCTCGCTACCTGAGCCAAGTGGAAAGGAATAGACGACAGAAAGCACTTCAGTGCCAGGATTGGTATTGCTGATACTGGCATTGGATAGGTGATAAAAGGAAAACCCGAGACGGGAGCGATTATCAAAACGATAGGAAATCTCAACCGAAGAGCGGAATTCAATTTCGTACCCAAGATCAAGCCCGGAGCCTTTTTCGTAATATCCGGCAGCCAGACTAGGTGTGACTACCCAACGGCGACCGTAAAATAGGTCTAGCAAAAATCCACCATATCCGTAGAAACTCGAATCGTTAGTCCCCATTACACCAACGAAGGGTTTAAAAAATGACAACTTTTTGTCAGACCTATACTCGAAACGAAACTCCGACGCCTGATTATGGTCCTGAACAAGGTCAAAATAACCAATAGAGAATGTCAAAAATGAAGGCTCTTTAGCCACGGATGGCAAAGGACAAACAACCAATCCACAAACTAGTATAGTGGTAAAAAACTTAAAAATTCCAACCACAGTATTCCGCCCTCCTATAATCACCGTTATTTCACACAGGTTGTTTTTGGTGCAGTGGCAACCTTATTAATGACATAAATGCCAATCCATTAAGATACTGCGTCTAACCGACAAACCGTCGCTTATATTTCTCGGTTGCAACAACAAGCGCCTCTTGAATTCCTGGGTCCATAGCAGAGTGGCCAGCATTCGGCACTATGATCATATCCGAACCTGGCCAAGCGCGGTACAACTCATCAGCAGTGATGAGAGGGCATATCATATCATATCGCCCCTGAATGATGGTGCAGGGAAGGTCGAGTACATTTCCAAGATCGTCTAGGAGTGCATTCTCGGACATGAAATTGCCATTTGTGAAATAATGCGTTTCAATCCGAGCGAGTGCATAGGCCGTCGATTCCGCACTAAATGCTGCAACGGTTTCCGGACTCGGATGTAGAGTCGAACAAGCACCCTCGTACCGACTCCACGCACGCGCGGCAGGTAAATGAACGTCCGGATCAGAATCTAAAAGCCGACGGTGAAATGATCCAAGAATATCTGCGCGTTCCTCATAAGAGAGAACCGAGACAAGGTCGCGCCAAGCTTCAGGAAACACAGTTTTGATACCATTGAGGAACCAATTGATTTCTTTGGACCGTCCGAGAAAGATGCCCCGAAGTACGAGCGCTATACAACGTTCCGGATACGCCTCAGCATACGCCAGTGCGAGCGTGCTTCCCCATGAACCCCCAAACACAAGAAACTTTTCAACACCGAGGTAGTCACATAATTGGTTGATATCAGAAATAAGATGCGCTGTGGTATTGTTGGTTAATTCCCCCTGAGGGCTAGACCTACCCGCCCCGCGTTGGTCAAATATAACTATACGGTATGTGGATGGATCAAAAAACCTGCGGTGAGTTGGCGTTGCACCTGCACCTGGCCCTCCATGCAGAAATATGACCGGCAATCCGGCAGGATTACCTGATTGTTCCCAATACATCGTATGTAGCCCGTCCAAAGGCAACATACCAGTCTCGTATGGCTCTATTCGTGGATATAGTTGGTCGTGGAGACCCCGTTCAGTCACTTCCAAACTCCGAGCAAAACGAACCGCCATCACGCGGACCACGCGACAGCGGTACACTATATTACCGGCCCATGTTAACCAGGCAAGAGAATCATCAAATTATCAATATCTTGGCCCAAACAATCCAACCCTCATTGCGCGTTAGTTTTTGTTACGGAACTTAGCGGGTTTATTCTGCACTTATAAATTTTGAAACGATCCTCAGACCAATCAGCCCGGCAGGACCCTAGGGAATGATTGAAGCTCTTGGATACCCAAGGTCGGTGATGCCCACCGGAGTCGCAAGAATTTAACTTACAAAGCTGAGGTGCGAAAGCCCAATCAAGCCGCCAGAACGGATTCTATCTTTTCCGTCGCAGTGTCAACATCCAGATTTTCCACCAACGAAAATTCCGTTATGAGCCGCTCGAACGCGGCTTCATACATCTGGCGCTCACTGTATGATTGCTCTGGCTGTCCGGTGGCACGGTATAAATCCCGCACAACCTCAGCCACTGCAACTGGATCGCCACTGTTGATCTTGGCGTCGTATTCCTGCGCCCTCCTACTCCACATCGTCCGTTTTGATCTAGCGCGCCCTTTCAGCGTAGCCATTACGGACTGCATTTTATCTTTAGAACTGATTTTGCGTAGCCCGGAAGTCGATGCCTTTTCGACCGGTACCCGCAACGTCATCTTTTCTGAGGCAAACAGGATCACGAATAGCTGCAATTTGAAACCCGCTACTTCGCGTTTTTCAATCCCAGTGACTTTACCTACGCCGTGAGTCGGATAGATGACATAATCCCCCTTAGCGAAGGCCAGTGTTTTAGCGCTTGGTTTTTTTCTAGTCTTAGCCAACACTTTCTCCGCCGATTTTGTCTCGGGTTTCTTCGCGGTCGGTTTTGTTGGACGCTTGCCTGCGGCTGAAGGTGACGGCTTTATTGCCTGTATTTTTCTTGTCTTGGGTTTTGAGGTCGTTTTAGCCTTTACCATTAACAATTCTCTATTTAAACGATTTTACCGAAGGGGAAACCGTAACGCGACCCTGCCGCACAGAAACCCCGCCGCAAAAGCCGCATCACTGATGAATGGGACCCGGATTAGGCAGTATGACCTAAAAAATCTGCCCAACTAGTATCATTTAATAACATAAAATTCATATAAATAACAGAATTTTAGAGCCTAGGGTTCTTGTCCCGATCTTAGGATAGAAACAAACATTACAAAGTTGTCTTACAAGGCAACCATAACCCTAACGTCGGTTAAAAGATCAGGACGTTTGGGTCAAAGATCAGGTTCCCTGACCAGGATTTTCGCTGAAATGCTCTTCAAACTTATTTTCCTTGTCACGCCAGTCATCGGCATCCGCAGGCGATTCACCCTTACGCGTAATGTTTGGCCACGTATCGGCAAATTTGCGATTTACCTCAACCCACTTGTCCGCACCGTCGTCGGTATCCGGACGGATTGCTTCAACCGGGCACTCAGGTTCGCACACACCACAATCAATGCATTCATCGGGATGGATTACGAGCATGTTTTCACCCTCATAAAAACAATCCACCGGGCACACTTCAACACAATCCATTAATTTACATCTGATGCATGCGTCATTGACGATGTACGTCATTCCAATCTCCATAATCTCTTCTAGGGATTTTAACCTAGCCTATTCATTCTTCTTCATAGCGAGTGCCACGGAGGCAACCAAACCGCAAACAGCCACGGCCACGGGCAACCTAGTATTTTTTGTGACGCCGACCAACAGTTTTATGCACTCACAAGAATACACACTAAATAGGCCTCTCTAGGCGCGCGCGCGCGTGTGACCTGGCAATCGCGCTGTCACGATCATCAACATAAATTAAACCCGCGATTCGGCGCATCAGCTGAGCTTCATGGGCTTCTACCTGCGCATCCGCGTACACCACTTCCCACAGCATCTCGATCAAGTGCACGCGCTCATCATATGAAAATCCATCCTTTATTGTTCGGGTATACCGAAGAAGTTGCACCGATTCTTCAACCTCGCGCCCGGCGGTTTCTATCAGAATTTGAGCTTCGTCATGATCTAATCCAAACTTGTTATGGCACAGCCATTCAATTCGATCCCGTTCAAGTGGGTCAAAATTCGCATCTGCGGTAGCCGCGTATATCAACAAAACCGCCGCTGCAAGATGAAATTCATCCGGTGTGGGAGGCTCTCTCACTTCACATGCATCGGTATCTTTTCCATCGAAAAGAATTTTTAATCGCTCAAACATGCGGGTGAGTATCACACTAACAAATAAGCCGCAAACCCGTGCTTAGCGCTTAATGTTAGGTTAAACTATCAAAATGAGTATTTTGCCCGAAAATGCCCGTCATTTCCCAGCAACTGCGCGCAACCGCGACCCTATCGCCTCTATTTTGAAACAACATTTGCCATTGTCAGGAACTGTACTCGAAATTGGTAGTGGATCAGGTGAACATTCGGTTTATTTTGCTGATATCTTCCCAAACTTGATTTGGCAACCCAGCGATCCAGACCCGCTGAACGTTGAGAGCATTAATGCGTGGGTAAAATCTGCTGGAGCCTCTTGTTCTAACCTGCGACCATCCCTTTCGATAAACGCGTCAGATTTGGTATTACCAGTCGCTTCCGCCGACTTCGTGATATGTATAAATGTCATACATATTTCACCTTGGGATGCAACGAAGGGTCTGATGCGCAACGCCGCCAATCTTTTGCCAGAGAGCGGCGGTCTGTATCTATATGGGCCGTACAAGATTGATGGAGTCCATACTTCACCTTCAAATGCATCTTTTGACTGCCATCTACGCTCTCAGAATGACGCGTGGGGCGTGCGGGATCTAGGGGATGTTGTGAGCGAAGCACATAGAAATGGTCTTTATTTAAAAGGACAGTTTAAAATGCCCGCAAATAATCTATCGATCGTATTCGAGAAATAACCCTCTCCATTTACCGGGTGTTTTTACCACCCCAGAATGTAATTTTATTTGATGCATTTTGACCTGCAGGTGTTTCCTCCAAGACAGTGTATAGTGACTGGGCTTCGGGCGCCGGTCCCCGTCGTGTGCCTAACGCGTTAACGCGTACCACGCGAATTTCTTTAGATTTGGCAAAGGTCAATACGTTTCCAACGCGCACAATGTAGTGAGCTTTTTTCACGGAAATCCCGTTAACACGCACCTTGCCGGCCATGCAAACGCGGCTTGCTAAACTACGGCTTTTAAAAAATCGCGCGTACCAAAGCCACTTATCTAGCCGGACACCCTCTTTCCCGCTCAAGATAGTTTGAGTTCCTGAAGCTTTGCAAAAGGTGAATTTTTATCGATCGGTAGAGCCTTTATATGTTTACGAGTCTGCCACTTTGATTTATCGATCACATCGACTGAATGTTTCTGCCTAGGCCGCCCCACCCATTTCCATTCGCGCTCATTTTCTTTTTGAACTGTGCTATAACCCAAAGCCTCAAAAATGGGGTGAGCGTCTTGCATGGACAAACCCAACAAATTGAGCTGGGCGGCCCCAATCTCAACTTTTTCCGCCTTCGACTGCCGCCGCAGGTCGGTGGCTAAACGATCAAGAACGTCTACCCGGATTCCCCGCCCACCCAACAGGCAGAACCCGCAGGCCTCCAAATATCCCTGAGGCGTATTATCCGCCACGAGCACGGTGACAAGACCGGCGACCGGGGGAGGAGGCACCAATTTTTCCATATGAAGCGCCCAAAGTCTCGAGCGCCATTGGACGGCCTTGGGTTTTAGCGACGAAGGTATGAATAGGGATTCAACCCCTATCCGTATACCGCATCTCCGAAGAGTATTTCGATCTTCCTTCGAAAGTTCACGAACTTCATGCTTTACCAATTGTCGGGGCAAAGACCCCAAACCCTCGATTACGCGGTACGCAATCCCGCGCGCAACACCGTTCAACGGGGCATGAAAGAGGTCCATCAGGTCTTTAAGAGCATCGTTGATCTGAGCCGCAACCCACCCCTCAAGGCGCCTGCTGATACGTTCCCGTTGTTCCGCGTTGAGGTAGTCACTGGACAAAACTTTTACCCTAGGCGATGTTAAATCGGGCCCTTTCACCAGACGACCAATGACAGCGGAATTCCAGTGCAACCGCCCATCATTCTCAATGGAAAACGCGGTATGTGGGGCGGTAGTAAGAGCATCAATCCGGGACTTTATCTCCCCACGCAGCGCCTTGTTTGCCGCAGACATCAACACTCGGCGGCCTTCAGCGGGGGAATTTATGTCCGGTATGAACCGAAATCCTTCAAGATAGCCGACAAATTCACCACCGACTGACACATCGTCGTCGTTACCCACGGTCGCAATTATGTCATCACGCTCCTTCATCCGGGTCAGTGCCGTCACACGTCTATCAACAAAGCGTTGGGTAAGGCTCTCGTGCAGCGCATCCGAAATTTTATTCTCTAACTGACTCGCTCGAGCCTGCCATGTTTCCGCATCCTGAAGCCAATCTTCTCGATGCGAAATATATGTCCAGGTCCGAACGTGCGCGATTCGTGCCATTAGCGTATCAATGTCACCATCGACGCGGTCGAGTTGTGCAATTTGGCCAGCGACCCAATCCACAGGCAGACAATCCCCATCTGTAAGGTTACGAAAGATACGCGACAACATGGTGGCATGAGCCTCCGCCATGGTTTTGCGAAAATCAGGGATCTGACAAATATCCCATAGCAAACGCGTAACATCCGGTGTTGACGCCCGATCGGCGACCTCCGGATCGTTCATCAAATGACCCAACGCCACCTTATCGACGGCGTCTCGAGCCCGTATCAATTCTGGACGTGGAGGAGGCTCATCGAGTGACTTTAGTAACATCCGCCCGGACCGAAAATCGAGCTGGGCGTTGCGCCAGTACACCCCGGTGAGAGGATCAAACTTGTGTTCCTCAATCGCAGCCGCAACATCTTCGTCGAAATCACCTATTTCGGACAGGGGGCCAAAGGTGCCGTCTGACATGTTTCGTCCGGCGCGACCGGCAATCTGGGCAAATTCAGGGGTTGAAAGCCGGCGATAATTGCGACCGTCGAATTTTCGGAAACTGGCAAATGCGACATGATCAATTTTCATGTTGAGGCCCATGCCAATTGCGTCGGTGGCAACTAAAAAATCTACCTCCCCCTCTTGGTACATTGAAACCTGCGCATTCCTTGTACGCGGGCTGAGTGCGCCCAGAACAACCGCAGCACCACCGCGTTGCCGCCGCATCGCCTCTGCAATTGCGTAAACTTCGTTGACTGAAAAGGTAACGACAGCACTCCGAGGCGGGAGTCGTGTTATTTTTCTTGGGCCCCTATATGTCAAATTTGACAGGCGCGGCCGGCTAACGAACTCAGCATGGGGTATAAGGTTTTGAATGATTGGACGTATTGTCTCGGCACCAAGAAATAGTGTCTCCGCCCCACCTCGCGCCCTCAAAAGCCTATCCGTAAATGCGTGCCCTCGCTCCGCGTCAGCGCACATTTGTACTTCGTCGATAGCGAGAAAATCGAATTGACGATCCAGCGGCATTGATTCAACGGTACAAATAAAATAGTCGGCACGTGGCGGGATGATTTTCTCTTCGCCAGTCACGAGTGCCACCCTTGCAGTGCCTTTTTCGACGACTACCCGGTCATAATTTTCTCGCGCAAGCAAACGCAAGGGAAAACCGAATACACCGGATGCATGGCCGAGCATCCGATCGATCGCGTAGTGGGTTTTTCCAGTATTGGTGGGACCCAACACGGCCCTCACAGCGGGTCGTTGATAGACGCGGGACATACCTGCAGAATGGCGTTCTAAAAGCAGTGATGCAAGGGCTTGAAATCACGTGCCCAACATAACATATTCCGGCAAATTTAATTTAACCCAATTTGGGCATGGATCATGGTAGAAGAAAAGCTGCAATTTCAAACTGAGGTTTCGCGTCTCCTCCATATTGTCGCCAACTCTCTTTACAGCCAAAAAGAAATCTTTCTGCGAGAGCTGATATCAAATGCCTCAGACGCTTGCGATCGCCTTCGATACGAAGCCCTCACCCAGCCCGACCTCGTCGCGGATGATCCAGACTTTCGGGTTCGCATTTCGATAGACAAGAAAAAACGGGTTTTAGAGATTGCGGATAACGGGATCGGTATGAACCGGGAAGCACTGATCTCAGATCTTGGCACTATCGCGCGGTCAGGTACATCGACATATCTAGAAACCCACAAAGAAGGTGACACGGCCGATCTGAATACAATCGGCCAATTTGGCGTTGGGTTCTATTCTGCATTCATGGTGGCAGATGAAGTAGAAGTGGTCAGCCGGCGAGCAGGCGAAGCTCCTGCTTGGCGCTGGGTGTCGGATGGCACCGGGGAGTTCGTAATCGGGGAAAGTTCCCGCGAAAGTCGTGGCACTACCATCCGCATGAAGCTCCGCAAGACTGAAAAAGAATTTCTTGAACCTACGCGACTACGCCACATCATAAAAACCTATTCCGATCATATTGCGTTGAAAATCCTGTTGGCTGGAGATGATGGCGACGAAACGATCAACGAAGCCGCCGCTATTTGGACGCGTCAGAAAAAAAATATAAGCACAGAGCAGTACACGGAGTTCTACCGCCACGTCGGTGGATTTGACGAACCGTGGATGACCCTCCACTGGAATGTCGAAGGCTCACTCGAATACAGAAATCTTCTGTACGTGCCATCGACAAAACCATTTGACCTTTTTGACCCTAAACGAAAGCATGGCGTCCGCCTTTATGTAAAACGGGTTTTCATCACAGCGGAGGCAGAGGGGCTGGTGCCAGCATGGCTGCGGTTTCTACGCGGTGTCGTAGATTCAGAGGATCTACCACTAAACATCAGTCGGGAAATTTTACAGGACAATCCCATGATGGTTCGCATGCGAAAGGCTATTGTCAAACGAGTATTGAACGAGCTAGGCAAAAAAGCCGAAAAAAAGCCGGAAGAATACAAATCATTTTGGGATAATTTTGGCTCGGTTATTAAAGAAGGACTTTACGAGGATACAGAAAATCGAGAAGCGATTCTAAAGATAGCGCGCTTCAATTCAACCGCGGACAGCGAAAAAATCGTCAGTCTCAGTGACTATGTTGGCCGAATGAAGCAGGGGCAGGAGGCTATATATTACATCTCAGGCGAAGAACTCGAGCAAGTGCGTCAGAGCCCTCAGCTTGAGGGATTTTCTGCTAAAGGAATTGAGGTGTTGTTAGTTACTGACGCGGTTGATGATTTCTGGATACCAGTGCTCGGTGAATTCGAAAACAAGCCCTTCAAGTCTGCTACCCGCGCAGGAGCCGATTTAGAGAAAGTCCAGGTGGATGACGCAGACAAATCGAACAAAAACCCAGATGAACCTCTCGACAGAGGAAAGATTGATGCGCTTATTTCCATGTTTAAGCTCAGTTTGAACGAAGAAGTGAAAGACGTTCGTGTGTCCGAACGCCTTACCGACAGCGCAGTATGTCTTGTCTCGGACGAAGGTGACATGGACCTCCGGATCGAACGCATGCTCAAACAGCACAATCAGCTAGAACAATCTTTCAAACGAATCCTCGAAATCAATCCCCGTCACCCGTTAGTGGCGTCACTCGCCGATTCAGTCGGCAAAAAAGGCGCCGGCACCAAGGTCGAGGACGCGGCGTGGCTTTTACTCGATCAGGCGCGGATTATTGAAGGAGAACAGGTCCCAGACCCAGTCGAATTTTCGCGACGCCTAAATAATGTCATGGCGCTAGCATTAGCCTAAAAATATAGCGTTACCCGCGGTTATAGGCTAACACCTCACCCGCAAGCAAAAGTGATCCGCAAATTAAAATTCTACCCTTCCGCATGGAAGCAGCATTTTTAACCGCTGCTACCAGTGAATCCGCGGTTTCACTTTGTACCCCAAGGTCGGCGGCAACCGCGGCGATCTTTTCAGGTGGGTGACCAGTGGAAGTGCCAGGTAAATCAAGGCCAATGACGCGGGAAGATGTGGTGGCAAGTGGCCCCAGAAAACCGGCGATGTCTTTGTTTTTTTGCATGGCACAAATTAGGACAACTGGCGCGTCGTTCCAAGCCTCGATGGCGTTTGCCAATGCCACGCCAGCCGCCGGGTTGTGTCCACCATCAACCCACAATTCGATTTCCTCTGTTAGGGGGGTCGACAACGGGCCGTTTTCAACGCGCTGCAGGCGCCCCGGCCAATTCGCTTTAGTGACACCTGAAACAAAATGCCCCAAATTAAAACGTTTTTTACTCCACTGTCGCAATGCCGCAACAGCGGTTCCTGCATTATAGATTTGATGTGCACCGTGGAGGTTCGGTGGAGGCAAAACAAATTCACCGTCGGCGTCACGGTAAACGATCTCGCGGTTACCAGTGCACTCAACCGACCAATCAGTTCCAAAAGTTAATAGGGGCGATCCAACCTTTGAGGCTTCGTCTTCTATTACCGCCAGTGCAGCAGGCGATTGCGCACCAACTATGCATGGCACTTGAGATTTCAGAATTCCTGCCTTCTCGAAGGCAATTTGTTCAACGGTTTCCCCGAGAAATTGTGTGTGATCTATAGAGACGGTCGTGATAACCGTCACAGTGGGGACGTGTACAACATTGGTCGCATCGAACCGCCCACCTAAACCAGTCTCAAGCAACAATAGGTCAGCAGGGTGGCGCGAGAATGCTAAAAAGGCTGCCACTGTTGTAATTTCAAAAAACGTGATTGGTGCGCCACTATTGCTAGATTCACATTCTTGCAGAACTTCCACTAACGGAACTTCTTCTATTGTTTTGCCATTAAGAACAATTCTCTCGTGGTATCGTATTAGATGGGGCGACGTATAGGTATGGACAGATAAGTTAGACGATTCAGCAATTGCACGCATAAACGCGATAACGGAACCCTTGCCATTAGTCCCAGCCACATGGATAACGGGCGGCATAGCCCGCTCTGGATTGCCAACCCCCAAAAGCAATCGCTCTGTTCGATCTAAACTCAAATCAATAAGTTTGGGGTGAAGCGTCGATAGACGATCGAGAACGCCGTCGCTAGCGGGAGGTGCTGACACCATCATTGCCGTTACTCTCCGCGCCTCCCGGCAATACTCCAACATGTGAAAATTTTCTTACAAGAAGATCAATCAGACCGCCAAGCGTGTCACGCAATTTGTGTCGCTCAACCACCATGTCGATCATTCCATGTTGCAGGAGGTATTCGGCGCGCTGGAAACCATCAGGTAACTTTTCCCGGATGGTTTCTTCTATCACCCTAGCACCGGCAAATCCAATGATTGAGCCTGGTTCCGCGATTGCTATATCTCCCAACATGGCAAAAGAAGCGGACACCCCACCAGTCGTGGGATCAACGAGAATTACAATATAAGGCAGTCCTGCCTCTCGAACCTGCTGGACTGCGATAGTCGTCCGCGGCATCTGCATCAACGACAGAATACCCTCTTGCATGCGGGCACCACCAGACGATGGTATGGCTATGAATGTGGCTTCTTGCAGAATAGCGAGCCGAGCACCGGCAACAATTCCGTTACCCACGGCAATACCCATTGAGCCACCCATAAACGCAAAATCAAAAACCGCTACAACCGCCTTGTGACCGCCAATTTTTCCATGTCCGACAATGATAGCATCTTTCCCTCCAGTATTGGCGCGACTTTCTTTTAGTCTGTCGGTATAACGTTTTTTATCACGAAACTTGAGGGGGTCCTCCACCGTATCCGGTAGTTCTATTTCGAGGTAAGACCCTCCGTCAAACAGCATTTCTAGGCGTTTTCGGGCGGGGAGACGCATATGTCGCCCACAATTTGTACAGACGTTGAGGTTGGCCTCAAGATCACGGTGAAATAGCATTTGTTCACAGGACTGGCATTGTAGCCATAGATTTTCTGGCACATTTGATTTTGCGCCGACGAGTTTGCGGATCTTGGGTCGAACGTAGTTGTTAAGCCAATTCACCTAGCACCACCATCCCGAGCACCACGAACAGCAGCCGCCAAATTTCCAACAAACTCAAGGGTAGTAGAAACAACTTCAGCGGAAGTACGCCCGTTACCGTCAAGTGCCGCAGCAATTTTTTCAACAATCGCAGTACCTACGACGGCTGCGTCAGCAACCGCCGCTACCTCGGCTGCATGTTTTGGCGTACGTATCCCAAACCCAACCGCAACCGGCAAATCCGTGTATTTTTTTATACGTGCGACGTTGCGCTCAATGTCGCTAGCCGGCGCGGAGCGGGTTCCAGTGATTCCTCGCACCGATACATAATATACAAAGCCAGACGCGTTCCTCACTAATGTTGCAATCCTTTGTTCGGTTGAAGTCGGCGCTATTAGCCGGACTATGTTTATACCCGCGCGCTTGGAGAAATGACCAAATTCAGCTTCCTCTTCGGGTGGCAAATCGACAATTATCAGCCCATCAACACCCGACTCTGCGGCCTCGTTGGCGAATTTCTCTAGCCCGAAAGCATAAATGGGGTTGTAATAACCCATCAGTACAATCGGCGTCTGGGTGTCCAATTTACGGAAATCAGACACCATCGACAGCGTCTTTCCCATGGTTTGTCCGGCGGCGAGAGCCCGGGCCGATGCAAGATCAATTATAGGTCCATCAGCCATCGGATCCGTGAAAGGCATGCCAAGTTCGATAAAATCGGCGCCGGCATCGGGCAATCCGGTCAAAAGTTCGGCAGATAGTGCCAAGTCTGGATCGCCAGCGGTTATGAATGTTACCAGACCACCTCGCCCCTCTTTGCGTAGTGCCGCAAAACGCGCTTTGACCCTATTCACAGCGTCACTCCGAGAATTTCAGCTACTGAAAAGACATCCTTATCCCCACGACCACACATATTCATCACAATCAGGTGATCGGAAGGCAGATCCGGCGCTATATTTAAGACGTGGGCAAGTGCGTGTGCAGGCTCCAATGCTGGAATTATTCCCTCTAGCCGACTGCATAGTTGGAACGCGCCCAACGCCTCGTGGTCAGTGACCGAAACATAGTTTACGCGACCACAGTCATTTAACCATGCGTGTTCGGGCCCAATTCCAGGATAGTCCAAGCCCGCCGAAATTGAATGAGCTTCGGTAATTTGTCCGTCATCGTCTTGTAACAAATAGGTTCGGTTACCATGCAACACTCCCGGTTTCCCAGCAGCAAGTGAGGCCGCATGCCTCCCAGTCTCTATACCCTCACCAGCTGCCTCCACGCCCAACAGCCGGATACCACCCTCGTCCAGGAATGGGTGAAACAATCCCATGGCGTTGGAACCACCACCAATACAAGCGACGAGCGTATTTGGAAGACGTCCTTCAGCCTCCATAATCTGTTCGCGCACCTCATTTCCAATCACGGACTGAAAATCGCGCACCATGGTTGGGTAGGGATGGGGTCCCGCAACCGTTCCGATTACATAAAATGTGTCGTCCACATGCGCAACCCAATCACGCAGCGCCCCGTTCATTGCGTCCTTTAAGGTAGCTGAGCCAGTTTTCACAGGTACAACTTCAGCACCAAGCAGTTTCATGCGGAAAACATTGGGTGCCTGCCTCTCTATATCGACCGCACCCATATAAATAACGCAAGGAATTCCGAACAAAGCGCACACGGTCGCTGTGGCAACACCGTGTTGGCCGGCACCGGTTTCAGCAATTACCCTAGTTTTTCCCATTCTCCGCGCCAGAAGAATCTGGCCTAGCGTGTTGTTGATCTTGTGCGCGCCTGTGTGGTTGAGTTCATCGCGTTTGAAATAAACTTTAGCTCCGCCACAGTATTCTGTAATCCGAGCCGCATAATACAACGGGCTTGGCCTACCCACATAATGTTTTAAAAGTTCTTTATATTCAGCATGGTATTGTGGATCTCCTTGGGCAATTTTATACGCCTTTTCCACCTCGAGCACCAAAGGCATCAATGTCTCGGCAACGTAACGACCACCGTATATTCCAAAATGCCCGTTCTCGTCGGGGCCGTTACCATAAGTGTCTAAATAGTCTGTCATGATGTATGTGCTGTTTTTAACTCACTGGGAACCATAGGCCCAGTTTTTATCCGGAATCCTTTACTGCTCGCAAAAAGGCTGAAATTCGAGCCGTATCCTTCACACCAGGTGTGCTCTCCACACCGGAGGACACGTCGACTGTGGGAGCTGACGACACTCGAATAGCTTCCTCCACATTTGCTGCATCTAAGCCACCAGACAGCATCCACGGCACTGGCCAATTACGCCCCTTCAGTATCTTCCAGTCAAAAGAAACCGCGTTACCACCGGGTAGTGCATTTTTCATTTCTGAAGGTGTCTTGGCGTCAAAAAGAAGTATGTCAGCAACATCCACATAGTCGTTGGCAACAGCTAAATCATCTGCTTTGGAGACCTTAATAGCTTTCACAATCCTCTTACCGGTATACGATTTTATATCCGATAGTCTTTCCGGGGTTTCAGACCCATGTAGCTGTAAATGAGAAATTCCCGAAATCGCGTTGATCCTAGTTATAAGATCATCATCTGGATCAACCATAAGTGCCACCGCATCGATGCTTGTCGACATCGAAGACAACAACCTCGTTACGAACGTTGCAGTAACATTGCGTGGTGAGGGTGGAAAAAATACAAACCCCACATACCGGGCTCCTTCCTTAATCGCTGCGTTGAACGATGAAGTGTCGTTGATTCCGCATATTTTGACGTCAACCATTAGACTGTTGAATCCGCGATATCAGACACAATACGGCGCGCCGCTCCCACCGGGTCCACAGCCCCGGTAATCGGCCTTCCGACCACCAGATGATCGGCCCCGGCTTTGATTGCCTGCCCCGGGGTCATAACTCGCTTCTGATCATCGACGGGAGCCCAGTTGGGTCGCACACCGGGAACAATTAGCAGAAATTTCTTTCCAAATTCTGTTCGAAGGAACATTACCTCTTGGGGAGAACACACCACTCCGTCTAACCCCGCGGCGTTAGCTAGTTGTGCCAGCCGACGCACTTGGTCTGCCACAGGGTGTTGCTGTCCAACCGAGGCGAGATCGGTATTACCAAGACTCGTGAGTACAGTTACCGCCACAATCTTGGGCCGTTTGCTTCCACGCTCAGCGGCAGCGGCGGCAGCGGCTTGAAGCATAGCCTCACCCCCGGATGCATGAACCGTTAATACAGAACATTGTAGGGCTGAAGCTGCGCGTATGGCGCCCGCAACCGTGTTCGGAATGTCATGATACTTAAGATCTAGAAAGACCTTGTGACCGCAAGCAACGACTTTGCACACACCCTCTGGTCCATTGGCGGTAAAAAATTCCTTACCGAGCTTGATCCCCCCCACCTCGCCTAAAAGCAGATCGGCTAGAAAAAGCGCGTCATCTAGGTTGGACCTGTCGATAGCACAGAAAACCCTATCTACCGGTAAAATATCAGTCATGGAGACTTAATATATCATTTTACTGCTCGGTCCCAGACCAGTTAGGCAATCACAGCATGCTCTATTGGCCGACCACTGAGTTAGAAAGTTATACATCTGAAATGGGAGCACCAGTAATTAACGTGACCACCACATTTTTATAGAAAAATTTGGTGATATGGGACAATCAGAGACTTGGCGTCAATTAACCACGCCCTATGATCAGCAACGGCCCGTTAACGCGGACTGCCTCACAAAACTCAAGGCCATTTTAGAATTCGGTAAATTTGAATCAGTCTTCTATCAATGTCGTCTGTTTCACAGGACCGTGCGACGACGGAGCCGGTGGCAAAACGGCATTGGCCCGGGAAGCATCAGTTTCACGTTTTGCTAGCTGGTTCTCCAATTTTCGGAGGCGCCGTTCTGCACGGCGGGCTCGGTGGCGCCAACCGGTCCCTCCAAGCCAGCCAATAATTAGGCCGAGCATAATTCCCAAGGCTAAAAGTCCCAATACCCAAACCGAAGCCCAAACTTCATACACGCTCCCAAACGGCCATACCTCCAATGCCAATGGCACACTGTTCTCAACAGTGAACATCCCCACCACAATCGCCAATAAGATAAAAACCAAGCACCCACAAAATTGACGCATCAGACGGTGCCTCTCAGGGCGTTTATGGGACGGAAAACATCGTGCCCGCAGCACGGCATCTTGACTACGATCGGGCTATTTTCGGCCGTTTAGACGTTCGCGCAAATCCTTTCCAGACTTGAAAAACGGCACGAACTTTTTTCCTACATTAACTGACTGGCCTGTTCGTGGATTGCGACCGGTTCGCGCATCGCGGGTTTTAACAGAGAACGCCCCAAAACCGCGCAGTTCCACTCTGTCGCCTCGAGAAAGCGCAGTCGAAATTTCGTCAAAAATAGTAGACACTATGCGTTCCAAATCACGTTGGTAAAGGTGCGGGTTACTCGCCGAAAGTTTCAAAATCAACTCGGACTTCGTCATTTTTTCGGGCCCTCCTCCACTTTACGGAGTTTCTTTATGACAACATCCCACAACTCGGATGCTCCGCAACTCTGTTTTATAATGGGTAGCTATCGCCTCCGGCGCTCCCGAATCAATGGGCCTGAGCGTGCCAGAGAGGTATCAACCCGTCAAGTGTAACGGGTCCTGCGCTAATTGTTTTTCCCAACGCACGACCAACATAGTGTATAGACTGCACAAAGCCGCCCTGAGGGAAAAACCGCGCAATATCGTCTACAAAAATCGCTTGTTTGAAATCTCGATCCCCGGCATATGCCAAATTATCTAGATTGTGGGCAAAGGTTTATTGGCCATTTTAGCGCATGCAAAAGGTAACCCATCGCGGCAACGACCGAAGTTTAAAAACGCAGGCAGTTTGCAATTTTTATTCCTCTGGCTTGTCCTCTGCGGGTTTGTCGGCGGTCTCTTCTGGCGAATCCGTGTCTGTTTGTTCGGAAACGTCAAGAGACCCTTCGGGCGTATCTTGGGATGAGCTAGCCACAAGGGGAGCAGCCACGTTCGCTATCACTTCCTCATCCTCATCCTCATCCTCATCCTCTTCCCGCGCGCGACTAAGCGCAGCGCCAAGTATATCCCCGAGGCTGGCGCCGGAATCTGACGAACCATAGTCGGCCATGGCTTGTTTTTCTTCTGCTGCCTCGTGAGCTTTTACAGACAAGCTCACCTTGCGCTCCCGTTTATCAACATTGGTCACCCTCGCATCAATACGGTCTCCCACCGCAAACCGGTCCGGTCGCTGCTCGCTCCGCTCCCGCGAAAGGTCCGACCTACGAATAAAGCCTTTGACCATCCCTGAAATCGTTACTTCTAAGCCGCCCTCAGTAACCGCAGAAACCGTACATGTGATTGTTTCACCCTTTTTTATTCCCTTCATCGTTGACACAAACGGATCATCCGAGAGTTGCTTAATACCGAGACTGATCCGTTCTTTTTCAACATCAATATCTAGGATGCGGGCGGACACAATCTGTCCTTTTTCGTACTCTTTTGAGGCTGCCTCGCCGTCTAAACTCCAGGACAAATCTGATAAATGGATCATCCCATCAATTTCACCTGGCAGTCCAATAAATAGGCCAAACTCGGTGATATTTTTAACATCACCCTCTATGTTGTCTCCAACAGGATAGTTAGAGGAAAATTCCTCCCAAGGGTTGTCATGGCACTGTTTAAGACCGAGGCTTATTCTCCGCTTCTGAAATTCAACCTCCAGCACCATTACATCAACTTCCTGGCTAGTCGAAACGATTTTACCTGGATGAACATTTTTCTTAGTCCAACTCATCTCTGACACGTGAACAAGGCCCTCAATACCAGGCTCAAGTTCGACAAACGCACCATAGTCGGTAATGTTACTGACGCGGCCGGTGTATTTTGTACCAATCGGGTATTTTACTTCGACACCTTCCCAAGGATCCGCATCTAACTGTTTCATACCGAGGGAAATGCGCTGATTTTCAGAATTATACCGAATTACTTGGACGCTAACCGTTTGCCCAATTGATAGCGCCTCCGTCGGATGATTAATCCGACGCCAAGCGATGTCGGTGACGTGCAGAAGGCCATCCACACCACCAAGATCAACAAACGCACCATAGTCGGTAATATTCTTGACCATACCTTCGAGAACTTGACCTTCCTTAAGGTTAGCGAGCAGTTCATTTCGCTGTTCCGCTCGAGATTCCTCAAGAACCGCGCGACGGGAAACAACAATGTTTCCTCGGCGACGATCCATTTTTAGAATTTGAAAGGGTTGAGGAATTCCCATCAAGGGACCAACATCACGGATAGGACGAACATCAACTTGGCTGCCAGGTAAAAATGCCACAGCACCCGACAAATCGACGGTAAAACCCCCTTTTACCCGCCCAAAAATCGTGCCAGTCACGCGCTCTGTTTCTTCAAATGCTACCTCAAGTTGGGTCCAAGCTTCTTCGCGGCGGGCACGTTCGCGACTAAGAACGGCTTCACCATTTCGATTTTCCATACGTTCAAGGTACACATCGACAACATCGCCGACGTTAATCTCTGTAGGTTGTCCTGGTGCGCTAAATTCCTTCAAGGGCACGCGTCCCTCGGATTTTAGCCCCACATCAATCAGAGCATTATCTCCCTCTACTGACAGAACGGTCCCTTTGATCACGGAGCCCACCGTCAATTTGCCTTCGCCAAAGCTCTGCTCGAGCAGGGAGGCAAAATCTTCTATTGGCGCTGCATCAGCAACGGTTGGGTTATTGGTTGTCATTTGTCTTGGTTCATCCTTTCTCTGGAAAGACAACGGCGCCTCCGAGGCCCCCTTAGCGGCGCCGACCCCACAGACCTCTTCAGCTATTCCATTTGTCCCGCTATCGAATGAAAGACATGGCCAAGGCGAAAGCAGCTTCAGCGTTTAAATTTGTCGTATCAATGACAGACGCTTCTGCCGCGGGTGCCAAAGGTGCGACAGCACGGGTACGGTCCCGATGATCGCGTTCCCTCATATCCTGCAGAACGCGCGCAGGTATACCCTCAACGCCTCGATCCTGCAACTCTTTAACCCGCCGCCTGACGCGCACATTAATATCAGCATCAACAAAAAATTTATAATCCGCTGATGGGCATATGACAGTTCCGATATCTCGTCCGTCGATAACCACACCTAGCGCATCGTTCGGCGGGTTATCGGCAAACCGGCGTTGAACTCCAATCAAAACGTCGCGCACCTCTGGTTTAGCAGCAACAATGCCGGCTGCCTGGCCAGTTTCTTCGTCTCGTAGCATAGGATTCAAAAAATCCGTGGTATCTGGATCGAGCTTCAGGGCCGCCCTAACAGCCGCCTCGGTGTCAGAAGGATTTTTGCCCGCGTCGAGGAGAGAGAGGGCAACGGATCTGTATAGAAGACCACTATCGAGGTAGGCATAACCCAAGTCTGTAGCCATCCGGCGGGCCATGGTACCTTTCCCACTGGCCGCCGTTCCATCGATGGCAATGACAACAGTCCTACTCATCCGGAAGACCAAAATTACCACCAAGTCCGGTCATTAAATCCAAAAAACCAGGGAAGCTAGTGCCGATGGCTGCGGCATTGTCAATCACAACCGGTGACTGCGTGCCCATCCCCATCACCAAAAAAGACATCGCCATCCGGTGATCGAGTTTAGTCGCGATCTCCGCGCTCCCAGTGGGAGGTCCACCGCATCCCTCAATCACGATATCATCTTTGTCCGCCCTGGCAGAAACGCCACAGGCATTAAGGCCGTCAATTATACCCGAAAAACGATCACTCTCTTTTACCCTTAATTCCCCCAACCCACACAGCCGTGTCTCCCCCGAGGCGAACGCTCCCGCGATTGCCGCAATTGGGTATTCGTCAATCATGGAGGGGGCACGATCCGCAGGAACATGGGTACCCCGAAGTGGTCGGTACCGAAACGTGATATCGCCTATAAGTTCTCCCGCAGAATCGCGTTTATTTTGGAATTCAATGTCTGCTCCCATATCCACTAAAGTTTTAAAGAGCCCGGTGCGTAATGAATTTAATCCGACATGTTCGATCGTTACATCTGATCCCGGCAATAACAGGGCCGCCACCCCGGGGTAAGCAGCCGATGAAGGGTCCCCTGGTACCGTGACATCCGTTGCGACCAACTCCGGATATCCTTCCAATTCGATGCGCTTTCCGCCACCGCGCAATGTATCAACTACAACATTCGCACCAAATGACCGAAGCATGTTCTCAGTGTGATCTCTGGTCGCCGAGCGCTCGTTGACAATAGTTTTCCCGGGAGCACTCAGTCCGGCGAGCAGGATAGCGGATTTAACCTGGGCAGACGGCACGGGCATATTATATTCTATTGGTATTGGTTCAGCGGACCCATGGACAACTATTGGCATGCGCCCACTACCCATAAAGTTGAAATTTGCGCCCATCCGGGACAGTGGTTCAATGACACGCTCCATCGGACGCGAACGCAACGATGCATCGCCCGTCAAGTGCGCAGTAACATTCTGGGTGGACAAGAGCCCCATCAACAATCGAGCGGCCGTGCCCGAATTTCCCAAGTCGATGACATCCGGTGGCGATGCGAAGCCACCGACACCAACACCGTTAACACACCAAACCTCTCCCGCTCTTTTTATAGAGACCCCAAAAGATCGGAGGGCAGAAGAAGTTCGAAGTACGTCCTCGGCTTCAAGGAGCCCCGTGATCCTTGTTTCGCCCACTGCCGACGCGCCAAACATTAGCGCTCGATGGGAAATAGATTTGTCACCCGGCACCCGAATTTTACCCGTTAAAGAACTGCCGGATTGGGACGCGAGTTTGTGCACGATTCTATCCTGAGAATATTGACCATAATAACATAATGACACCGACGCTCTATCAAAAATCACATAATAATACAGCGCTGCTGGATTTTGGTTTTGACAGAACCCACCGAACATGGCAAAGGCTGCCGTTCAGATTAAACATATAAAATGGAGGCCACCTTGGCGAAGCCTAATTGGGGGTTAAAACGCACGTGCCTAAGTTGTGGCGAGCGTTTCTACGACATGAAGCGTGATCCAATCGTTTGTCCCACTTGCGAAGCAGTGCTTGATCCACTAGCACTTGTTCGTCCTCGCCGCGCTCGAGCAGCGGCTGCGGCAAGTCAAGCTAAGGCCAAAGCTAAGGCCAAGGCAGCCTCTGAAGCACAGGAGTTATCCAACCAAGCCGCCCTTATAGGCGATGATGAATTAGAGGTGGACGCCGATAACCTCGATCTCGGGAACGATGACGAAGATCTAATTGCCGACAACGACGGGCTAGAAGTTGATGCGGAGATATCGGAAGCGTTAGAGAACGTGAAAGAAGACAAATAGAAGAAATATGTTTGTAGCACAAAATTCATCCTGATCAATTGTAGGTGACGCATAAACGGGGCCATAGCTCAGTTGGGAGAGCGCTTGAATGGCATTCAAGAGGTCGTCGGTTCGATCCCGATTGGCTCCACCAAACAGTCCATAAAAATGGAGAAAGAACCGCAGTTTTCTGCGGTTCTTTTTTGTTCTAATTTCATATCAGATCGCAGCTCAGACTAGCGCATTACTGCAACAAGTTTAAACATTTCCGTAAAACAGCTGATAGTAAACTTAAAAACACGATACAAAATACGCATTAGAAAAGGGTTGTTTATCTATGTTCTTCATATGAGAACCTTGAGAGGCGCAAAACGGTTTCTGATTGAAAAAGTTTGAGTGACTTCGAAGATGGAATTGGTCACAAATCATCGGGGGTAATCATGGACGCAAAAAAACTTATCTATCCACTTGTGGCAGTAGTGGCACTTCTGATCATCCATTCATATGCTAGTAGCCCTTTAGTCCAATTGGCGGCGCAGGGGTCATATTTTGATGGTCTCATCCAAGCATTTTTAGGTGGATACGGAAATACATTGTGCGCTCTTGCGGCTTTGATTTGCTCGATTGTAGGGACGATAAGAAATTTGTTGTCAGCCGCCGGGGGGTTGGGAGCACTGCTTTCAGGGAAGTTGATTGGTTTGCTCAACTTGTTGATCACTCTGGTTGCTATTTTCGGTAACGGCGTAGTCGGTTACTTAAAACTCATTGGAGGTAATGAAAGGTCCAGAGAAGTATACACAAGCTTGCTGGGAACTGGTTTCTTTGAAGTTGTTATATGCGTAGGTCTGATACTTGCTTTTTTCTTAAAACCAAAACGTGAAAGCATCAAAGCACCAACTGATGGGTGATCAACTCACCAGACGCTAATTCCAACCAAAAATTGCGTGCTGCATCATTCATTGATCGCGCTTGGCACCTAGTCGCAGAAAAAGAAAAATGCATGCTGACACATCCGTATATAGTCCCGAAGTAACGAAAATATTGCATGGTGATCCATTCACAATCTGAAAACATAGTTAAACGCGAGAGCATACCCATCCACGGAATACCGATTGTTATCCAGAAGTCTGCGGCTCTATAGTTCTGTCCAATCTTGGTTCGTCAATGAGGATCAAAGGATAAATTTTTCACCAAAAGGTCTGAATTTTCTAAGAGCCGGTGCTAGGCGCGGACGCCTTTCCACAACCTTCTTTAGAGATCCCAAAGTCCAGGGAAACCACTGATAGGTTGGGTTGTGTGTTCAAAAAAATATCAGGGATGTTCAGCGCCAACTGCGCCACAAAAGCTCACGCGGGTTCCGAAAAAACACAGGGGCGTACAGTTTCTGGAACAATTACAAAAATTACTAAACTTTTTAAATAACGTATTTCGACAATCGTTCTTTTTAGAGCTACAAATATCTTTCGATAAAGAAGGTTAGAGTTCGCTAAATCCAGCAGTTTTTCATGAAACTGCAAACCAAATTACCAGATCTCAACATTTTGTTGCGCTCTTTAACCATTTGCATCGTATCTAACCTGTCTCGCAAAATAATGTCTAAGCAAGGCGAGTTGTTTTTTTTAAGAAGGTTCGCAGTCGTTCAGGTGTTGCAAGGAGGTGAACTATGCACCCCGTAGAATTACATTGTTGGCACTTCATGTCCTATCCGTATCTCCCTGATAACTTCGACGAAAAATACGATACCGGCTGGGTCACCGTGCCGAACAGCCTGTGGGATAGAGAAAAAACAGACGGCCTCTATCAGGAATATATTGACCAGCTTGTGTACGGAGAGGAACTCGGATTTGATGGGTTAGTTTTAAACGAACATCACCAGAATATCTATGGCCTGATGCCGTCGCCCAACATCATCGCAGCCGCGCTAACTCAGCGCACCTCGAAAGCGAAGATTGTCGTGCTGGGTAATTTACTGCCCCTCCATTTAAATCCGCTACGTGTTGCCGAAGAATATGCAATGATTGATTCCATCACCAGTGGGCGGCTGGTTGCCGGATTTGCTGTAGGTGGCGGACCCGAAGCATACAATTACCAGGTTTCCTCTCCCAAGGCGCGACGACAGTTCTGGGAATCCATTGACCTGATTGTTCGGACGTGGACAGATGAAGGTCCATTCGAACACGAGGGCAGCTTTTATCCATTGCGCTATGTAAATATCTGGCCAAAACCTCGTCAGACGCCGCACCCGCCTGTATGGATACCCGGGGCACTTTCCATCGAAACAATGCAGGAGGTTGCGGGGCGGGGCTTTGATTATTTTCTATCTTCTCGAACACATGGTGCAGCAACCCGACGTGCGCGCGAGGGTTTTGCAAAGATTTTAACGGAGCACGGGGACAACTATCATCCCTTCCGGTTCGGCGTGTTGATCTCAGTGTACGTTGGCGAGACTGATGAACAAGCCAAAGAAGAATCCCAAGAAGGAATTTGGTATTTTTTAAGAAACTGCTTGAAAGGCCACCTCAGGCGCACCGGCCGCACGCTAACATTTGGTGCCGGCGTACCGTCACAGTCAATTCGATCATGGGAGGGTTATCTAAAAAACTCAGACCCAGGGGCAGCAATGCTGGGCGATGCAGTTGATTGGGAAGATCTTGATGCGAAAGCGTCAATCATTGTGGGCAGTCCGTCTACCGTGCGGGCCAAACTATGGAACCTAATTGAGGAAGCCCAAATCGGGAGATTTTTAATTCAATTCCACTTCGGCAATATGAAGCCCGAACTCGCGCGTAAAAGCATGAAGTTGTTCGCAGAAAAGGTGGCACCAGATTTACGTAAAGATTCTGCAGAACTGTTTTCCAGACAATACCCACAACTCGAACAAATGCCGATCATGGGAGCGGCGGAATGAGCGTTAGATCTTTTGATTTACGGGGGAGTTCAGTCTGCCTGTTTGAAACTGGAGACGGACCACCGTTGGTTTACCTTCATGGCTTGGCTGATCTTCACGGTGCTTCCGCCAAACCACTAGCCTGTCATGGTAAACTGGCAGAACATTTCAATTTAATCGCCCCGGCACATCCTGGTTGTTCCTTTACCGACGAGAATGAAAACATCGGCACAATTGAAGATCTTGTTTTTCACTATCTAGAATTGTTTGACGAATTGAAACTAGATCACTTTGACCTAGTTGGAACCAATCTCGGCGGATGGCTTGCGGCAGAAATTGCGGTCCGACATCCTGAGAAAATTGATAGCCTGTCGTTAATTGGCGCAGTGGGGTTATACGTTCCCGGTGATCCAATAGCTGACATTTTCTGGGAAGCACACCCGGTTGATGGCGTGTCTCTGGAGGGATTGCGCTCGCTGCTATTTGATGACCCAGAACATCCTATCGCATGTGATCTATTCCCAGATGGTCGCGGCGAAATTGATCAGGAGTTAATGCGATACAAAACATACCGTTTACTATCACGAGTGGGCTTTAATCCTCCTTACCTCCATCATCGCCTTCTTCGGGATAGGTTGCACCGGTTCAAATCTCCGGCAATTATCATTCACGGAGAATTCGACCGCCTTGTACCCAGAAGCCACGCAGAGGCCTATAGGAACGGTTTTGAAAATGCCCGCCTAGAAATTATGGACGGTTGCGGACACAGTCCACACCTCGAGAGTCCGGAACAAACCGCGCATCTAGTAATTGAATTCATCAAAAACGCTGCTTGACATTCAAATCTTCGATATATCGATTTTCAAAATGCTGCCCGAAGTGTTCAAATTTAGCTAATCGTTCAAGCACGCTTGGCTAACGCCCGCATTTTATGAAGTTTCAATTGCCACTATGACTAGTACTGCTTTAATACGGGCTGCCGTCAGACGAAGGGCAGCCCCTCCCTCATCAACATCCGTGGCAGAACCAACAAAACCGCGATTCATTCCTAGTCAGTCTATGTATTCCATGTCCGTTCCTGCATTGGACATGGCTTCGACCTAATCCCTGTCCTCGTCGTGTAGTACGTCATATATAGCGGCAATAATTTATAGCGGCAATAATTATGGTCTTTGGCAACCCTGAGAGGTTTTGTGCCTTCAGCGGGGAAGCACGCCAGTCTTCAGTGCAGGATATGTTGGGAAGGTAGTGCCCCGGAACCAAACCATTCTTTCGGTGGTCAATCCCCCAAATTCGGTTTCAAAGGTTTCATATGAATTTGCCGAGCAAGAGTAATTAGTAACGGAATAAAACAGCAACTGAAAATCAATGGATGGACCCTCTTCATCATCTCTGGCAAGAAGGGATATTACGGCGACTAGATTTCCCCTCCACTATCTCCCATCACAATTAAGGGAGCAAAATTGGCGCCTTTTTTTCCAACGTTTTCTGTGAGTTATTTGGTCGCAGCGTAGCGATCCTCGAAAGCCGTTGGAAATTTGTTTTTTGGTGCCAATCGATAATCAACTGACGCGACAATACTTTGGGCTTCAATGCACAAACGTCTTGCCACACTGTCATGACTTCCTGCTGCATGACCTCCTCCATGAAAGTAAACAATAAGAGGGCTGAGGCCGTCCGTATTTTCTACGTCTAGCGGTGGATTATGTATGCGGGTTTATACGCTTCTACCGGGTCCGGGAATGTCAATATTGGTGATCAAATGCACCGAGTTTTCCCCGGTAATGCTCGATCCGGACATCTTTTCAAATTGTTCCCGCAAAACTGAGGCAGGCGTTTCATCAAATGATTTAGCAGAAACAGCGGGAACTTCCGCCAGAAAGGCCGCTACTTGCGGATGCTAGGCGGGGATAGAATCTTTCATGATTTGTCCATGATTAGAAAATTGGTGCAGGCCAAAATACCGGAACGCTTCTTCACCAAGAATGCAAGGCATTGTCGTTTGGATCATTATCAAAGCCGGATTTTTTCTTTATCGAAAAATATGAACAGGAATAGACTCAGCAAAAACGATAACAGGTGTGAGTCGAAACACCAGAAAATGATATGTGATCAAAGGCCGGTGCATATTCGCAGAATATAGTTATCCATGATAAACAGGGTTAGCGACAAATCGCTCATTAGAACTTATTAGAGGCACCTTATGTCTAGTCTGGTCAATATCCTTCAGGAAATTGTCATCGCCAACCGGATACTTGCCCACGAAGGCGTGGTTGACGCATTTGGTCATGTCAGCGTTCGCCATCCTAACGATGCGGGACACTATCTTATGGCTCAGTCAAAAAGTCCCGAACTTGTAACACTGAACGACATCATGGAGTTCACACTAGAAGGAGAAGCCGTCGGTAATGACAACCGTAAACCCTATGCTGAACGCCATATTCACGGCGCAATTTTTGAACAGCGACCCGATGTAAATTCAGTAATACACAATCACTCTCATGCGGTCATACCATTCAGCGTAACTGAGACCCCATTGCGGCCCATAATGCACGTAACCGGCGTTATCGGCGACCACGTGCCGGTGTGGGATATCGAGGAAAATTTTGGCGCAACGTCGCTATTGGTCACTAATATGGATCAAGGCCGCGATCTCGCTGAAACAATGGGGGATTGTCCGGTAATTCTCATGCGCGGACATGGGTGTGCTATCGCAACGGAAAACATGAAATCTGCGGTGCTGACAGCTATCTATACTCAGGTAAACGCCAAGCTGCAGCTCGAAGCGATGCCGCTGGGTAACGTAAAGTATTTAAGTGCTGCAGAAATTGAACTCACACCGGAAACACTAATCGGCCCGCTCGCAATGGAACGTGCCTGGGAATATTTTTCTCGCCGAGCTACAAAAAACAACCTATGACAGCGGAAAGGGAAGTGTTTGCAAAAAATAGGCCGGTGTTTGGAAAGTCGGATTTCGCACGCATCGACGAGACGCCGGATGAATTATTTTATAATACGCCCCGTCTTGTTACGCATGTCGATGACGCCGCCTGTGCCGCTCTCACAGCGTTCTATGCCCAACTATTTTGTGAAGGCGACATCGTACTCGATCTGATGTCGAGTTGCGTATCACACCTGCCACCAACACCAAAACTAGCCAAGGTCACGGGGCACGGTATGAACGCACAGGAGCTAGATGCAAATTCACAACTGGATGAATATTTCGTGCAGAACCTGAACGCGTCACCCCTCCTTCCATTGGATAACGGCAAGTATGATACCTGCCTAGTCACTGTTTCAGTTCAGTATTTAACTAACCCCATCGAAGTATTCATGGAAATTGGCCGCATCCTAAAACCTGGGGGAATGGTGGTTGTTTCATTCTCAAACCGAATGTTTTTAACCAAGGCAACCGCCATTTGGCGGACCACCGACGATGCGGGGCATGGCCACCTGGTTAGGGCCTATCTAGAAGAAACTTCCATATTCCAAAATATAAAAATCATGGATATTTCCCCTGCTCTAGGGGCAAAAGACCCTTTATTTGCGGTTGTTTCAACGGTCCACTAAACTCGCGCGGGGAGCCTTTACACGGGTGAGGCTGTCACAAACTCAAGCCGCTGCTTGTTGCTCTAGGCAGGCGAAAAACTGAAAATATCAGGGCACCAAACCACAGCATTGAGGCTAACGGCTGTTCACATTTGGGCATACATTTGTATCCTAGGCGGCACGGTTTTGAGTATGTCTAGTAAGGAGACTATAAATTTTTTCCGGAGTAGGTGCGGTCCGTAATTTTTCACATTTGGAATGGTCGCGGAGAACCCGAGAAATTCTGGAAAGTATTTTGAGATGAGCAGCACTAGCCGATTCCGGGGCAAGCAGCAAAAATATTAAATCCACCGGCTGACCATCAACGGCGTCGAATTGGATAGGGCTTTCTAACCTTGCAAAAATCCCAAATAATCTGTTCAGCCCTGCTATTTTTCCGTGTGGAATTGCAATTCCGTCGCCAACTCCAGTTGTACCCAGACGTTCGCGTTCAAGAAGCACATCAAAAATTTCTTGCTCGGTTTGTCCGATCGTCTTTGACGCTTTGTCTGATAATTCCTCTAAAGCCTGCTTTTTACTAGTAGCTTTGAGGCAGGTGACCACGCTCTCTAGTTCAAGAATGTCTTCTATTTCCACTCAGGATCTCCCGGCCCATTAGTTCGTTGCGCCCTGTCGTTTTTTTTTGTGCAAAAATCTTTGGAGTCTTATTCCACACCGTCTTATAATGGAAATGCATTAACGGCACCCCTGAAAGACGTTGAAGGCGCTGAAAAATAACAGCGAGAAACCGATAGTCAATAGTGCAACCCGAGGATGGGCTCTACTGCCCAACTTGAAGTAATTTGTCGCGCCGACGTTGAAAGGATGATGGAATGCGCATTACATTACGATATTTGGCAACCGTCCGCCGAGCGATGGTGATCCCCTCGCTTCCAAGAATCTCAACAATCCTATCATCCGACATTACGTTCTCATGCATTTCTTCATCGATCAGAGCCTTTATGCGAAAGCGGACGGATTCTGAAGAGCTAGATGTCCCCATTTTGTTATTCTGAATTGCCGAATGAAAGAAATACTTCATCTCAAAAACACCCCGACTGATGCCAAGATATTTATTGGTGGTCACGCGACTCACAGTACTTTCATGCATCTGAACCACTTCCGCAATATCACTCAATGTCATGGGCTTTAAGTATTCAACACCCTTCTCTAAAAACGCTTCTTGCTGGGCAACCAACTCAGACGCGATTTTTAGGATAGTTTCGGCCCTCTGATGCAGCGCGCGCTTTAGCCAACCGGCAGTTGTCAAACAGTCGCTTAAAAACTCCTTTTCTTTTTTGGTGCGCGCAGACTTTTTAACAATAGCGTAATAACGATGGTTGATAAGAACCTTCGGTAACGTGTCACCGTTCAATTCGACAATCCAGCCTTCCTTGCCACGATTGACAAAAACGTCAGGCACAATGGCCTGAACCACCTCTTCGTTAAAGACAGATGCCGGCTTGGGATTCAGCTTCTTTATGTTTAACACCATTTGGTGAAGTTCCGCTGTATCGACGCTGCATAAACGTCTGAGCTTTGCAAATTCGCATTTTGCTAAAAGTGGTAAGTTTTTTAGAAGAATTTTCATCGGAGGGTTGAGTTGACCCGTTTCACGGGCCTGAAGCTCAAGGCATTCCGATAGATTGCGGCCAAAAACACCAGGAGGATCCATCTGCTGGCAGCGGGCGAGCGTTGCTTCTACCCGTTCCACGGAGCAGCCCAGATCAGTGGCCAACCATTCGAATTCCGATGACAACCACCCATTTTCGTCAAGCATATCTATCAGCCGGATGGCGATCATCTGGTCAGCTGGATCTCCAAAATCAAGGTGCACCTGTTCAATTAAATGAGCCCGAAGGGTAGTTTGAGAGACTGCAAGGTGTTCTATGCCGTACAAATTTTCAGATGACGAACCGCTGGGCTCAAAAGGGCCCCATAACGACCCTTTACGATCGTGCATCCCATCATCGGTCGTAACACCGCCGAGAGCTGCCTTTGGTTCAAAAACATTTTCATAAGACGGGTTACGCGGGATTTCTTCGTTATAGAGACGGTCCGCAATCATTCCGTCCGGTGCGACGAGTTTTAACGTAAGAGCATCAAAAATCGGATCAGACGCAAACTGCACGTCCTTTGCAATGATCCCGTCTCCATCCTTCGGAAGGTCGTTCAAAACGTGATGGCCTGCATCTTTCCTGTTCAATGCCTCCACAACGTAGTCGGTGTCAGCGTCTTCAAGTTCCAGAAGGGGGTTTTTCTCCATTTGCTTTACGACAAAAGCAGAAACCTCCAAGTTTGACATTTGCAAGAGTTGGATTGCCTGCAAAAGCTCGGGCGTCATCACCATTGACTGATTCTGACGTAGATCCACTCGTTGCCCACGCATCATAAATGGTTACCCTACAAGCGCTAAATAATTATTTTACAAGCTAAATCGTTCACCCAGATACACTCGCCTCACTTCTTCGTGTGCTACGATTTCGGAAGGTGCTCCCTCCATAAGAACAGCACCGTCGTGGAGAATATACGCCCTATCCACAATATCTAGCATTTCGCGCACATTATGGTCTGTGATCAAAACACCTATGCCACGATCTTTTAACTGAGTGACGAGGTTGCGAATATCATCGACTGCGATCGGGTCAATACCCGCAAAGGGCTCGTCAAGAAGCATGTATTTTGGTTTTGATGCGAGTGCACGCGCAATTTCAACTCGACGACGTTCTCCGCCAGATAATGCGAGCGGAGGGGTGCGGCGAAGATGGGTTACAGAAAACTCGGCAAGCAATTCCTCTAGCCTAGTTTCGCGTCGAGCAATATTTTTCTCCGTTACTTCAAGAACCGCCCGTATGTTGTTCTCAACCGTCATACCACGAAAGATGGAAGCCTCTTGAGGTAAATAACCGATGCCGAGCCTCGCACGACGGTACATCGGAAGGCCCGTTACATCCTGCCCATCCAAAGCAATAGCCCCATAATCGGGAGCAATTAAGCCGGTGACAACATAAAAGCAGGTGGTTTTTCCGGCGCCGTTTGGACCCAACAAACCTACGACCTCGCCGCGGTTTAAAGTAATGCTTACATCTCGAAGAACGGGGCGTTTTTTAAAACGTTTACCTATTTTCTGGATCCGAAGGCCTACACTTTGAGAGATTAGCCTGGGTCCATCGGAAACCCCATCCCTACGAATTCCATCCTCGGCAGTCGTATCAGCTGAGTGGTCCGATTTTGATTCGTCCGTTTTGCTCACCGCGCGCCTCGGCTTTTCGTTTTGGCGCCACCGCGCAGCAGTGGGCTCTTTTCATTCATGAATATTCCCCGGACACCGCCCTTTCCGTCACCGAAAAGCTTGCTTACACCGGTGTTCAGGTTTATCTCAGCATTCGCCCCATTCAACTGATTATTTCCCCGCGTAATCCTTACTGACCCAGTTAACCTAGCGATACCAGTTTTCACGTCATACTTACCCCGGTTCGACCGGACTATTTCATCAGGCGTGGTGATAACAACATTATCGATGGCATCAACGAACCGCACGCTAGCTTTTCCCTTCTCATCTTTTTCAAAATGGGCCCTCAATACATCAGCGCGAAGCCTGTTATCACCCCGAATGGCGATAGCGTCGCCACGCGCGACTGCTAAACCGCGTTTTTCCCAATATTCGAGACTATCCCTTGCTGTAATGCGATCATTATCCGTATCCAATCTAACGTTACCCGTTAAAACGAGCACCCCGCTATCCACGTTGTAGACACCCTTGTCACCATAGGCGCGCTGGGTAGGGGTTATAATGCGAACCTTTTTCTCAGCAGCAATGCGCCAAATTTGTGTATGACCATCGGGCCGTTCGCGATAATGCGCGGTAAGCGTATCCGCATAGACCGAAACGTTTCCCTGCACGGCCCTCGCATTACCGCGCGCTATGTAAGCCTTGGCCTTTTGTTGCCACTCAATACCTTTTTCTGCGGTGATTTCAAGAGGCTTGTCGCCGGCCCGGCCCGGCAGGCCAATCCCCTGCGAGTTTGCCCTGCCGGGCACTTCTAGCCCGATCAAAAGTACGAACACCAAGCCGAAATGAACCGGCCTATATGAAATTCCGTTAGTCATTTTACATTCCTGTTTTTTTCTTAGAGGGAAAAAATACCAGTTGTGATTTCCCAGTAAAAATTATCCGATCGCCGTTCTCTATTACCTTGAAACCACTGCCCTCGACTGTCCCGAATGGTCCTTGGCCCCGTATGGGTTCATCGCCGGAAGCCTCCTTGCTCCCGAGATTTATGGTTGCCTTAGCAGTTTTAAATTCATATCCGGCTTCATGAAACAGTTTAACACCCCCGAAAAGGTCAAGAATTTCTCGTTTTCGCCACAAGGTGCCCATGGGCGCCCCGATAGTAATCCAAGAATTTCCCGCAAGCGTAACGTCCGCTTTGGGCGCGATCAGCTTTACACCCTTACCTCCATCGGCGTCCTGTACAACTGCATCCGCCGTAATCGAGAAGGGATGGTTTTCGCCGTCAACACCGGTATACCGTGCATTTATAACTCGCTGGCCACCGGACGTCTGAATACGGAGATCTGAAATTGGAATACGGAATTTCTCAGGCTTATTTCCCAGCTCCGGCCAGATCACTACCAGTATTATGACGACAGCAGAAATTGTTGGCAAAGCGTACTTCATCAGACGAACAAAACGACTATACGCAGACCTATATTGGGGAAGACGGGACGTTTCGCCCGATGATTTAATCGATTGAAGTGTTACAGGTATTACGGGGCTACCCTGCCATTTGATCATGTGTCACGAGAGCCCGGTGCGTAAAACATCATGTATATGAACAATCCCTTTTGGCTTACCATCGGCCACGACGAAGAAGCTAGTGATTTTACTGTCGTTCATCATACCTAAGACCTGCGCGAGCAAAATACTGTCGGTAACCGACTTTGGGTTAGGCGTCATTACTTCGCCTGCAGTCATTGAAAGAATATCGCCCTCCATATTCCGCCGTAAATCACCATCAGTGATGATACCGACAAGGCGGTCATCGTCGGACCGGACGCCTACACAACCCAAGTGTTTGGCCGTCATTTCAATTATGGTTTCGGTCATAGGGGTGTCTAGGTTAACTAACGGTATTTCGTTGCCAGTGCGCATTATATCAGCGGCTTTAAGGAGACGTGTTCCCAAATGTCCGCCGGGATGCAGTAAATGAAAATCATCAAGTGAAAATCCACGGCGCTCGAGCAAGGCTACAGCAATAGCATCACCAAGCGCCAACATAACAGTGGTTGAGGTAGTGGGCGCGAGCCGCAGCGGGCAGGCTTCCGGGTTGTCCGGTATAACGAGCAACACGTCAGCCGCCATGGCTAGGGTGCTATCGGGATTACCAGAAACAGATATGAGGGGGATTCTTCTTACTTTACCGTAGGCAACTATATCAGAGAGTTCGGAAGTTTCCCCGGAATTGGACATGGCCACCAAAATATCTTCACCTGTGATCATACCGAGATCACCGTGGCTGGCCTCGCCCGGATGAACGTATTGCGCGGGGGTTCCGGTCGACGCTAGGGTAGCTGCAATTTTGTGGGCAATATGGCCACTTTTACCCATGCCAGTGACTATTACCCGCCCGCTAATGTTCTCGATTAAATCGATCGCTCGAGTAAAGCTATCGTCTAGCGCATTTGACAGGTTCCTGAGACCATCGATTTCCGTCTCAAGAACTCGTCGCGCTGATCTTAGGGCGGTCGCAGGATCAGAGGAACTACCCTCTACAACCATGTTTCTGGCGTTGGCCATCTTTGGATCCAGTAACTCCTGTAGCTTATCGTAACGGAATTCGGCGACTGCGGCGAGCCCCAAGGTTATACAAATCGTATATCGGACCCCACGTCCTCAACACCTCAATGCAGTCCTTGTGGGGCAAGTTAGTGAGCAAAAATATCCACCTGAGACCAACCAGCGAGATCTAGTTCCGCACGATGGCAAAGGTAGTCGAAACATGCCTGCGCCAACTTGACCCGACCTTCTCGTTCTAACATTTCATCCAGCCTTTGCTTCAGTAGATGTAGATGCAGAACATCGGACGCTGCGTAAGCGATCTGCTGGTCTGTCAATTCCGCAGCTCCCCAGTCGGAAGCCTGTTGTTCTTTGGAAAGGTCTACGCTCAACAGTTCGCGACACAGGTCCCTTAAACCGTGCCGATCCGTATAGGTCCTCACTAGTTTAGATGCAATCTTCGTACAATAAACTGGACCAGTTGTGACCCCCAGGTAGCGCCTAATTACGGCGATATCGAACCTCCCAAAATGAAATATTTTAAGTATGGCTGGATCAGTAAGCAGCGCGGTTAGTCGGGGGGCGTCAAACCCAGCCCCCGCAAACTTCACTAGGTGGGCATTGCCATCACCGCTCGACAGTTGGACCAAGCAAAGCCGATCTCGATGGAGATCCAGACCCATTGTTTCTGTATCTATTGCCACCGTTGTACCTAAATTAATATTTTCGGGTAGGTCCCCATGATGGAGTGCAATCGCCACGTTATCTCCGTTTGTTTTTGTACGGTCCTGCATAGCTATACCAGGACAAATCGACTGCAAAGTAAAACCTGATGTTTAAGAACACCCCAAAGTTTTGCGGAGCGTGTGGCCGCTAGTCCATGAAGGAAAAATAACGGAAAGTTGGACCTTTGAAAGCTTTGCCCCACTCTTTGATCAACTCCTTAATTCAACGGCATGCTTCTTATACCCGTCTGAAATTCTAGTAAAGGGAATCCGTGCTGAGCCAAACATTAATACTATCAGAGCGTAACAGGGAAGGTACCTTGTTTCCTCTATGGGGTCGTACTCTATAAAATTGGATTACCCCAACAATAAAAGTGTTTGATCAAAAAATATTGGTTTCGTAGGCGCAGTTTATAACCGTAGTGAATCAGAACTAGGCTTTAACGTCATTGGTGAGCTTCATCGCTTGTTTGTATATGTCATCATACATGAGTTGTTGTATCTGGAGCATTTGCCGAACAACTTTGAGTACCAACCTCCGGTCTTCATCCGTCCTCGCAAACTGATCCAATAATTTGACTCCAACATCGGAATGCTCTTCGTCAGCACTGTCGTGAATAACCCAATATGCAACGGCTTCATCCGACAGCCCAAATTGTTCTTGGAGCCTGTGGGCGATTTTAATGTAAAGTCCTGGAATTGCCGCCTCCCCGGCCAACATATGTGCAGCGACGCCCTCTAGGAACGTTTTGCTACAGATATTCGTAAAATAAGCCTGGAATGCTACAACTCCCGCGCAATATGGTGGATCATACATTTCTGTAGGCTCAAGCCCCATCCCCTTCGCGTAATTGAGATAAAGACGATGGTGCGAAATTCCGCCTGACATCAACCGCCCAGTTGCTTCCTCATATGCAACCTCTGCAATTAGTTCACGCCACGCCGGATCCGGACATATCCTATAAAGATTGCCGTGATAATTATGGTTGTGCAGCGGAATACCACCATGTTGTTTGCAAACATACCGCGACTGTTCGTAATTCCAGCTACCTTCCACCATCGCCACCCAGAGCGGATGGCCGTACATAGGGATTTCGTTATGAATTTGTTCAATTTCGTTGAGGACGTTCTGTGTCGTCATAACCATATATGGATCTCCCGACTCTGACTTTCCAACAGTATGAAATAATTTCCTGATTAGATAGAGTTAAGCCTCAGTCGATGTTCTTGGTCTTCTTGTCACCTTCGGCTAGCAACGGGGAGTAGGATTGGTCGCAAAAAACCCAACAGTGGTTCTTGGTTAGCTTGTGATCAGAGTGTTTGCGTCGCCCGACCCTCATGTAAAAATTTAAAAGACGTGGAATTTAAAGAGAACCACATAATCTCTGGATAAAATGGGATGCAAGCTATGGGTTTTCTGCAATGGCACAACTCTCCCATTAGTCAACACATCAAATTTCTTTTACCGATCGGTGTGATCGTTTGGGCTCATCTGGGCTATAGACAAGCTTGGTGGCACTATAGGGAACAGGTTCTTGATGCAGGTATGGAAAAATAAAAACGCCCCGCAAAACAAAGAGTATCTAGGTTGGGTATGGAAAACGGTGGCCTTGGAATGTTTTCATAATTGGATTCGGTGTTTTTATCATCGGTGAAATTGTGCAATTTCTATTGGGGTAGATTGAATACCTATTTGTCTTCGCAAGACCCTTAGCTGCTGTCAGATTTTCCTTATGAGGAAACTGACTGCTCGGCTTTTCTGACCTTTGCTGTTTTTTTGTATGTGCAGGGAAGTGTTGGAGTGCTGAAAACGAACAGCGATAGGAATTATTTGGATATTCAGGCCTTCTTATCTGCACATTCCAGCGGTAATTTCTTTTCGCAAAATGGCCATTTTCAACCGCACTGTGACAAAAATGTGACAAAAGGTTGAATCCCAAGAGAGCTTGAAAGACTGGATAACATCACTCGGAACAGGAAAGCCTTGGCTAGCCTGCAAAAAGCTTGGTGCCCAGGAGAAGACTCGAACTTCCACGGCCTTGCGGCCACTGGCACCTGAAGCCAGCGCGTCTACCAGTTCCGCCACCTGGGCATCAATCCTGCAGAATGAACCAAACAAAGCGAGGATATGCAATCGAGACCGACGGTTGTCAACTGCTTTTACCGTATACGTTGACGCCCTTTGCAACACGCTTTAATAGCGTTTATGCGCGTTTCTGCATGTGGCGACACGGAGGCAAATCACTAATGAATGTCGTAACGGTCTTTGGCGGATCAGGGTTTATAGGACGGTATGTAGTTCGGAAACTGGCGAAAACTGGCGCCCGCGTCCGTGTGGCAATTCGTCGCCCTGACCGCTCGGGGTTTCTTAGACCAATGGGAGACGTGGGGCAGATCGTACCGGTCGGTGCAAATGTCCGCAACGATGAATCGATTGTTGCAGCGGTTCAGGGGTCTGATACTGTTATCAACCTCGTGGGTGTTCTTTTTCCCTCGGGTCAGCAGTCATTCCAGCACCTCCAAGCAAACGGAGCCGAAAGGGTTGCTCGTTCCGCGCAAGCAGCCGGCGCTAAAACCTTGGTCCACGTATCGGCATTAGGTGCGGATTTGAATTCGCGATCAATATACTCGTCAACCAAAGCTGCTGGAGAACAATTGGTAGCACGCGCCTTTCCAAGAGCAACAATTATTAGGCCAAGCATCGTATTCGGACCTGAGGATAATTTTTTTAATAAATTTGCGGCACTCGCTCGGCTTAGCCCGGCACTCCCCCTGATTGGCGCCGGTCGCACAAAGTTTCAGCCTGTATATGTAGGAGATGTAGCCTCTGCAATTGTAAGGGCCGCGCAAAGCCCTAAAAACTTGACGACGTTTTATGAACTTGGCGGACCCCGTGTCTATAACTTCGCGACACTTATGAAAATGATGCTGGAGCAGATTGATCGTAGACGCATATTGGTCCCAATACCGTTCTCGGCCGCAACGATCTTGGCCACCCTCACAGAACTTTCGCCAATCCCGGTTTTGACGCGTGACCAAGTCCGGCTATTAAGGCGCGATAATATTTTGCAGAACGATGCACCAGGGCTAAAAGATCTGGGTATTGAGGCAACGGCACTTGAAACCATTCTGCCCACGTATATGAAACGATTTCGTCGAGGCACCTGGCACACTTAAAATGAGAAATCGTTAACTATAGACCCACGCAAGAATGACTACAGCAAGCACTACCCTGTAGATAACAAATGGGGCAAAAGTGGCGCGACGCAGCCATTTTATTAAAAAAATCATGGCGGCAAAAGCGGCCACAAATGCCATCACCCCGGCGGCGACCGCCTCAAAGACAACCTGCTCACTTCCGGATTCCAGCAGGTCTAATGTTGCAGCCGCTCCGGCCGCGATAATAGCAGGAATAGACAGGAGCATTGAAAAACGTGCAGCATCCACGCGCTCAAAGCCAAGCCAGCGGGCCATAGTGATTGTTGTGCCTGCACGGCTGGCGCCGGGAATAAGCGCGAATATTTGGGCACATCCTATTATTAGCGCCCGTCCCCAAGTCATATGTTCCAGCCGGTTAATCGTGATCGTATATTTGTCAGCGAGGTATAACAGCCCGCCAAAGCCCAGCGTTGCCCAACCGACAACCGCAGGATCGCGGAGTGTATTGCCTGCGTACCGGTATACCAGAGCCCCGACAATCACCAGGGGTAACGTAGCAATTAGCATTTGCCCCAATAGCCTCAAACCAGCGTTGCGGCTGGTATTTTTTTGTCCAACGCCCCTCCGCGGCATTGACCAAATGTCACGCCAAAGAAAAACGATCACGGCCGCCAGTGTTCCCACGTGTACAGCCACATCAATTACCAGACCCTGATCACGCCACCCGGTAAGATTGGGAATAAGGATCAAATGGCCAGATGAACTGACTGGTAAAAACTCAGTTATCCCTTGGATTAATGCTATAATAACGAGTTGTGAAAGTGTCACCAACTTCTCCAAATGGACAACGAACCAATGAAAATGCCTTTACACGATCGTATCAACAATCTCCCCGCAAGACGATTGGCATTGGGTTTTTGTTTTGAAAGCGGTGCGCCTCGCCTGCGGTGTGTTTTTGCACAATAACAGGTTAGCCATTTTCGCAACGCTGTGCTTTGGTTAGACTGCGTGTAATGCGGACGTTGTATCATCTTTGGCTATCGCCGTTCTGCCGCAAGGCGCGTATTGCCCTCGCGGAGAAAAAACTTGAGTTTGAACTAAAAGCGGAAAACCCGGCCGAACGACGGGCGGAATTCCTAGCGCTTAACCCTGCGTGCGATTTACCGGTTCTAGTAGTGGATGGTGGCCCGGTAATAGCCAACTCGGGCGCTATCGGGGAATATCTGGAGGAGGTCTGTCCGGACCCCCCGCTATACCCGGGGGCTGCATCGGAGCGCGCGGAAATTCGAAGACTCATCGCTTGGTTCGACATTAAATTTAACCATGAAGTTACCACCAATCTCGTCGGTGAAAAGCTGTTAAAGCGGTTAATGCGTTTGGGGGCCCCAGATTCACGTGCAATTCGTGCAGGCAGGGCAAACTTTCACATTCACATGGATTACATTGCATGGCTGACCGAGAGAAGAAACTGGTTGGGGGGCGAAGAGTTTTCAATGGCGGATATTGCCGCAGGGGCCCACATATCCTGCCTAGATTATATCAATGATGTCCCTTGGGCCGATCATGAACCCGCGAAACAGTGGTATGCTCGCCTTAAATCGCGCCCTTCTTTTCGAGCCATTTTAGCCGACCATATGCCGGGTGAACCCCCGCCGAAGCACTACGCCGACCTCGATTTTTGAGTGAATAAACACGTTTACATGAGAGCTTTGGTAGCATTCAACGCGCAATAACAACTCACTTCAACCGGCAGCGAAAAGATACAGCGTTCTGAACAATCCGATTGAGTTTAAGCTCGCGTCTTAGCGTGATTTTGATGTGATCCTAGATAAATTTCGGCGCGCCGCGGTCGCCGCTGGGGATCTTGCATTCTTTACAACTACCCACCGCCAATCGGCCGCGGCACCATTTTTATCACCCTGGAACATTTTGATATTTCCCCGCTCCAATAATGCATTGACATTCCCGGGCGCAATGGCAATTGCCCTCGCGATATCGTCTGCCGCAAGCACAAGGTTGCCGAGCCGGCGCCATGCTGTCGCTCTCAGTATAAGGGCGTTAATATGACGTGGGTCGAGATCGATTACGCTGTTGAGATCGTCAATCGATCGCCAGTAATCACCGTCGCCGGCACGAGTGACCGCTCGATCAAGAAACAGATCAATCCTCGGTCCACCTATTTGCAGTGCACGGGTTTGTGCAGCAATCGCTTCTTTTGTCTTGCCAGCAATCAACCATGCCTGACCAGCCTGGGCTAGAAGGTCTGCTCTTATTTGTTTGCCTGACTGTCCGGTTGTGGCCGCAAGGGACTCTAACTCGGTTGCAGCGGAAACGTAGGCACCACTGTTTAGGAGGGCAACAGCCCTACAGTGCAGTGCGCCGTCGTTTTCCCCTGACCGCAACCATTGTGCTGCCGCGACGATTGCTTTTCTGGGTTCGGAACGGGCAAGCGACATGCAGTCAGCATACATTTTTGCCGGTTCAGCAACGATTGATTGCATCAGTGCCGTTGGTGGCTGTCCACTCGCCGCGGTAGGGCCGACGCTAATAACGATTACCAATAGGATCGTATAGATTCGAGTGTGGGGTAGAACTTGCGATTTTTTTTGCATTAGGCATAAATTCGGGCCTATCAAATTTGAAAGCAAGCCCGTACTGATGACCTTCCTAAAATGATGAATTTCAATACCCTTTTTTGTTTTGGTATAGGATACTGTGCAATGGCACTTTCGCGCCGCCTCGATGCCGCGGGCTGGACAATCCGCGGCACCTGTCGTCAGGCGGGGCGGCAAAATGCTCTTTCTGCACTTGGAATCAACGCAGCGCTATTTGATGGCTCCAGAGCGATGGATCACGGTATAATCCTCGACGGCGTAACACATGTTCTGATTTCGATTCCACCTGACAATTTTGGCGACCCGGCATTTCGGCATCACGCAGAACACATTGCCGAAAGTGGAAGCGTCAAATGGGTGGGGTACCTTTCAACGACAGGCGTATACGGGAACCAACACGGAAACTGGGTCGATGAAACAACAATTCTTAAACCTTCCAGCACACGTAGCAAACGTCGTGTGGTCGCCGAAGAAACCTGGCGAAATTGGGGCGCAGATACAGGAATTCCAACCCAAATATTCCGCTTAGCCGGCATATATGGGCCCGGTCGATCCGTAGCAGATAAGATCAAGTCAGGTACCGCACAAAGAATCGCCAAGCCAAGCCATCTATTTTCGCGCATTCACGTGGAAGACGTTGCGACAGTTCTTGCTGCCTCCATCACCCAGCCAGAGCAGGGGGGTTTATACAATGTTTGTGACGACGAACCTGCAACCCCATCGGATGTAGTCGCCTATGCCTCCGAATTAATGGGCCGAAAGCCCCCGCCAGAAATTAGTCTCGACCAAGCCAACCTATCACCAATGGCAAAGAGTTTTTGGGCCGACAACCGGAAAGTCCGCAATGAGCGGATCAAGGATCGTCTTGGGGTGGAGCTTGCCTTCCCGAACTACCGCACGGGATTGCGTGCAATTTTGGGAAGTTAAATGTCTTCGATTAGTTCACCGAGCATCAGCCTGAGATGCGCGAGGTCCTGATCTCGCGACAGGCGATGCCCACCATCCTTGATCAGCAAAATGTGCACGTCTTCGGAGAGTATTCTCTCCGCAATTCGGCTAGTGGTCATCCACGGCACAGATTCGTCACACATACCGTGTATTAGCCGGATTGGACAATGCAGGGGGATAGGTCGCCGCAACAGAAGATGGTTCCGCCCTTCCTCTATCAGCTTTTTAGTTATTGCATAGGGTTGTTCACCGTATTCAGAGGGGCTGAAGTAGACGCCATCCTCTTTCAAGGTCGCGCGGATGGAGTTGTCCAAGCGGTCCCATATCAAATCTTCAGTAAAGTCAGGTGCGGCCGCAATCCCGATCATGCCAGCTACACGCTCAGGACGAGCCAGCGCGGTGAGAAGCATAATCCAGCCTCCCATAGATGAGCCCATCAAAACTTGCGGGCCATCCGTACAGAAATCTAATACAGCCAGTGCGTCGGAAGCCCAGGCACCGATGGTGCCATCCGCAAACCTCCCTGAGGAATCACCGTGCCCTCGATAATCAAATCGAACGAACGCCCTTCCAGCCTTCTCGCAATATTTCTCAATGTTTATTGCTTTCGTGCCACACATGTCTGACATGAAGCCGCCCAAAAACATAACACCCGGCTTCTTGCCGTCGAGCCGACGATAGGCGATTGTGACACCTCCGTCACATGTTAGAATTTCACTGGGTTTCTTTTTTATCACGTCAATGGAATTCCGATTTACACCATGTTAGGCATTCACGTGAAAACACAGCATAAAGAAAAACACTTAGGCGAAGCGCTAAAATGCCAGTGATTATGCAGATATTACCGCGGCTAGAGACAGGTGGCGTGGAGCGGGGAACGGTGGACATTGCCGCGGCTCTAATAGAAGCAGGCCAACGTGCCATCATCGTCTCAGCAGGGGGTAGTATGGTAAGGGAGGTGGAACGCGCGGGGGCCAAACATATAACTCTACCCGTGCACAGTAAAAATCCTTTTAAGATGACAAAAAACACTATCGCTCTCACAACACTAATCCGCACTTTGGGTGTTGACATTGTGCATGCAAGGAGCCGCGCGCCGGCCTGGAGTGCGCGATTCGCGGCAAACAGGTGTGGTGTTCCTTTTGTGACGACGTTTCACGGTACCTACAATTATCATAATCCTATCAAAAAGGCCTATAATGCTATTATGGCCAAGGGCGATCGGGTAATTGCTATTTCTGAGTTTATAGCCCGCCACATCACCGAGTTTTATCATACGCCAAAAGAGCGTATTCGTGTCATTTCTCGAGGCATTGATCTCGAAACATTCAGTTCAAAAGCCGTGTCGGCAGCAAGAATAGTTCAGCTGGCCCGGGCTTGGCGCCTACCCGACAATGTATCGGTAATTATGTTGCCTGGGCGGTTGACCCGTTGGAAGGGTCAACGGGTATTGATAGAGGCAGCAAAAAAGATAACAAGACAAGATGTGCGCGTTCTGCTCGTGGGCGCTGATCAAGGCCGCAAAAAGTATCGTAGCGAGCTAGAATCCCTGATCGCGCGTGCTGGCGTGCGAGACAAGGTTCATCTCACCGATGCCTGCCGCGATATGCCCGCAGCTTATATGCTCGCCGACGTAGTGGTTTCAGCATCAACGGATCCGGAAGCTTTCGGTAGGGTCGCGGCGGAAGCAATGCCAATGGGGCGGCCTGTAATTGCCAGTGATCACGGGGGTGCCCGAGAGACCGTTATCGCGGGTAAAACAGGTTGGCTTGTTTCTCCAGGAAACGCCGATGCCCTCGCAAAAGCGCTAGACACGGCGCTGAATATGACACCAGAGAATAGAGAAAGTTTTGCCAATCGCGCGATTTCACATATAGAGAAAAGTTTCTCAAAACAACAGATGTGTCGGCACACACTAGCCGTATATAACGAACTTCTAAATATTTAATGACTCGTTTAATGCAACGGATTCTGGTCATCAAGCACGGTGCATTAGGCGATTTTGTTTTGGCGACAGGCCCTTTTTTCGCGATCCGACATGCCCATCCGGATGATCAAATTGTTTTACTTACGACAGCGGCTTTCGCCGCTCTGGGCCAAGACAGTGGTTGTTTTGATGAGATATGGGTCGATAAACGCCCGTCTTGGCACAACCTTATTGGTATTCAGAAACTTCGTGCCAACTTGCGGCGCGGAAGATTTTCTAGAGTATACGATCTTCAGACATCTGCCCGCTCCAGTTGGTACTTCCGTATGATGCGCGGTTACAACAGGCCCCAATGGTCCGGGATCGCCCGAGGGTGTTCTCACCCTCATACGAACACTGAACGAAACCGATTGCATACAGTGGAACGGCAAGCCGACCAACTCGCCATGATTGGTTTGAACAATATTCCGGGCCCCAACCTGTCTTGGCTAGACGCTAATATTGACCATTTTAACCTACCCGATCGATTTGTCCTTCTGGTGCCGGGCGGCGCCCCCCATCGCCCCCAAAAACGTTGGCCAGCTGCCCAATATATTCAACTTAGCCGCATAATTTCAGAAAGTGGGCTTTACCCAGTCGTAGTGGGGGGTGACGCGGAAGTGGACCTCGGTCGCGAAATTGTTGAACATTCCGACGCAATTTCGATTACCGGGAAAACATCATTTGCAGATCTGGCCGCACTTTCTCGGCGGGCGGCGGCGGCTGTCGGGAACGATACCGGCCCAATGCATATTACCGCTATCTGCGGCTGTCCCTCGGTAGTACTATTCTCGCAAGACTCGGATCCGGCTATTACAGCCCCCCGGGGTCCGGATGTCACTGTTTTACGCTTTCCCAAACTTGTAGAGTTACCCGTTTACAAGGTTGCCGCAGCGTTAAGTTTACGTTAAACGCCCGGCTCTATGGTTTACATATACTAGGAAAAGAATGACCAGCGTAGAGATCACGCTGCCAGACGGCACCGTCAAACAATTTGATCACCCGGTTTCCGGTGGAGACTTGGCGGCTAATATTGGTCCGGGCTTGGCCAAGGCGGCTCTTGCTATCAAGCTGGATGGTAAGACCCTGGATTTGTCGCACATCATTGATCGCAATAGCAGTGTGGAAATTATTACCCGCAGGTCCGAGGACGCTTTGGCGTTAATCCGTCACGATGCGGCCCATGTAATGGCAGAAGCGGTTCAGGAACTGTTCCCGGGGACGCAGGTGACGATCGGCCCCGCGATCGAAAATGGATTTTACTACGACTTTGCCCGCGACGAAGCGTTTACACCTGATGATCTAGAAAAAATAGAAACTAAGATGCTGGAGATTATCAGTCGAAACGATCCATTCATACGCGAAGAATGGACGCGTGAGGGTGCAATCAAACATTTTGCAAACATCGGCGAAAATTACAAAGCCGAAATGATCCGTGATCTTGCGGAAGAAGAGTCAATCTCAATCTATCGGCAAGGCAAATGGCTAGACCTTTGTCGAGGCCCACATTTGCCATCAACGGGACACGTGGGTAAAGCATTCAAGCTGCAAACGCTAGCAGGTGCTTACTGGCGAGGAGATTCCCGCAATTCGATGCTTCAACGCATATACGGCACCGCTTGGCGAGATGAGAAGGAACTAAAAACTTACCTCTTGATGCTGGAGGAGGCTGAAAAACGCGACCATCGGCGGCTGGGGCGAGAGATGGGGTTGTACCACTTCCAAGAGGAGGCAATAGGGAGTGTGTTCTGGCACCCAAAAGGCTGGACCCTGTACCGCACAATTGAAACATATATTCGTTCGCGTTTGTCCGACGCCGGCTATCTGGAGGTAAAAACTCCACAACTCATCGATCGCGGACTTTGGGAAACGTCCGGTCACTGGGATAAATTCCGGGAGCACATGTTTACCGCGGAGACCGAAGACGACCGAGTGCTAGCTCTAAAACCAATGAATTGTCCGGGTCACGTGCAAATATTTCGCCAGGGAATTACGAGTTATCGTGATTTACCACTCCGGATGGCCGAATTTGGATCATGCCACCGTTACGAGCCCTCGGGTGCTTTACATGGATTGATGAGGGTGCGCGCTTTCACACAGGACGATGCGCACATATTTTGTACCGAAAATCAGATCACCGATGAAACCGAGGCATTCTGTGAGTTGCTTCTCAGCGTATACCGCGACTTTGGGTTTGCGGAAGTGCAAATCAAGTTTGCAGACCGGCCAAAAATACGCGTTGGCGAAGACGCTGTTTGGGATCGTGCAGAAACGGCCTTGACCGACGCGGTCAAGGCGTCGGGATTAGAATACACATTAAACCCAGGGGAGGGCGCCTTCTATGGGCCCAAGCTGGAGTTTGTTTTGCGCGATGCCATCGGGAGAGACTGGCAGTGTGGCACCCTTCAGGTTGATTTTGTTCTCCCGGAACGGCTCGACGCATCCTACGTCGGCAAAGACGGCGAGAAGCATCAGCCGGTCATGCTCCATCGCGCTATACTTGGATCCTTCGAACGTTTCATTGGCATTCTTATCGAGAGTTATGCCGGCCGTCTGCCAATTTGGATGGCACCGGTGCAAGCGATCGTGGCAACAATCACCTCCGACGCGGATGTTTACGCGCTGGAGGTAAAGAACGCATTAGATGCTGCCGGAATCAGGGCTGAACTGGATATTCGTAATGAAAAAATTAATTACAAAGTACGGGAGCATAGCCTGGCCAAGGTTCCCATAATGTTAGTCCTTGGACAGCGCGAGGTTGCTGAGGGCAAGGTAGCCTTGCGACGTTTGGGCGGCAAAGAACAGGAATTTCTTGCGCTAGACGAAGCGGTCGCTAGACTTACCGATGAATGCCGAAGTCCGCATATCAGGTAATTGCAAAGAGGAAAAACACCACGGTAAAACGTGGTCCTTGATGTACAACAACATTGGCTAAACAATTAGAGGAGAAAGTCGATCGCAAGACACACAAGCATGGAGCCTCCGGTAAAGGATGAAAGGCCCATCAACGAAATGATCGAGGCAGCGGAAGTTCGCCTTATCGGCGCTGAAGGTGGGCAAGTTGGGGTTGTTTCGCGGGATGACGCTTTAGACCGCGCAGAAAAAATGGGACTCGACCTAGTAATTGTCGCAGATAATGCAAATCCGCCGGTTTGCAAAATCATGGACTACGGTAAGTTTAAATATGAAGAACAAAAGAAAAAGAACGAGGCCCGCAAGAAACAGAAGACCATCGACGTGAAGGAAATCAAACTAAGGCCAAATATCGACCATCACGATTACGATGTCAAAATGCGTTCGATGCGGAAATTTCTGGATGAAGGAGATAAAGTAAAAGTCACCATGCGTTTTCGTGGGCGCGAAATGGCTCACCAAGACCTTGGCCTCAATGTTCTACACCGGGTGAGGGACGACCTCGAAAACCAGAGCAAGATCGAGCAGTTCCCGCGGATTGAGGGACGTCAAATGGTAATGGTGCTTGCCCCAAAATAACTTTTCCCAATAACAGAAGATATTCTTAGGGACTTTCGTACCGGGTAAATGCTTGGGTTAATTACCGAAATTGCAGCACCGGCAGTCCAAAGATTGAGGTATTAGGATGTTGGCCGGTTTTTTAAGACAAACTGGCAGTCACAATAGGGACATTCAACTTCGCCATTATGAAGTGGTAGAAAGACCTTAGGATGTCCAAGAATACCTCCGCCACCATCGCAGGAGATCGTTAGATCGTCGACTACAATCGTCTCAGGCGGATTTAGCGTACGTGACATGGTGCGTCTGCCTAGTACCTTAGTTAACGGCATATTCCTTCCAATGGTACTTAACTTGGAACCGATATGAAAGTGGCACAAACATTTTGGAATAAGATTTGCAGCAAAATACCTTCCGGACAAGATTCTACGCCCAAGTATTATCGGTGCATTCATTAAAAAACATACGAGGGCATAAGGAAATTCATGTTGTGTTCTCATAACATCCTTGGTAAAGGCCTTGATGCACCGAGGAACAAACATGAAGTAATCACTGGCCTGATTGGGACAGGCAAGGGAATGGAGCTTCAGTATCTAGATGGTCAAATTGCAGAAACGATCATCACTTACTTCATGGCTGTGGAAATATCAGACCGACCACTAGTAGGCCTGCCTAATAGACATCCAGAAGCGTCTGCACAACCCGTCCAATAACACCGTCAGTCCCAACCATACCAAGCTAAATGGTCCTGTGGGTGTGGTAATCTGACCCTGTAATTTGATTGATAAACCGGGCCGCACATTTATCTAAATCTATGGCGGTACTTTTTTTCGGGGTAACGTCGACCTTCGCACCACTCAATCACAAATATGGGTAGCCTTTTTATGAGGATTCACTTGCAGTGTTTCATATGCTTTAATGGGAAGTGTAGAAACGGTATTTGTAATTGTTGAAAACATACAAATTCAGTTGTGCTAGTATAGGACCCTGCAGAACGCACCCGTAGCTCAGTTGGATAGAGCGCTGGCCTCCGAAGCCAGAGGTCACAGGTTCGAATCCTGTCGGGTGCGCCAGTTCCCGTCTCATATGCGAAAAATTCTTTGTTATGGCGAGGAGACCGCTGTCTCACAATGTTCCGCGAAAGCAAAGGCGCATAAACGTTAGTAAACTTTTATGGTAGCAACCTAGCCCAAACCAAACATTAACCTGAATAAGTAAATCAAAAACACCGATGAGAGGTTTCATTTGGTTATATAAGAAACTCAAATTAACCTAAAGATGAATGCAAGATATGTGTGTTAAACAAAATACCGATCCGGTCACCTCCTGTGACCGCAGGCACACGGAATACTTTCAAAATTTCTAAATAAGATGATTGGTAAATGTTATGCCCGAGAAAAACCTCTCTATTCTTATAAAAGGCGGACGAGTATACGACCATGACGGAAATACCGATCAGCCGCCGGTCTCCGACATACTGGTATCCGACAAACTCATCGCTGAAGTTGGTTCAGACTTGCAACATAAGATCGCCTCCAACACCACCGTGATAGACGCAACTGAAAAATTGGTGATACCTGGTTTCGTAAATGCTCATTACCATTCCCATGATGTCTTGATGAAAGGCTGCTTTGAGACCATTCCACTTGAACATTGGTTATTAAACGCACTACCACCCAGTTATCCAATGCGTTCGGTCGCCGAGGTCAGAGCTCGCACGCTTCTAGGCGCTATCGAGTGTCTTCGATCCGGTATGACCTCCATACAGGACATGCTCACACTCTCGCCTTTCAACCCAGAACATGTAGAAACGGTAATCTCCGCCTATGCCGAAGTCGGTATCCGATGCGTGCTTTCATTACAAATCGCCGATATCCCGGGAATAGAGCGCGTCCCGTTCTGGAAAGAGGTCGTGCCAGAAAGGTTTCATAAAGATCTAGGAGCTTCTGCGGAACCAACTAGGGACGATCCGTTATTGCGGGTAAAAGAACAGTTTAATAAGCATCGCAATGCCTCACCTCGAATTTCTTGGGGACTTGGCCCTACTAGTCCGGAGTTTTGCACCCCCAAACTGCTCGAAGATATACGAGATTTTGCAGCGGAATATAGTCTGCCTGTGATTACACATATTTACGAATCTCGTGGCATGGCGCTTGCCGGCCGACTCTATATGCCTGAACACGACGGCAGCCAGGTCAAATACCTCGAGTCGACGGGCCTACTTGGGCCAAATGTCGGTTTAGCTCACAGCGTCTGGATGCGAGACGACGAAATTGGAATTTTGGCCGAAACCGGTACCAACGTAATACTTAATCCAGTCGGCAATTTAAAGACACGCAGCGGCGTGCCGCCAATTAGAAGTTTTCTGGACGCCGGGGTCCAAACCGCTATCGGCTGTGACAATTGTTCGTGTGGAGATGCGCAGAATATGTTTCATTCGATGAAGGCATTTGCCGGGTTAGCCGCGGTAACAGATCCGGAACCTGGACCTCCAACCGCAGCTGATACACTCTATCATGCCACACGTGGTGGCGCGCACGCACTCGGATTAGGCGATCAGACAGGTGCACTTCTGCCAGGCATGAAAGCAGATATAGCTATCATTGACCTTTCAACCCCGCAATTTATGCCGTTAAACTCCGTCGCCCGCCAAACCGTCTTTGCAGAAAGTGGTGAGGGTGTTGAGACAGTAATCATCGATGGTGAGATCGTGCTCAAAGACCGCAAAGTGACAGGCATTGACGAAGGGGCCCTCTACGAAGAGGTAGATGCTGTGATGCCAAAATTAAGAGAAGACATGCAAGTCGTCTTTGCTCGCAACGCCGCAATGCAGGAGCATCTTCTTCACGCTTGGCGACGCACTTGGAAAACAGATATAGGCCTTAACCGTTACGTTGGGAACCGAGTTTTTTAACTCTGTTTGAACAAAACCCTACGCTCGTTTCATTTTCAAAACACCCTACTATTTCCCATAAAACGCCTTACTTCTTTATATTGAACATAAATGTTCCACGGGGATTTTTTTATTCTTCGATTGAGGAACCTATTTTTCCAACATCGTGAAGTAACCTTTCACAGGATCTCCGTACTCAGTGCGAAGCCTGTCAGTGTGGCCAACAATTTGGTAAAACCCGGAAGAATTCGCTACTTTTTGAACATAGGCGGGTTTGTGAGCATAGCGGCCGGTATCAGTTAGGGTAAAGCCTCGAGTCGACTGAGCCTCGACGGAAAAAATCAACCTACCACTAGGCTTGAGCGCGATCCATGCAGCTTTCAGGGTTTCCGAGAGGTCGCCAATGTAGCAAAATACGTCCGCGGCCACTATCAGATCAAATGTACCGGGACGGGCGCGCATGCAAACCGAAAGCTCATCCTCTAATAGTTCATCATAAATTTCACGTTTCTTCGCTATTTTCAGCATCTCTGGTGAAAGATCGACGCCGGTTAGGCGGCGAGCATGGGATTTAAAATCAATGCCTGAAAGCCCGGTGCCGCATCCCACATCCAGAATATTTATATTAAATTTGCCGTCGCCTCCGTTGCCTGCAAAAAGCGCGTATATCAAATTCGGCGCCTGATACTCAAGATCATCCAAAAGCTGGCGCTCAAAGTCTTCAGCAAAGTGATTGAAGGTGCCTCGAACATAATTATCGTCAGCCCGCAAAGGCTTAGGGCCATCGCCAAGAGCCGCGACCATGTGGGCAGCTTCAGGATCTTCGGGATGCTTGTCCAAATAACGCTGATACCAATTTAGCGCAGCGCTTTTATCTCCAATCCCGTAGCTAGCCTCGGCTAGACCCCAGAGGGCGTCATGATATTCGGGGGCAAGATCAAGTACCTTCCCATAAAAATCCAATGCGATGCCATAGCTCCCATTCTCTAAGGCCGTTTCAGCAACACTATTGATACTTTCTATCTCAATGTTTGTTGTGATGTTTCTTCCGTTAAGTTGATATTCAGATGCACTGCTCTCAAACAAGGTTGCGGCACCTTCCTTCGCGGCCGCCGAGTGCTTTACGTGGTTGCACAGAGGTTTCCGATAAAGTCGGGAGATTCTCACCGATTTGCCCTCAGCCACCATGCCGGCTGCCCTTTACAAGAATTTCGTAATAAATGGATCATGCGTATTTATTGATATTGTATCTAGTATATATCAACCCCAACTAAAGAATTGCGGAAGGGCAAACGGATATAAAATACATTTGTTGCACCATTTGTAAGAGCTGTCGCCTGGATCCAAGGTTAAATAGTGGCCTTTAGTTTGCGTTTTGTTTATGTTATGTTCACTATGAGTTCTCCAACCTTTTCCCCCCTACCACGAGAAACTACCCACATCTTGACACGCGGCGTTTGCCGCCTCTTTCAACACCTCGGATTTGGAACTCTTACGGAATTCCGGCTATCAAATGGGCGACGAGTAGACGTAATGGCGATGAACCCTAGCGGTGAGTTCGTTATAGTAGAAATTAAAAGTACAGTCGCCGACTATCGCGCCGATAAGAAATGGCACCAATACCTTCCCTTCTGTGAGCAATTTTATTTTGCCATTCCATCTGGATTTCCGATCAAGCTGGTGCCATCCGAATGTGGGGTAATAATGGCCGATTCGTTCGATGCTGTCGTCCGCCGGGAAAGTTTTTCAAAAGTGCTCAGTCCAAAACGCAAACGGCACCAACTGATTAACTTTGCGCTCACAGCAAGTAGCCGCCTAGGCCGATTTGAAACCCGATAAACATAGTTGTTAAAATTGCCGCCCTGGAAGCATAGCTGCCGCCAGTCAGGATGAGTTCATGCGAGCAATTGTTGCTGTTGTGCTAAAGCCCGGGACAATCTCTGCCAAAATTACTCTGCCACCATAAGACTGAACGAAATCTGCACCCACAACTGTTTCAATTTTATAATCCGCACCCTTCACAAGAATATCCGGCCTGATCTGGTGCAACAGTTCTTCCGGCGTATCCTGTTCAAAAATCAAAACCAGATCCACTGTTTCAAATGATGACAGAACTGCCGCCCGCGCTGTCTCATCCTGTGTGGGGCGATTATTTCCCTTCAGTCGCTTAACAGAACGGTCCGCATTTAAACCAACCACCAGCCGATCGCAATTCGCGCGAGCTTGGGCTAATAGTGAAACGTGTCCCGGATGCAAAAGATCAAAGCAACCGTTAGTAAAACCAACCGTTTCACCGCGAGCTTGCCAAGCGCGAATTTGTTCTAGTGCAACATTAAGAGGTGGCGGTGGGGTAGGCCGCGGCGCTGCATATCTAATTTCTTGTTGCAAGTCATCGGCGTAGGCTACGGCTGTTCCAGTTTTCCCGACGACGATACCAGCAGCCAGATTTGCAAGCTGTGCCGCGACGACCGTGGGTAGACCCACAGCCAGTCCGGCAGCTAACGACGCCACCACCGTGTCCCCGGCACCAGACACGTCAAACACTTCCCGTGCACGTGACGTAAAATGATCCGCTCCATCGGTCGAGATCAGAGACATACCTTGCGATCCACGTGTAACTACCATTGCTTCAATCTCGAAATTTTCCAGCAACGCGCGCGCGCAAGTTGTTATGGCAACATCCGATTTGGGCTGTCTACCAGCTGCCTGACCCAGCTCTTTCAGATTTGGTGTTACAAGGCTTGCGCCGCGGTACCTATTAAAGTTAGCTGCCTTCGGATCCACAATCACCGGCTTGCCCGCGTCGGCCGCCAAGGTAATTAGATGGTTAGCCAGGTAATCGGTGATCACGCCTTTTCCATAATCCGAAATGATCAACGCGTCGGTGTTCTGCAGAGTGTCACTCACTGTCACACACAACCTTTTAGCCACTTCATCGCTGATGGGATCCGTTATTTCCCGGTCCGCGCGCAAAAGCTGTTGGCCATCAGCAACATACCGTATCTTACTAGTAGTAATTCGCTCGGTTTCAGATAAAAGATTTGGCGACACGCCGTTAAGGTTTTGCAGTAAAAGTTCGACATCTTTGGCAACAGGATCGCAACCAACCACGCTAATCAAATCAACGCGAGCTCCGAGGGAAACTAAGTTACGTGCTACGTTGCCGGCACCACCCAACATTGCCGTTTCGTTTCTAACGCGACACACGGGTATGGGGGCCTCAGGTGAAACACGATCTACATCACCATAGATAAAACGATCTAGCATGATATCGCCGACACAAATGACGTTCGCATTCTCAAATGCAGCAATGTGACTGGCAAGAAGCTCTCGATTGGGTCCAGCCATTTTAGGTGCACCCTTGTTGGAATACACTACAGAGCACAATGTTCGTTTCTTGAATACCCGGCCTTTTTTTGAACCAGATGATAAGACTTTTGTAGGGCGGCAATGGACTTAACATCCATCCTGTTCCACAAAGCCACGAGGATGAACCCTTTAGGACGCGCACCTGCACCTTCAAAGGTTGCAGGTCTGTCCCGTTCGGCGTTTAAATTTATAATCAAATCCATATTTTGAACCCCCTTGCGACCCTGTTTGGACAAATGTGCGGCACAAGAAAACCGCCGCCTAGCATAGGCTAACATTGATCCATCATCTTTTAGGAAGGTCAACCCGCTAGAAGTTTATCAAAATAGTTGATCGTCCGTTCAAGTCCCAAATCGAGGTCAATCTCCGGTTCCCAACTCAGCTGCTCCCGAGCTAGTGATATGTCAGGTCGACGCCGGACCGGATCGTCATTCGGCAGTGGTCTAAATACTATCTTGCTGGAGTTCCCCACAAAAGAAAGTACTTTCTGAGCAAGGCTCAAGATTGTGAACTCCTGAGGATTTCCAATATTTATTGGTCCCGTGAATTTATCGTCGGTCTCCATTACACGATGCAAGGCCTCAATAAGATCGTCAACATAGCAAAACGATCTGGTCTGAGAGCCATCGCCGTATATCGTGATATCGTCACCACGCAACGCTTGAACAATAAAATTCGACACCACCCGACCGTCATTCGGATGCATGCGCGGTCCATAAGTATTGAAAATGCGGCCCACCTTAATGCGCAATTTGTGCTGGCGATGATAGTCAAAAAACAGCGTCTCGGCACAACGCTTGCCTTCATCGTAACAGGCGCGCTGACCAATCGGATTTGTATTTCCCCAATAGGTTTCTGGCTGGGGATGAATTTGGGGGTCGCCATAAACTTCGCTGGTGGAGGCCTGAAAAACCTTGGCATCAAGCCGCTTTGCGAGACCCAGAACATTGATTGCTCCGTGAACACTGGTTTTGGTTGTTTGAACTGGATCCTGCTGATAGTGCAGCGGTGATGCGGGACAAGCAAGGTTGTAGATCTCATCAACCTCCACATATAGTGGAAAGGTTACATCGTGCCTCATTATTTCGAAACGTGACCGATCAAGAAGGTGGGCTACATTTTCTTTGACCCCAGTAAAATAGTTATCCACACAGAGTACATGATTTCCCTCATCAAGCAGGCGTTCACACAAATGTGAACCAATAAATCCGACGCCGCCGGTGATCAGAATTCTTTTTGGGGCTGACATATTTCAACACGCAGAACGTTATACACACCAAATGGGAGGATTTAGCAAAGCTATCACCTAAGCCAAGCAATAAAAAGTGGCATGGCTGAACAGGATTGACCGGCTTGACGCTCCATCAAATTAAGATTCTCCATTAAAGTCCTGGCAGGAAAGACCACGTTACTCACCGTAATCAGTGCTAACCTTAATCTGGCGGTCATAGGGCTTTGTCGTCACTACTGATCAAAGGAGTGTGTTGCAATTTTTTTGCCAAACCTTCGCGAAAGTAACGTGGCCGCATCCCGGCTATTGGAGTAATGGAGATGATAGGCCTCGGTTTCATCAAATAGGCGCTTCAAGGCAGAAATTAGGTTGCAATATGGTATATGAGGGGCAAGCGCAGTCGGCAGTAATCGCTTCATAAGCCCAGCATCGTCGGTAAGGCACAATCGGGCCGCGGCACGCTTTCGCCGATCAAGAAACACCAAAGCCTGTATCGGTGCCGTTTCGCCAAACACACTTGCCTCTCTGTCCCACAGTTTCAAATAAGCCCTGCCGTCGCGCTCCATACATGTATACCCCTCTACAAACTCCCGATAGAGAATTCCGCATTCCTCTGGTAAGGGCAACCGCACCTCCGGCGTTAAACCCAGACAGATGCCCCGGAAAGGTTGTTCAATTTTAACCGCAATTTGCACATCTCCAAAAAACTTGTTCCCTAGTGCCGTTAAATGGAGAGGTAAACCGGATCCGACCAGAGAATCGTCAATTATTACGACCAAACCCCCATCAACAAGCGCAGCCCCTGTTTTCAGACCTATCTTTGTTGGATCACGTGCAACGTATTGATTAATTAATGCCGCTGCGAGACCCTTCGCGGCGTCATAAGAGTTTTTAAAAACTGACTCCGTTCCACCCAGCCCCGCACTATTCACCCGAAAACCGCCGTCGGCCAGCTCGATCACCCGAATATCAGCCGGTAAGTTGCTCGTTGCACCAGACCACTGAATATCCCAGCCAGTCACAAAATAAGGTAAAAGCGGCAACACTGCTTCGACGTTTTCGACAAGGAAGGGTGCTTCTACGGGACCAACAAACCAGAATGCCGGCGCCTCATCTAACTCCGCAGCCGCCCTTTCAGATATCATCGAAGGGAACCTCCCTAGGGGCTCTTTTCGATAAAATCCGCTGCAAAGTTCGTCGATGCATATTTAGTCGACGTGCAGTCTCAGACACGTTACGGCTACACTGTTCATAAACCCGCTGAATATGTTCCCACCTTACCCGATCTGCCGACATGGGGTTTTGAGGAGGTGGGGGTAATCCGCCTCCAGTTGCCAATAAAGCTGCCTCTACGGCGTCGGCATCAGCCGGTTTTGCCAAATAATCCAGTGCACCGGCCTTCACCGCCGCAACGGCCGTGGCGATATTTCCATATCCAGTGAGCATAATGATACGAGAATCCGGTCGAGACTTCTGAATAACTGGCACGATATCAAGTCCGTTACCATCCACAAGCCTTAGATCGAGAACAGCGAAGGCCGGTGGTTTGGATCGGACGGCATCCACACCCTCCAACACGGTTGCAGCTGTATTGACTTCAAATCCCCTATTTTCCATCGCGCGTGCGAGGCGAACGCGAAATGGTTCATCGTCATCAACGATGAGAAGTGTCTTATCTTGGAATTCCTTTAACAAGCGCATGTTCACTGAAGAGCTTCCTTGCCTTGTGCCTCAAGAGCTTCACGTCGCCAAAATACTTCGACTACCGCGCCCCCGACATCCGAATTTTGGAAGGTAATACTAGCGCCGGAGCGCTGAAGGAGAGTTCGCGCTATGAATATACCAAGGCCCATGTGCCCGCCGGGTTGGGTACGCGAAGAGATATATGGTTCGCCGAGTCGCTCCACAAGCCCCGACGGAAATCCGGGGCCATCATCTTGAATAATAACCGTGATATGTTCCTCATCCCAACCAGTCGAAATGTTCACATTTTTTTCAGCAAATTGGGCAGCGTTCTGTATTATATTTCCCAACCCATGCACAATTTCCGGGCTACGTACCACAACAGGCTCTGGCGACGCAACATCCAGCGCGCGCGGGATCAGACTGAACCGGACGTTACCGCGTTGGTGACGATCTGCCGCTGCTTGAACGAGTACCTGAAGTGGTAAGAGAGCAAATGGCGAACCGCTGTCAATGTCGTCTGCGGATCGGTCGGAAAGCTCCTCCAAAATATCGCGACAACGCGCAGTTTCGCTTATGAGAAGTTGCACATCTTCATAAATTGCACTCTCCGCAGTTAAGTCTCGTGCTATTTCGCCGGATACCACCGCAATTGTACCGAGTGGACTTCCTAGTTCGTGTGCAGCGGCAGCCGCGAGGCCGCCAAGGGCGGCTAGCTGCTGTTCACGGGCAAGCGCCTGCTGACTAGCAGCCAGGGCATTAGACATGCGGCGCGCCTCTTCAGCCACACGCCAAGTGTAGATCGCGAAAAATATTATCCCAATCACCAAAGCCACCCAGGTCCCCAAAACATATTTTTGGGGCACCGCAAAACCATCTGCGCTCCATGGTAGTGGGTAGTGGTTAATCGCGAGAATGCTGATACAGATAATAGACAGAACGCAGAGTGCAATAGTGCTACGCACCGATAAAATCGTGGCCGAAACCGCCACGGGGGCTAGTAGCAAAAATGAGAAGGGGTTTTCTAGACCACCGGTCAGATATAAAAGAGCTGCAAGTTGCAGAACGTCAAACCCGAGAAAAGCCGCAACTGCTCGTTCGCCGAGATGAACGGTTGTCGGATGACCCGTCATTACAACCAAATTCAGCAATAATGACGTACCCACTATGACAAAGGCGGGCGCCATTGGTACCGGAAAGCCAAATCCGAAATGAACAACAATCAAGGTTAAAACCTGACCTATAATCGCCACCCAACGAATCAGGGTCAGCGTGCGAAGCCGCACCGGATCAGAAGCGTTTGTTAGAGGTCCAGTCTCCATGATAGAAACCGTTCTGGCATCATCAACCCGCCCAAAACTTAACGAAGTCATAAAAACCTCCAAGTTATTTACGCCCGCACCTCTATCGCGATCCGCTCCGCAGAAAAAGCCCCAGCGGCGCAGCAGAAATACCGCGGAAGGGACTGGCACATGCGTCGATAGCGATCCATATTTACACGCATGACAAACATCGCAATTAAAGTTCAAAACCTAGCTAAAAATTTCGGTAATGTTATCGCTGTTGACAATGTCAGTTTTGTAATAGGCCGAGGTGAAATTGTTGCACTCCTCGGCGGTAATGGCGCAGGTAAGACAACCACCATATCGATGTTGCTGGGGCTTTTGATACCAAGTGGAGGAGCACTTGAGATACTGGGTGCCGACATGTTGAAAAACCGTTACGCTGTGTTAAAAAGAATAAATTTTTCGTCTCCTTATGTAGACCTGCCGAAGCGTCTAACATCCCGAGAAAATTTAATGGTCTACGCCAGACTATATGGTGTTAGCAAACCTAAAAAACGCATTTCTGTACTCGCTCATGATTTGGCCGTCGAGAAGATGCTTGATCGCCCGTTCGGCGAATTATCGTCTGGCCAAAAAACCCGAGTTGCGATTGCTAAGTCATTGCTCAACAAACCTGATGTTTTGCTGTTGGATGAGCCCACCGCTTCTCTCGACCCGGATACCGCCGACTCGGTCAGAACCTATCTTCAACAATATCAACGAGAGCAAAAGGCGACAATTTTATTAGCGTCACATAATATGACTGAAGTGGAGCGCCTTTGCGATAACGTTCTGATGATGAAAGAAGGTCGTATCGTAGACCGCAACAATCCAAAGGGACTTATTAGGAAATACGGTCGCAAGAATTTAGAAGAGGTATTTCTAGATATTGCCCGCGGGAAATCCACTCCACATTCCGCAGAGAGAAATAACACCAATGAAAACCTCTAACCAGTCCCGGTTTTCTGCTCTCCGCGTATACGCAATGATACTTCGCTACTTCTATTTGCTTCGGGGTTCCATACCGCGCATCGTCGAACTCGCATATTGGCCAACCATGCAGATGTTGATCTGGGGATTTATGTCCCAGTTCCTCGTAAACCATTCTGAATGGTTTATACAGGCTGGGGGAATATTGATCGGTGCGGTTCTGTTATGGGACATCATGTTCCGATCGAATATTGGCGTGTCAATTTCATTTCTTGAAGAAATGTGGTCTCGGAATCTTGGGCAACTTTTTGCAAGCCCGCTAAGGCCCTATGAATGGGCATTTTCACTACTCGTAATAAGTGCAATCCGAACAATCATTGGAATAGTACCGGCCGCGCTTTTAGCAATCCCCCTTTACCAGTACTCTATTTTCGAGATGGGGCTTCCGTTGATTGCTTTCTTCGTAAACCTGCTGGTATTCGGTTCTGCGGTAGGACTTGCCGTTTCAGGTTTAGTACTGCGATGCGGTCTTGGTGCCGAAAGTTTAGCCTGGGCGGTTATATTTGCCGTTGCACCGCTAAGTGGCATCTATTACCCGATAGACACACTGCCAAGTTGGCTTCAACCCGTCGCCTACGCTCTACCGTCATCCCACGTGTTTGAGGGTATGCGGTCGGTCGTCCTAGATCAGGAGTTCTTGATTAACAGGTTTATCTGGTCGGTATCCTTGAATGTGGTCTATCTTTCCTTGGGGTTAGCTGTGTTTTTATTAGCGTTTCAAACTGCACGACATCGGGGACAATTGCTTCAAATGGGAGAATAGCTATCAGCATTTATTGGTTCTATAGATAAAGCAAAGGAAAGCGAACTTCGTTTTGAAAGTAACCGCGTCCATTCTGCCACACTTTTGTTGATCTTCTTGGCAAAAACACCGACCGAATAAGACCGTGTCACCGTTCAAAGACAAACAATGTTCTGAACCGTGCGCACGGTGCCCAAAAAGGCCCTGAAATTCAATCATATAGACGGGACGCCATCTGGGGCGTACCTAAGAACACGAGGTCCAATATAGAAAATATAGCCGAGTAAAATCTCTATCCTACCTTCCGCTTCTCCGCAAAAGGCGACTCACTGCTTTCCTACCACTGCGAATAGCCCAATCTAGGGCGGTCCGACCAGTAAAATCGGTCACGGATAGATCAGCCTTGCCATCCAAAAGAACTTGAACCACCGCCAAATGTCCCTCGGATGCGGCAACCATTAGCGGGGTCACGCCCTGGCGGTTCTGGAAATTCAAATTGGCTTTTGCCTCAATCAAGAGCTCGATCACATTGGCATGGTTTGCGGAGGAGGCATAATAAAGAGGCGAGTTTCCTAATTTATCCGATGTGTTTACCCGTGCATTAAAACGAACAAGAAGGTCTACAAGTTCTTCGTTGCCCTGAGAGGCTGCAAAAAACAAGGGCGTTCTTTCATTCCGATCGATTACATCGACGTTGTGTTTGCGTGCCAGAATACTCTCGGCAGTTGTAAGGTCACCTGCCTTGGTGGCCTCTATCAACTTGTCGTCACTCAGCAAATCGATCTCCGCGACCGCAGGCCCATATAGAACCAACAGAAGGAAGCCCGCCAACATCCAAGATTTTATTACTCGCACACTGTGCATGAAAGAAATGTGTCCTTACCACAGTAAGTCGTCAAGACCCGCTATGGCCAATCGGTCAAGCGCAGCCTATATGTCTTCTAGCGCAAAACCACTTGGAATTTAAATGCGCCCTTATCAAGCGGTACTAATCACTATCACCGGCCTTTTCATCGCAGCAATAGCAGCGTTTCTACTTTATGGAGGCAAGACCGGAGACCGCGGTGTCGCATCCGTTGGCGGGCCCTTCACACTGACCGATCATGAAGGCCGATCCCGCACCGATAAAGATTTTCGCGGCCGCTTCACGCTCGTTTATTTTGGTTACACATATTGTCCGGATGTCTGTCCGACGGCATTACAGGTTATAACGAACGCGATGGAGCAACTGGATGAAAATCTTCAGAGTAAGATTACGCCAATTTTCATCACCGTCGACCCAGAGCGCGATACAGTGAACCACCTCAAATCATACGTAGAGAATTTCCATCCGCGGTTAGTAGGTCTAACAGGCTCAACCAAACAAATTGCCCACGTCGCACGGATTTACCGGGTATATTACTCGAAGTCAAAAAGTAGCATTGAAAATTTGAACGATTACCTGATGGACCATAGTTCCATAGTCTTTCTAATGAGTCCGCATGGCGACTATGTCACCCATTTTACACACTCCACACCGATGAAAAAGATGGTGGACGTGCTAAGAAGGAATGTGGAGGCAAACAAGTAATGACCGATACAAACGTGAGGCCATTCTGGCGCGCAAAACGCCTCGAAGACATGGACGAAAACGAGTGGGAATCCTTATGCGATGGCTGCGCAAAATGCTGCCTCATCAAATTAGAAGATGTGGACACCTGTGAGCTTTCTTATACGAACATTGCTTGCCGGCTTCTCGATCTTCATACCTGTAAATGTGCTGATTATCAAAATCGTACTGTCCGTGTACCAGACTGTCTGCGCGTAACACCAGAACTCGCTCGAACGGCTAATTGGTTGCCGCCTACCTGTGCGTATAGATTGATAGCCGAACAAAAAGATCTGAAATGGTGGCATCCACTGGTATCAGGTGATCCTAGAACTGTGCATACCGCAAACATATCGGTGCGCCAAAAGGTGGTCCACGAATCAGAGCGCCTTGAGCCAGAAGACCACATTGTTACTTGGCTCGAATAATCTTTGAAGAAAAGGTAAACGCCAACTTAAACCTTTTGATTATCTATATGGCTATCCAAATGTAGACGCTCTTCATTTAGGTTTTTGATTTACGCTATCGTCAATATGTCAATGACAAGCGTTCTGCGTTTTTCAAACCCGCAATGATAAGGGCAAATCAGTTCAAGGAAACTTCCCTCAGCGCCTTTTGGTTAAAGTCGCGCCACAGACGAGCGGGATGACTTCCCCCAGTGACGTATTTCATTGGGGTGGTGTCGTCGTTACCCATCCACACACCTGTGATCAGCGGACCTACATATCCGACAAACCACGCATCTCGGAACTCTTGGCTTGTTCCCGTTTTTCCAGCCGTGGGTAACGATAACCTTGCCGCCCGGCCAGTACCTCGAGAAACAACCGACTGCAACATGTCATCAACGTGTTTGACAACATGGGGTGCAACAATCTGGGCCGGCGCATTGGATTTGCGACGATAAAGGGTTTCACCATTCCGGGTACGAATTTCAGAAATTGCATGAGGCCAGACTGCCAAACCACCATTTCCAATGACACCGTATGCAGCGGTCAACTCCACGAGTGAGACCTCGCTCGCACCGAGGGCTATACTAGGATGGGATCTAAGCGGCGACGTAATTCCAAGCCTTTGCGCCACCTCAATCACCTTCACCCTACCGATCTTTTCTGAGATTTTGACGGCAACGGTATTTATGGACTTCGCCATCGCCTCCCGCAGTGTTACGGTGCCGTGATTCCGACCTTCATAATTCCGCGGGCGCCATTTTCCAATTCGCAATGGACTATCGGTTACCCTATCGTCCGGCATCATTCCATTTTCCACCGCGGCAAGAAAAACAAAGAGCTTGAATGCCGAACCCGGTTGGCGAAATGCCTGGAACGCTCGGTTGTATTCACTCCTACCATAGTCTCTTCCGCCGACGAGCGCCCTGACAGCGCCATTAGGTGTCATTGAGATCAGCGCTGCTTGCCCAATTTTGAAACGCCTGCCATTTCTTTCGAGAGCCGCTCTAAGGCGATTCTGTGCAAGTGTCTGCAATCGAGTGTCCATCGTGGTCCGCACCACAAGGTCGCTCCTGGCGTTCCCAACAAAACTCATTACACGCCCTAACGCCCAGTCTGCAAAGTAACGAGACGCGTGGCTGGAACGAAACGCGCTAGATATCCTGAGCCGCCGCACCCCAATTTGTTGGGCAGCTTTTGAACTGAGAAATTTTGCGGCGACCATAGCCTTCAATACCACCCTGCCGCGCTTTGCTGCCGCCTGCCGACTGCGGAGGGGTGAATATCGCGAAGGGGCCTTCAAAAGACCCGCTATTACGGCGGCTTCGTGCAGAGTAACTCCCCTTGCTGACTTTCCAAAATAACGGCGGGCAGCAGCGTCTACTCCGTAGGTTCCAGATCCCAAATACACTCGATTTATATAAAGTGTAAAAATTTGTTCCTTGGAAAAGTTTGCTTCAAGCCAAAACGCGAGTAATAGTTCCTGAACCTTGCGCCGTAGGGTGCGATCGGGTTTAAGAAAAATATTTTTCGCTAGCTGCTGCGTCAACGTGCTACCACCTTCGCGCACCCTACCAGCCCTAATATTGGAAACTAGCGCTCGCGCAAGCGCTATAGGGTCAAAGCCTCGATGCTCGAAAAAACGTCGATCTTCAATCGCGAGGATAGCCTGTACTAAGTATGACGGAACCTCTGCTAGTTCTAGGGTTTCACCGTAAATATCCCCACGAGTTGTTATTGGCCTCCCATTCCAGTCGGTTAGAGTGATGCTAGGGCGTCTAGTCGGGGATTTAAGAGTGTCAATATCTGGTAGGTCATAGGCATACCAAGCGACAAGTGCACCCAATGCAACCGCAGCCCACACCGATATTAACACTAACCATTTAAGAATTTTTACGACAGATCGAATCCACCGCTTGAGATTTGCCGCTAAACCAAAGTTTTTTGTCCGTGGAATTTTAGGACGTAGGTTACTGGAATTCACCGAAGGTGTTGATACTCCATTTTTTGGTGGTTTTCGTTTTTTGTCTTTCATATGGCTATATGTAGTAGATTGAGCACCTTAGCAATTTAATTCGCCAATGTGGCAAAACCTAGGCGGCGTGGCCAAATCGACGATGAATCTTACTATTCGACCGGCACAGCAAACCGATGTGGAAAACATCGTGAAATTGATCCAATCTCTCAGCCTTTTGGATAATGGACGTACATCACCTCTTTCAACGGATGTTTTTATCCGCGACAGTTTTGGCGACACGCCAGCGTTCTGCACTATGTTGGCAGAGGAGAATGGCCTGCTTGCGGGATACGCATTCTATTATTGGGGATATGATACTCACACCGCCACCCGGGGTGTATATTTGGTGGATCTCTACGTTGTCGAAAACCATCGTCGTTGTGGCGTGGGGACACGCCTTATGAACGCGGTGTCACGTGCTACGAGGGAAAGTGGCGGTCGCTGGATCTTTTGGTCAGTTTTAAAACGCAACAAAGCAGCACGCTCCTTTTACCGCCAACTCGCAACAGAGCTTGAAGACGTCCTAGTGTGTGCGGCGGTCGATGGCGACTTCGACCGGCTAGCCGGAGCCCAATAGAAGTTAGACATCAAGGTTAACGACCTTAAGCGCATTATCTTGAATAAAATCCCGGCGAGGCTCTACAACATCGCCCATTAGGGTGGAGAACACGTCCTCCGCTTGATCTCCGTGCTCTATACGAACGCGCAACAATGTTCGCACATTAGGATCAAGTGTCGTTTCCCAAAGCTGTTCTGGATTCATTTCACCGAGACCCTTGTACCGCTGAAAACTGATACCCTTGCGGCCAAGTTCTATTACTGCGTCAAACATCTCGATGGGACCGGTGACACGTTGCTCTTGATCCTTAGACAACAACGTTGCCGGACGAGCAAAGAGTGTTTGAAAATCAAGGGCCATTTCATCTAGCCGCAACGCCTCGCTGGAGCGTAAAAGAGCCCCGTCAATCACTTGGCGCTCGGTCACACCGCGACGGGTGCGTATAAACGCGATACCACCGCCGTCGATTATCTCAGCCCCCCAACCACGGTCAGCCGGATCTGCAAGCCCATCCAAACGACGAGCTAGTGCATCTGCGACCAGTTTGGATTGCTCTTCGGAATCGAGAAGAACCTGATTGAACGCGCCTAGTACAGCCGCCTGCTCAGCTACCGCAGAATTTTTGAGCTTAACTGACATCGGCTGAAGCAAACGCTTTGCGCGCTGCGCTTGTTTCAATCTGTCATATAGGTCCCGCCCGGCAATTTGAGCTCCATCACTGGTTTTGAGAACGGCGTCCTTTAAGCCCGCGTCAATCAGGTATTCTTCCATCTCCGGATCGTCTTTAAGATACTGCTCGCTCTCTCCCTTTTTTGCACGGTACAGTGGCGGTTGGGCAATATAAAGATAACCTCGCTCTATGATCTCGGGCATCTGACGAAAGAAAAACGTTAGCAATAGAGTACGAATGTGACTCCCATCCACATCAGCATCCGTCATTATAATTATTCGGTGATACCGGATTTTTTCGATATCAAAATCTTCTGCACCAATGCCGGCACCCAGAGCGGTAATTAGCGTGCCGAGCTCCGTTGACGACAGAACCTTATCGAATCGCGCACGTTCAACATTGAGGATTTTTCCCCGCAATGGAAGCACGGCCTGGTTTTTACGATTGCGAGCCTGTTTGGCGGATCCCCCAGCTGAATCACCCTCAACGATAAACAGTTCTGCATTAGCAGGATCTCGCTCTTGGCAGTCAGCAAGCTTTCCCGGCAAAGAAGAGATATCTAACGCGCTTTTTCGTCGCGTCAAATCCCTAGCCTTACGCGCGGCATCTCGGGCAACCGCCGCTTCAATCACTTTACCAACTATACGCTTTGCATCATTAGGGTGCTCCTCAAACCACTGCCCAAGTTTTTGGTTGGCAATGCTTTCAAGAATTGGGCGAACTTCCGACGAAACCAATTTATCCTTTGTCTGGGATGAAAATTTAGGATCTGGGACTTTTATCGAAACGATGCACGTAAGACCCTCACGGGCGTCATCTCCTGACAGCGAAACCTTGGCCTTTTTTGCAAGGCCGCTTCCATTAGCATAGCCGTTAACAGTCCGCGTTAATGCCGCGCGGAACCCTGCAAGATGAGTACCGCCGTCCGACTGAGGAATTGTATTTGTAAAACACAGTGTAGTTTCATGATAACTGTCAGACCATTCAAGCGCCATGTCGACCGTGACGTCGCCCTGTTCGCCGGCGATTACTATTGGTGCACCTATCAACGGGGTTTTTCCGCGATCGAGGTGTTGAACATACGCTTCTATGCCGCCTTCGTATTCCAAAACCACTGTGTTTGGTTCTACCCCCCTAGCATCTGTCAGGCTTAACCGAATACCTGAATTCAGAAATGCAAGCTCCCGGAGTCGATGTTCTAGGGTGGCGAAGTTGAACTCGGTCATTGTAAATGTTTGCGTCGACGGCAGGAAAGTTACCGATGTCCCCTTCTTGCCACCTGCTGCACCAACGACTTCCAAGGCACCTTCCGCCTCACCATCACGGAATGCCATCAGGTGTTCTGAGCCTTCTCGCCAGATTCTGAGCTCCAACCAAGCTGACAGAGCATTAACCACGGAAACTCCGACACCATGAAGTCCGCCCGAAACCTTATAGGAATTCTGATCAAATTTTCCCCCAGCGTGTAGCTGGGTCATGATGACCTCCGCTGCAGATACCCCCTCTTCTTCATGAATTTCGACCGGTATGCCACGACCATCGTCAACGATGGTAGCAGATCCATCACCGTTTAGTGTAACTTCTACTTGGCTACAGTGGCCCGCAAGCGCTTCATCTATGGCGTTGTCAACTACTTCGTAAATCATGTGATGCAGACCGGAACCATCGTCCGTATCACCAATGTACATACCGGGGCGTTTGCGTACCGCTTCAAGTCCACGTAATACCTGAATGGAATCCGCACCGTACTCGGCTTCTGCAGTGCCCTCCGCGTCGGTCGACGAAAAATCTGATGATGTCATAATTTCCTCAAACGCTTTGTACAATCGCATTTTCGACGCGGAAAAATTGGGCCCTACTGCCAAATTCCTGAAACAACTCACGGTCCGTGCCAGTCATCCATGCTTGTGCACCGATTGCACAAATTTCATCAAATAAAGCAACGCGGCGATCCCTGTCGAGGTGGGCAACTATTTCATCCATAAAAAGCAAAGGGGGAAAACCTCGATCGAGTGCAACGAGCCGTGCATGAGCCAGAACGATGCTAATCAGCAGTGCTTTTTGCTCGCCTGTTGAACAGCTAGCTGCTGGCCTATGTGTGGCAAAATGTATCACATCAATATCAGACCGATGCGGACCAGTTAGTGCACGACCAGACTCCCGGTCGGCCGCCCGAGAGGCAGCTAGCGTCGCACGGAAAGTATCCTCGGCTTCCAGCGCCGCGCCCGCCTCAAGCCAAATTTCCACATCACCGGTAAGCGTTAATGCCGCAGCAGGAAAAGGTCCTACACCGAGTTTACATGAGACATCGAGCCTCTGAATAAATGACCGTCGGGCCACCGCGAGTGCTATGCCACTTTCTGTCATCCGTTTTTCCAATGCATCAAGCCAGCTCACGTTCACTGCCTGCGATCCCGACCGGGTGTCCCGCAATAATCTGGTGCGTTCGCGCATAGCTTGCTGATAAATTTTCAGTCGAGAGGTATGAGCAGAATCAAATGCCGCAACCAGTCGGTCTAAAAATAAACGCCGAGCAGATGCACTATCGGTAAACAGTCGATCCATCTCGGGCACAAGCCAGACAGTTGCCAACAGGTCACTCAGCTCAGATTGATTTTGGACGTCAGACCCATTCAGCCGAACCAAGCGCCGGCCGCCTTTCACACCCTCGCATGTACCCTCAAAGCCAGTTCCTATTTCCAAGATGTCCCTGCGTGTTTTTATACTTGCCGCCACGGCCCATCGCAGTCCTCTCTCTTTGCATGTTGGCGCGTCAAACCGGGTAACGTCTTGAAGCCTTGAACGTCGCAGCCCTCGGCCTGGCGCAAGGAAGGAAAGCGCCTCGAGCAAATTGGTCTTACCGGCTCCGTTAGCACCTACAAGCACCACCGGACGCACATCTGTCTCGAGACTTAAAGAGGCGTAACAACGAAAATCTGTCAGTGAGAGCCTTACTACAGAACAACGTTCTTGTAAGACACCCTTTGGGGTAGTATTTGCGAGCGTGGTCTGCAAATGCTGAACCAGATCAGACCCGCATTGGCATCAGAACGTATAATGCACTGCCATCGCCCATATCTTGTACTAGGGTCGGGGATGCACCATCAGAGAGTTGGAATTTGGCATTATCGCCACCAATCTGCTGCGTGATATCGAGTAAATACTTCGAATTAAAGCCTATCTCCATAGGACCGTCGTTGTAATCAACGTCTAATTCTTCACGAGCACTCCCGGCCTCTGGGCTGGTTGCCGTGAGCACTAGATTACCATCCTCAAGGGAGAGTTTGATCGCCCGTGATTTTTCGGTCGATATCGTGGATACCAAGTCCACGGCTTTAACAAATTCTGTTCGTTTGACTTCCAGCGATTTGTCGTTGCCGAATGGGATTACCCGATCGTAATCGGGAAACGTTCCGTCTATCAGCTTAGATGTTAGAATAACGTCGGCAAAAGAAAACCGAATTTTGGTCTCCGATAACGCCACTTCAACATCGTCTTCAACCTCTTCAATCAGCTTATAAATTTCACCTACGGCCTTTCGAGGCACAATCACTCCAGGCATACCCGCAGCACCCTCGGGTAACGGGACTTCAACTCTGGCCAAACGGTGTCCGTCGGTCGCCACAATACGCATTACTGAGGTACCGTCGGCTTCGGCCGCATGAAAATAAAGGCCATTTAAATAATAACGCGTTTCCTCCGTCGACATCGCAAACCGAGTACGATCAATTAGCCGGCAGAGAACCTTTGCGGGAAGAGTGAATCTATGGGGGAGATCGACGTCTGCCATTACAGGAAAATCTTCGCTTGGTAGTGTTGTAAGGCGGAGTTTGGATCGACCAGAGCGAATTTCCAATTGACCCTGTTCCCCACCTGAACCAATTTCTACCTGCGAGCCTTCTGGAAGTTTTCGGACGATGTCATAGAGCGTATGCGCTGGTACCGTGGTAGAACCATCTTGGGCCACATTGGCAGGAACTCCCTCAATGATTGCCAAATCCATATCTGTGGCGGTAAGGCCAACCTTTCCGGAATTGGCCTGAAGTAAGACATTAGAAAGGATGGGTATAGTAGTGCGCCGTTCAACCACACCCTGCACGTGATTCAAAGACCGAAGGAGGACACTACGTTCGATGGTGAATTGCATGGCTTGATACGGGCTTTCACGCTAGTTGTGGCCATCAGCTTGGCTTCTTCCTTGCGGGGTGCATCGCTGACCCACAGTTTGGTCCGAAGCCTGAAGATTGTGTAAAATTATAGCACAACCCCCTTAAATCCCAAGAAATCTCACAACCCGTATATTTTGAAACTGGCTCCAGAACCGCAATGTTATCAACAACTTAAAAAAAGTTTGAAAGAAAGTACGCATAACAACGAATCAGGCGGTCCATCGCAGCTATCCCTCCAACCTGCCAAGTGGAAGTTAGGTGTCGTTAGCCTTCCAACATCCGCCTCAAAAGATCAACATCCTCGGCAAAAGTAACGTCACTCGTTCTTAGTTCCTCAACCTTATTAACAGCGTGCATAACCGTAGTGTGATCGCGACCCCCAAACTTACGTCCGATTTCCGGCAAAGACCGGGAAGTAAGCTGTTTTGATAGATACATTGCTACCTGACGCGGCCGGGCAACAGCCCGCGATCGGCGCGGCGAATGCATATCCGCCAGTCGTATATTGAAATGCGCCGCCACCCTTTTTTGAATTTCTTCGATAGTAATCCTTCGATCGCTAGCTCGGAGAAGATCGTGAAGAACCTCTTGACAAGTCTCGAGAGTAATATCGCGCCCAATAAGCGACGAGTGTGCAGCTACTCTATTAAGTGCACCCTCAAGCTCTCGGACGCTTGACGTTATTTTGTGTGCCAAAAATTCCAGTACTTTGTCCGGTACAATCGCGTCTAATTCATCTTTTTTGGCATGTAAAATGCCAAGCCTTAGTTCGTACGTCGTAGCGTGTATATCTGCTACCAGACCCCAACCGAGCCGAGAGCGGAGACGCTCTTCCATTCCCTCCAAATCTGAAGGAGATTTATCCGCCGAAACAACTACCTGTCTGTTGTTATCCACAAGATCATTGAAAGTATGAAAGAATTCCTCCTGTGTGGATTCCTTCCCATTAATAAACTGCACATCATCTATCATCAGAACATCAACGGAACGAAACTGCTCTTTGAATGCCATTGTATCTTGGAAACGCAATGCCCGTATAAAGTAGTACATAAACTTTTCTGCAGTTAAATAAACAACTTTGCGTTCCGGCTGGTGCTCTCGTATTTGCCACGCGATGGCGTGCATAAGGTGGGTTTTGCCCAGCCCAACACCCCCATAGAGAAAAAGGGGATTGTATGTTGCCGTTGGAGCATCGGCCACTCGCCGGGCGGCGGCATAAGCGAGTTCGTTCGGCCTACCTACGATAAAATTGTTAAATTTGAACCGAAGGTCTAGCGTTGCGCTGACGTCCCCCTCAACGCGTTCTTTGGCGGCACGCCCGGCGCCTTTAGCACTGACCGCGGGTTGCTCTGGTGTCACCGGTTGCGGCGGCCTCTGCATGATGCGGGTATTTTGAGTTTCGGCAAGAACAAAGATTTCCACCTCAGATACCGGCGAATCACCTTCAAGCCAAAGCTCACTTATTCGATCGCCGAAGTGGTTCGCGATCCAGTCCCGCATAAACCGCGTTGGAACGGAAAGACGCACCACGCCATCCAAAACTTCAACAATTGACAGGGGTTTCAGCCAACTCTTGTAAGCAGCATCGCCCACCTCTGCGCGAAGCAAGCCACGCACCCTCGTCCAACGCGCGTTAATATCTTGGGTGAGTCCGTTACCTGCCATGCGCTTAACCCTGAACCCAAGGAAGGCCTTGAGCTTTCCAACCGCTGGTCTGGCCACGGTGTTGCTGCACGTCGTGCGCACCTTCAAACCCGTCACTGACATTAAAACATGCGTTGTACCCAATCTCGGTCATCGCAATCGCCGCAGCTTTAGACCTCGCACCCGAACGGCACAGTAGGTAAATTGAAGTCGATTTGTCAGGTATTTCTGCCGTCACGGCATTAATAAACGAACCATTCATCTCCATCGTGGGGTAACTCTGCCATTCGACCAATTTCGGTTTTTTTCCAACGTCCGAAAGATCAGGAATCCCAACAAAATTCCATTCCGCCTTGGTACGAACATCAACCAGAACAGCTGCCTGATTCTCCCTCAACGCTGCCCAGACAGCAACAACATCCACATCTCCTGCATACCCCTTTTTATCACCACGTCTCCCCGTTGCCGGCTCGGATGTGGAAGTTTGATTCATCGGTACCCCCTTTGACTAAATTCGCACCCCAGAACCGCTGTTTATTTAGGTAGTTCTCTACCTCTACTTAAAATATCCGCATAAATCCCGTTTTACTTAATAACATAAAATAATGCGCTGATGATTTATTGGTATTTACGGATGTCCCTGTCGAACAGTCAACTTAACTGTAACCGCGCCGCTCCGCCGGTGCAACGGTTGGAAGGCCTGTTCCCAGAAAAAAAACGTGATTTTGATAAATTTATAGGGTTGACAGCATAGAAATTTAATAACCTGTGGACGAACGTGGACCCAACGAATCCCGAATGATAAAAAGTCATAAGTGCCAAGTGTATGCGACAAAAGCGGTTTTTAGCTTTTATCCGGAAAGAGTTGACGCCATTAAGGTTTTGTCAAATTAACAGCTTTAGATAACTTTAATTCGTTGCGACAGCCGTGAAATCTTTCGCGCCGCAGCATTTTTTTCAAAAACACCGCGGCTTACCCCTCGCATCAATTCGGGTTGTGCAAGCTTAAGAGCAGCGTTCGCAGCCTCCTTGTCACCATTCTCGATTTCAACTTCAACTTTTTTAACAAATGTGCGGATTCGGCTACGCCGGCTAGCATTCACGTTAGTCTTTGTCCCATCGCGCCTAATCCGTTTTTTAGCAGATGTAGTATTTGCCATAAATTTTCCCCTGAAACCGGCGCTGTTTGTACGGGGGAGGCCCCGCGACGTCAAGGGGTTATGATTGCTCGAATGGTTTTGTTTTAGCAGGAACCAAACCAACAACCACCGTTGCCAGACCACACATTCCCCCAAACCGAAGAGTCAAAATCTCGCCCCCTATCGATACTAGGTACCCAGCAGACTCACCGTCCAACCTAGCGGTGGCAGTGCTTCTATAAAAAATACCTTAACAACAGATTTTGCGCACCCACGAGCCGTTGAGGCGACGACTTTTCTGCTGGGCCTTTCAAAAGTTACACCGTCCCCTGCGGGACCCAAAAGCTTATGGAGAAATTGTGAATCTTCAATATCATCAAAAAAGACCTGGCCAATCATAGAAGTTGGCGGAACCTGAAGAAGGGCACTGCATATCTAGACAAAATGAGGTGTCTCGCGGGTTAAAAATTACTACAAACCCTATCTTTGGCGACTTGAACAATAGAAAGTTGACCGTCCAGACTGAACAATACGCCGGATAGTCTTGTTGCAATTACATCCAGGACATTTTTCGCCATCCCGGCCATACACACTAAACTGGTGCTGAAAATACCCGAGCTCGCCACTTGGCATTACGTGATCTTGGAGCGTGGATCCACCTGCCAAAATTGCCCGTTCCAAGACCTCGCGTATTGCCTGGGTTAACCGGTTGGCCCGCTCTCCTTGTATATTGGCTGCTGCCCGTCTCGGCGAGATCCCCGCGTCAAAAAGCGCCTCACAAGCGTATATATTACCTAGACCCGCCACTATACGCTGATCCAGCAAGGCCGACTTGATGGGTGTTTTTTTGCCTTTTAGCTTTTGTGAAAGAAAGCCACCGGTAAAAGCGCTGTCTGTTGGTTCGGGCCCAAGGTGAAAGAGGAGTTTGTGATGAGCAACTTTAGTTTGGTCTGTAAGAACCATTAATCCAAATCTGCGTGGATCGGAAAACCGGATCACTGTGCCATTACCCACGTGAAAAACAATATGTTCATGGGTCTGATGGGCGTCACTCTTACCCACAAATTCCCCAATTTTTTGATGATTTTCAGAAGTTTCGATCAACATTCTCCCGGACATCCCCAAGTGCACAAGGAGAACTGTTCCGTCGTCAAATTCACCGATAAGATACTTGGCCCGACGCCGAAGTCTTTCCAGCGTCCGCCCCACAAGGCGATCAGCAAAATCATCTGGTACCGGAAGCCGAAGGTCAGTTCGGCGAACCTCTACCCGCGCGATACGGCGACCCTCCATCACGCGCGCTAACCCGCGGCGGACGGTTTCGACTTCAGGGAGCTCCGGCATACTGGTAAGGTAGCCGTAAGAGCTGCGCCGCGCTATCCTCATACCCATGAAATCAAAAGGAAATCGCAACGACCGTTTTTCCGACGACAAAATTGGATTCGGGTTCCGCCAGGTTCGGCCGGAATTACATGAATCACTCGTCCGCGACGTGTTTGATTCGGTAGCTCAACGGTATGACCTGATGAATGACATAATGTCGATTGGGCTTCATAGACGCTGGAAAGCCACACTGCTGGACCGTTTGATCCCCCGGCAAAACCAAACCCTGCTCGACGTCGCTGGCGGCACCGGTGATATTGCCGACGGCTTTCTAAAACGCGGTGGTAGTAACGCAATCCTATGCGATTTTAGCGAACAGATGTTGCAGGCTGGTATAGATCGTGCACTGAATCACGGGCGCATAGTCTCCCAAAACAGAGTCTGCGGCGAGGCGGCAACACTCCCTATAAAATCGATGTCTGTAGATGCCTGTACAATCGTATTTGGCCTCCGTAACATCACCCGGCGTCGCGCGGCGCTAAAAGAGATGTGGCGCACTCTAAAACCGGGTGGCCATTTTCTTTGCTTGGAATTCAGCCCCTCCGTTCTTCCGCATCTAAGACCTGCTTACGACGCCTATTCTTTCAAAGTGCTGCCTTGGTTGGGTCAACACATGGCAGGGGACCGGGATTCATATCAATATCTCGCTGAGAGCATCCGGGAATTTCCTGGACCGGACCGGATATCGGATGAAATGCGCGCGGCAGGATTTGGAAACATAACGCAAAACCCAATGACTGGTGGAATAGTATGGCTACATTCGGGCTGGCGAGTTTAATCCATGGGCTCGGGTTTGCTCCATTTTCGACGCCTGGTCACGGTTGTCCGGACGTTAGTCCGGCACGACGCCCTCTTCCCTCTCGAGAAACTAGGCTTACCCCGTGTAGCCGGAGCATTCCTTCGTATCATTCTTTTTGCACCGCGGATTGAGGGTGCGCGGGACAAACGGGCTGGAGAACGGCTGACGCACGCGTTGACTGCGCTGGGGCCGGCCTTCATAAAATTGGGGCAGGCGTTATCGGTCCGACCAGATCTCATTGGAGATCAGATGGCAAACGATCTTTCTTTACTGCAAGACCGTCTTCCATCGTTTGCGGGATTGGAAGCTAGGCGAGCCATCGAAGTGGAATTCCAGAAAGGGACCGACGAGCTATTTTTCGAATTTGACAATAAGGCCATCGCAGCTGCTTCAATAGCACAGGTTCATCGGGCAACGACGGCTGATGGAAAAGAAGTGGCCGTTAAAGTTCTGCGGCCTGGCATAGAGGCCGCATTCGCCCGCGATCTAACACTCGCTCACTGGGCGGCTGTGCGATTGGAAAGAGCACGCCCGGAACTGGGGCGTTTGCGTCCGATAGACACCGTAAGAACCATCGTTCGGTCTGTAGAAATGGAAATGGATTTACGGTTTGAGGCCGCTGCCGCCGAAGAACTCCGAGATAATTTCAAGGATGAGATCGGGTTCGACGTGCCTGAAGTAGATTGGGTGCGAACGGGGCGGCGAGTGCTCACAACCTCTTGGGTGGACGGTGATCCTATTAATGCCATCAATGTTGGAAATATTACCGACCGTGATCCACGCCAGATTGTAGAAAAATTTGCCAAAGTGTTTTTTCTGCAAGTGTTTCGCGACGGATTTTTCCACGCCGATCTTCATCCTGGAAATTTTTTCATCGCGACGGACGGCGGTATACATGTAGTGGATTTTGGTATTATGGGTCGGCTAGATCGCCGGACGCGCCATTATCTTGCCGAAATGTTACACGGCTTTCTTACGGCTAACTATAAACGGGTGGCAGATGTTCACATTCGTGCGGGATACGTACCGGCAGACCAATCCGCAGACGAATTCGCGCAGGCCGCAAGATCAATCGCAGAACCCATACTGGGTTTGCCTATGGGCGAGGTATCGCTCGCAAAGCTTCTCGCACAACTCTTCTCGGTGACACAAAAATTCGATATGCAGGTACAACCGCAGCTTTTGTTACTTCAGAAAACCATGCTAATTGCTGAAGGGGTAGGCCGAAACCTCTGCCCAAATATCAATATGTGGGAGTTGGCGCTGCCGCTCGTCGAGGATTGGATGATGGAAGAATTGGGATCGGAGGCACGCTTGCGCGAAGCTACCGACTCTGTATTCGATGGGCTCGAGCGCCTGCCTGCACTGATGGCAGAAATGGAAGGCTCTATTGGAATGGCCGCCCGTAAGGGTATCCGCTTAAATCCAGAATCACTTACCGACCTAACGAAACGCTCGGGCGAAAATTTTTGGAAAATATGGGCAGCAGCGGCCGCTCTGGCAATCATTGTAATAATGCTGTTGGATTGATCACCTTTTGTTGCAAAAATGTATTAAAATCATTAGTTTACGGTCTTTCCGGCCATGGTGGAGGAGCTGAATGCTCCACGGAAAACGAGTTTTATTGATCATCACGGGAGGGATTGCGGCTTACAAAAGTCTCGACCTGATTCGGCGTTTGCGCGAGGAGGGTTCGGAAGTCCGTTGTGTGCTAACCAAGTCTGCAACAAAGTTTGTGACTCCGCTATCGGTGGCGGCACTCAGCGAAAACGTGGTCTATCAAGATCTTTTCTCGCTGACGGACGAGGCAGAGATGGGACATATCCAACTTTCACGTGATGCAGATCTTGTCGTCGTGGCACCTGCCACTGCAAATATTTTGGCAAAAATGGCGGGAGGGATTTGTGATAATTTGGCAACGACCGTGCTTCTAGCTGCCAATACGAAGGTTTTGGTTGCACCGGCTATGAACGTAAAGATGTGGGAAAATCCGGCTACCCAAGCCAACGTTTCCATACTGAAATCGCGTGGCATACTGTTCGTTGGTCCAACGGCGGGAAACATGGCGTGCGGTGAGTTCGGTGATGGCCGGATGGCTGAGCCGTTGGAAATTTCTAGCAACATTGAACGTTATTTTTCCGGGGAAGCCCCGCTGGCAGGCCGGCGAGCAATCGTGACCAGCGGACCAACCCATGAAATGATAGACCCCGTTAGGTACATCGCCAACCGATCTTCAGGTAAACAGGGTAATGCGATTGCAAGGGCCCTAGTGGGTATGGGAGCGAACACCGTGCTCATTACCGGACCGACAAGCGAACCTGTTCCCGCCGGGGTCAAGATTGTTCGGACCGAATCGGCGGTTGACATGTATGAGGCCACATTGCAAGCGCTCCCAGCAGATATTGCTGTATGTGCCGCCGCAGTCGCGGATTGGAGACCCGCCGTCCCGGTGTATAATAAAATTAAAAAAGCTGACGTCGGTGCACTGACCACCCTCGAATTAGAGGAAAACCCGGATATCCTGCGTGCTCTGTCGGAAGCCGGCACTAAACGGCCATCGCTGGTCATCGGCTTTGCCGCGGAAACTGACCGTGTGGTGGAAAACGCGATAACAAAGCGAGCGCACAAGGGCTGCGACTGGGTTGTTGCTAACGACGTATCAACCGGGACCAATACGTTTGGCGGCAGTAAAAACACCGTACACCTAATCACAACCGCTGGGGCCGAGTCATGGCCAGCAATGGCCAAAACTGAGGTTGCAGCCGCGCTAGCCGCCCGGATCTCCGAACATATGGCAAGCCTGCCGGAGGTGGCGGAGTGAATCGAATAGAAATATCCATCAGCCGGCTACCCCACAACGTGGACTTGCCGCTCCCCGCATACGAAACTGAGCAAGCAGCCGGTATGGACTTGGCCGCAGCACTCGAAGCACCCATCGCACTCTCATGCGGCGAGCACGCTATGGTTCCAACAGGTATCTCCATTGCTCTCCCGAAAGGATATGAAGCTCAAATTCGACCGAGATCGGGGTTGGCCGCCGAGAACAGGGTTACGGTCTTGAATGCCCCCGGAACAGTCGATGCAGATTATAGAGGTGAGGTAAAAGTCATTCTCATCAACCTCGGCAACAAACCCTTTACGATTGAACGTGGCATGCGGATAGCCCAGATGGTTATTGCGCCAGTCACGCAAGCAACATTCGTAGAATCTGATGTATCGCCCGACACCGCGCGTGGCGCGGCCGGGTTTGGGTCCACCGGGACATAAACCCAGGATAGCCAAAACATGCTATGGACTTAACCGAAAAGCAGATCCTTCGTTACGCCCGCCATATCGCCTTGCCAGAAGTGGGTGGTCTCGGTCAGCAAAAGCTATTGAAATCGCGCGTACTCGTCGTGGGTGCAGGCGGCTTAGGCGCGCCACTGTTAATGTATCTAGCGGCCGCCGGCGTGGGTACACTCGGTGTTGTGGACGACGATACCATTGATCTTTCTAATCTACAGCGTCAAATTATCCACCGCACTGGGGGCATCGGCATGCCCAAGGTGGAAAGTGCCAGCGCAGCGGTCGCCGACATCAATCCGGAGGTTCGGCTGGTGCCACATTTTGAACGTTTAACAACAGAGAACGTCGATCCTCTGATCAGCAAATACGATCTCGTTGCCGACGGCAGCGACAATTTCGCGACCCGATTCCTGATCAATGACGCCTGCCACTTGGCCGGTAAAACATTAGTTTCAGCCGCCATTCTTCGTTTTGAGGGACAGATTTCGACGTTCCGTTCAGGCCACAAGCATGGCGACCCATGTTATCGCTGTCTCTACCCCGAAGCGCCAGTTGATGGCCTTGTGCCCAGTTGTGCAGAAGGTGGCGTGCTAGGAGCACTCGCTGGAACCGTGGGATCACTGCAAACGGTGGAAGTACTTAAAGAATTGATTGGAATTGGAGATAGTCTCGCGGGATCGCTTCTTTTGTATGACGCGCTCACAACAGACATTCGGAAGCTGTCCTTGCCCCGTAATCCATCTTGTCCGCTATGTGGGGACATACCATCAATTATTGACCTGTCCGCCCACAACACCCAATGAACTCTCCTGACAAACTTTCGATGATTCTTCAATCCAGCGACTACGAGCGCATGCACGGCGCACTTGTGATCGCGAGCGCTGCGTTGGCGGCGGGGAAGCGTGTCACACTGTTTTTCACTATGTCGGCCACGCACATTCTTAGACCTAATTGGGCGGACCCGGCCTATGACACTATCCTCGCTACAAAAGGCGTGGCAGGAATAGAGTCGTTACTTGACGCGTGCATCGACCTGAACGCTACCTTCATGGTTTGCGAAACAGGATTGCGCGTGGCAGGTTTGACCACGGCGAATTTGCGCGATGATATAAACATAACCGAGGGCAGCACCGTATCGTTTATTGCCGACGCGTCAGAAACTGGTGCTATTCTCTACATCTGACCCGAGGATCAAAGTTGGGGTACTAAAAATCGTAAACCCTGTCGGGTGGATTGCCGTCTTCAAAAAACTTTTGAATGTTAACAATCACCTTCTCACCCATCGCAATTCGCCCTTCACGCGTTGCCGATCCCAAATGAGGCGCCAAAACCACATTGTCCAACTTAAGAAGCTCGGGTTCCACCTGAGGTTCACGCTCGTATACATCCAGTCCAGCACCCGCGATCCTACCCTCCGCAAGCAAACCGGCCAACGCCACCTCATCAATTATTTCCCCCCTTGCTGTATTAACGATGAACACGTGAGGTTTGAGAAGTTTCATCCTCTCTTCACTCAATAGGTGGTGTGTTTCCTGGGTATAGGGACAATTTACAGAAATAAAATCGATGTGAGAGAGCATCTGGTCAAGGTTTGCCCAATAGGTTGCCCCGAGCGAGACCTCGGTATCGGTGTCCACCCTGCGGCGATTGTGATAGTGGATGTTTATACCAAAACCGCAAAGACGACGGGCAACCGCTTGACCAATGCGGCCCATGCCGATTATCCCTAGTTGCTTGCCGGAGAAGCGATCCCCTATCATTGCAGTTGGCGCCCAGCCGTCCCATTTGCCCGAACGAATTAACCTTTCTCCCTCGGTTAACCTACGCGGCGCAGCGAGAAGAAGGCAGACCGTCAAATCGGCTGTATCCTCCGTCAACACACCCGGTGTGTTTGTGACAATGATGTTCTGTTCTGAAGCCGCATCAAGATCAATATGGTTCACACCAACACCAAAATTTGCGATCAATTTAATACTTCGGGGTAGACACGCTATTAGGCGTGCGTCTATTTGATCAGTCACAGTCGGGACCAATATGTCGGCACCATTTGCTGCGGCGATCATGCTTTTAAAAGACATCTGTACATCAGCGGGGCTGAGCCGTGCATTAAAGAGCCTCTGCATTCGCATTTCTACCTCATGAGGTAGTTTTCGCGTCAAGACAACAGTTGGATTTGCCGTAGCCATACCCAGCACACCCTCTTTTATTTTCTTTTGCCGTATCAGGGTCCAGTCCAGTTGTCTAGCGAGGAAATTGTTTTACGAACAACCTGGTGCCAAAGTCAGCCGAAGGCTATAATAGCGACATGAACTTCGGAACCAAAATCGCATTATCTGCCTTGATCGCAGCGGTGGTTGGGTTTGCCACTCCAATATCGGCGCCTGCAGAGACGGGTCTGCCTCTGCCGCGTTACGCTTCGTTACGCGCGGATAAGGTAAATATGCGCACAGGACCCGGTAGGCGCTATCCAGTTGACTGGATTTTCGTGCACGCTGGACTACCCATCGAGATTGTTTCTGAGTTTGAAAACTGGCGGAAGGTACGCGATTGGCAGGGGACGAAAGGGTGGGTCCATCAATCGATGCTCTCAGGCAAGCGAACGGTGGTTGTTAAGGGTGGACTACAACCATTACGACGAGCCCCTCACTTGGACTCGCCGATGACCGCGAGGGTGATGGAAAAGGTAATAGGCCGTATCCTTGAATGCGAAGGCGATTGGTGCCGGATCGCTGTCGGAAAAAAACGCGGCTGGATGCGTCATGCACATTTTTGGGGTGTGTATCCGCACGAAAAAGTTAATTGAAGGCGGCAAAACCAGCATCAAACTGCACCGGGGCGCTTCCTACAAACAACCCATACCGCAAACAACACTCACGTTAGTGCAAAAGATAAACTTTCAACTTCGGTCAAATATGTTAAATCAGTCAAAGTCCTCCAGTACGGCCGCATGAACCAATTCCGGCATACCCGCGCTATGGTTGTACTTTGGGTGATCGAAGCCCACCATTATTTTTGTTTTTTTGTCATGGAAGGTGCTGACCTGCAAATTCGTGAAAGGAAAGTGCACAAATTGCACGGATGAGGCTTTCCCCTC
>JAYZQT010000055.1:0-15955 GCA_036136335.1 Pseudomonadota bacterium
GCTTTTTCTGGCCGGCGTTTGTCCGGGCAGTCGCCTGGCCCTGTTGATGGCCATTTATATTTATGCCTACGCGCTTCGCAGCGGGATACGTGAAGCCACCGGATTCTCAATCAAAGAGTTAACCAGGGCAACCATAAGCGGTTTCTGGGCGTTAGGTACCCCCGTTATTATCCTTGGTGGAATTTACGCCGGTGTCTTTTCACCAACAGAATCGGCGGGTGTTGCCTGCCTTTACGCTGTGATTGTCACGCGGTTCATATACGGTGACATTTCGTGGAAAGGTATCTGGGAAGTTTCGGTTAGCTCCATGTATCTGACCGCCCAGGTCCTGATCATCGTCGCGGCCGCTGGTGTTTTCTCACAACTGTTAACGATAAGCGGCATACCACAATCCGCCGTTGCCACCATTCAGGAAATGAATATGGAACCCTGGATGGTCCTGATGGTGATTAATGTGTTTCTGCTATTTGTGGGTTGCCTTCTGGATCCGGGCTCCGCCATCCTTGTTCTAACCCCGTTACTGGCACCCATAGCACTGGCAATTGGCGTTGACTTGATCCATTTCGGCGTCATCATGACGGTTAACCTAGCGATTGGGATGTTCACTCCTCCTTTCGGGCTTAACATCTTTGTTACACAGGCGTTGTTCAAGGCGCCACTGACAAGTATATATCCAGGCCTGATACCATTTATCATCGTCAATCTGGTCGCGTTGTTGATCATCACCTACGTGCCGGAACTGTCGATGTATCTGACGCAATTCGTTTGAGTTAGGAAATGGGGCGGCTGACCATTTCTAGCCGGCACCGGGGTCTGATTTTCTGAATGGGAGAAAACCGCAGGGTCGGTTTGTTAGCCCTTTTTATCACGATATTCTGCTTTGGCACCTTATGGACAGTGGCAAAAGTTTCGATTGATCATTTGCCGCCCCTCTGGTTTACGGCGGGGCGTTTTGCGATCGGTGCGCTGTTCGTCTCTTTAATTCTATGGGTTCAAGGGCGGATGAAAATTCCGGACCGAGCCGATGTTGCCATCATTTTGAGTGTAGGCGGCATCATGCTTGGGCTCTATTCCTCAATTTTTCAAAACGCACTTGAGTTTGTTGAGGTAGGCCGGGCAACAATACTTGGGTACACAACCGCAATCTTTGTGACGCCTGTCGCTGTTCTGTTCCTTGGAGAGAAACTTACTTTTCTCAGGGGGTGTGGGCTGGCCGCTGCGGTCACGGGTTTTCTGCTTCTGTTCAGCCCGGCGGAGCTGGACTGGTCCGATCGTAATCTTCTTTTAGGGAATGGGCTGCTCGTCCTGTGCGTCGTTTTGTGGTCGGGCGTAATAATTCACCTGCGCCTCCATCGCAAGGTGTCAGATACGCTGTCGCTGGTACCTTGGTATCTCGTCGTTTCTTGTGTTGTAGCGACAACTTCGGGACTGATTTTTGAAGGCCCTCCCGTTTTCGAGATTTCCAGCACCGGGTGGGCACTGTTTCTATACGCAGGGATTGTAGGAAGTGGTATCGGGAACTGGGGGGTTACAACAGCAATCCTGAATTTGCCGGCAACCACCTCTACCGTCGGACTGCTCGGAGTACCCGTCTTCGCGATGATTCTCAGCGTTTTACTGCTCGGCGAGCTTTTAACTTTACCACTCGGTTTAGGTATGATTTTGATTGTTGGAGGAATAGCCGCTGTGACTGTTTCCCGGGACCATTAGATTTGGTTGCGGCGATGCAAAGGGTAACCATTTCCAAATTTCAGAAACCCGGCTCCAGTGTTCATGACCGGTGAAATTGATTGATTGTCAGACTGGAGGCTTCACCCGCGGGTTACACACGTATAAAGAGGGTCTCTGCAGATTAAGAAGGTTAATATGCTAACTGATAGAACCATCATCGTTACCGGAGCGGCCAGCGGTATCGGACGCGCCTGTGCAAAGCGTCTTGTTTCGGATGGAAACCGTGTGGTTGCTGTCGATCTTGAGCAAGCTCAACTAGAAGAAGGTTTGGGCTCGGAAACCGCGACCCTGAAATTTTGTCCCGGCGATGTCGCATTGACAGCCACCGCCACCACGGCGGTGCAGGCAGCGGTTAGTGCATTTGGCAGTGTAGACTGTCTCGCGCACTTCGCAGCTGCACATTCCAAGCTTAACTGGGAAGAAGCGGATGCATACGAATTCAACCGGATTCTTTCAGTTAACGTTACTGGTTCCTTTCTGATGGCCAAAGCGGCCGCCAGGGTGATGATAGACCGGGGGATCAAGGGATCAATGGTTCTTACGGCGTCGGGTGGTGTTTTGATGGGGGGCACCGGCGAAAGTGGTCGTGGAGGTCCCGCTTATACAACCTCCAAGGGTGGAGTTCTGGTGCTGGTAAGGACCCTTGCCAAGTCTTGGGGAAAATACGGTATTCGAGTCAATGCGATTAGCCCGGGTGTTGTCGAGACGGCGATGACGGCGGAATACAGTGCTGAAGCAAAGGCGGGCGCAGCTGACCGAGCCGCGCTGGGCCGTATTTCGCAGCCTGAAGAACAGGCGGCGACCGCCATATGGCTATTGTCTGGGGAAGCTGGGTTCATAACTGGAGAGAACACCAACATTAATGGCGGTGCGGCATTCGGTTGATCAAGCCGCGATGTTGACTACTCAAACTACCGGTTATGTTGCCCTAGCCGGCGCAATAATAGGTTACGGAGGATTGTGGCCCGTAACACGGCTAGCGATCGAGACAATACCGCCGTTCTGGTTTGCCTCCCTTCGCATGTGGGTAGGGATCTTAATCCTGTTGCTGTTCCTTCAGATCACTGGTCGTCTGCGCTTTCCGAGACGTCCCGACCTGCCATTGATCCTGTCGGTAGGCTTTCTGATGATGGCTTCCTACACCGCCCTTATGCATGTAGCCCTGCAATACGTTGAGGCGGGGAGGGCAGCTTTGCTCGGGTATACGACCCCGTTATGGGTTTTGCCAATGTCCTATTTTTTGTTTGGTGAAGTTCCGTCTACCCGCAGAATAATCGGAATGGTCGTAGCGATGGCTGGGCTCACAGCGCTTTTTAATCCGGGTGACTTCAACTGGTCTGACAATAACGTCATCCTGGGGAATGTATTGCTGCTTCTGTGCGCAGTTTTATGGTCAGTCACAATCATCCATATCAGGTCACACAGGTCACTTTTGACGCCAATCCAGCTTGCTCCTTTCCAGTTGACGATTGCCGCGGGCTTTATACTCCTGTTGGCATTAATATTTGATCCGCTGCCCACGTTTGAGTGGTCTGCAGGGGAATTGGCGCTATTTGGATACGGGGCCACGTTTGGCACTGCACTTGCTATGATGTCGGTCGTGACGTGTGTACGTTACCTGCCGACGGTTGTGTCTACTGTAGGGCTTCTCGGTGCGCCAGTTTGTGCACTACTCCTGAGCGTTGTTTTTCTCGATGAAAAGCTAACACCCGATCTGGTGGTTGGTGTCATTCTGATCATAGGAGGCATCGGTCTGGTTTCAATTCCTCAAACCAGACCGGACCAAACTGCGTTATGACCGAGGTGTTGGGGTCGTTTTGGACCAAAGTCGTTTCAGGTTTTCCCGTTGTACCTTGCCTCTGTCATTTTTTGGCAGTTCGCTAACCAACCGGATGTATCTAGGATGTTTGAACGCTGGAAGCACTTCTGTCGCATGGCTCTGAATTTGCTCTGTCGATGTGTCCTTCCCCTCAGCTAGAACCACATAGCAGACAATTTCTTCACCCCAGATTGGGTCGGGTACTCCGACAGCCGCAGCCTCATGCACATTGGGATTACTCATAATTGCGGCGTCTATTTCGAGCGGTGAAATTGATACGCCACCTCTCAGAATTACGTCCTTGACGCGGCCCGTAACAGTTACAAACCCATCGTTGTCCATTACCCCTAGATCCCCAACTCGTGTTCTTTCCTTGAGACGAAAGGCAGTTCGGTCCTCCCATTCACCGCCTGCGGTAATGGTGGCAACAGCCGTCTGGGGACCCCGCATGGATATTTCACCTTCTATACCCGCAGCACATAATTTTCCCTCAAAATCAAGAATGGCCAGGTCCATGTGTTCGGCTGGAGGCCCGGCGGTGCCGATGCGGAATTTGTCATGACGGTTTCCACAAAGCCAGCCACCTTCTGATGCACCATAGAATTGCAGCAAGCGTATTCCATAAAATGCCTCGAATTGCCGCCACCTCTCTGGTGCAAGAGGTGCTGAACTCGCTGTCATCAGGCGAAGCGAGGAGATTTCGTCTTGATGGAACTCAACTGGCTCGTCGAGCAGAATGTTGATTACGGTAGGCACTCCCGCGGCGATGGTTATTTGGTGATCCCGAACCCACCCCATGAAACGGCGACGAGAGAAACTTTTTGCGATGACAATTGTCAGACCCAGAGCGACGAAAGGCATGAATGTCACTATCTGCGGAGATAGCCAGCTAAACGTACGGTATTCCAGCAATCTGTCGTCAGCGGTCATTCCAGTGAATTTGATGGTTGATAATCCGCAGAGCCAGAGACCAAGCTGGTCCCACACTACGCATTTTGGCGTGTCGGTTGTTCCCGAGGTTGCAAAGATACAGCCCTCGTCGTCAGGACCATATTCGCTTCCAGTTTCTGGAAGCTGGCCAGCCCTTCGTGGTAGATCAAAGAAAAAGCCTTCAGTTTCGTCGAGAGACGTAAACGAAAAAGATTGGGCAGCGAGGGGTCCCGTAAGTATTTCCCCGTCAAGATCGCCTGTTCGCCATAATATGAGTGCAGGGGAAATCGTTCGTAGAATGGACACAAGGTGGTCGGTGCCAATTTCGGCATGGAACGGACAAGCGGAAGCGCCGCAGCGCCATGCTGCGAACATTATTATGAGTTTTTCGACGCACTCCCCGCACAGGACAGCGATCCTGTCACCGCGCTTGATACCTGTTGCCATCATCTGCGTTGCAGTTCGGTCTACGATGTCCCGCAGGTCTGAAAAAGTAAGCGCAATACCCTGATCGATGGAATGAATTGCCAATTTTTCGGGATGTAGCGCTTCATAATCAGCGAATGCCGCACCGAGGGTTCGGAACGGCATATTAACATTACCAAGGTCAGGTTTTAGCGGCATTTTAGGATCATGAGAGCCTGAGTAGTCGTTCCAGGTTGCCGCTGTAAATTTTGTCTCGTATTTCTTTATCCACACCTAGGTTATCAATCGCATTGATGGTCTCCCGGATCAGCATGGCACCTCCTTCCGGGTCAAACGGTGTATCCGATGCAAAAATTGAATGGTCTGGTCCGAAGAAATCAAGACCGCATTTAGCGGCTGCCAGGGAACCATTGGTAGCTGTGTCCGCATAGAACATCTTGAAATACTCCTTCGGTTGTTTCTTGAGACCAGCCTGTTCGGCGAGAGGGTTGTGATCAGAATTTCCTTTAAAAATTTGCTGGAAACCGATGCCTATTTTTTCCGCAAAGAAAGGTACCATTCCGCCGAAATGATGGGTGATGATTTTGATGTCTGGGAGCTTATCAAATAGTCCAGAATAGATTAGGCGTGTCATGCAGGCGCTGGTTTCGTATGGCCAACCAAACGTGAACCAGATTTCAAACTCTGAAATGTCCTCCTGCGCGTAGTCCGGAAAGTTGGGCCCCCGCATGGGATGTATCCATACCGGGAGATCGTGTTTCGCCAACGTTTCGAAGACTGGGTAAAACTCCGGCGCTGACAGGGGTTTTCCAAGGACATTCGTAAATACCTGAACACCTCGAGCGTTCAGTTCATTTACTGCGCGGTTAGCCTCGGCGACGGCGGCATCTGGATTATTCATGGGCAGGGATGCGATAAACCCGGCAATCCTGTCCGGGTTGAGCCTCACCCATTCAGCAAGACCATCATTAGCAAGGCAGGCAAGAGCTGGAGTTTGTTCAGGACTTCCCAGCATTTCAACAGGTGGATTTGCAAGTGAGATGACCTGACGGTAATTGTCAAAACTGTCGAGAAGCCGCGTGTGAGCGTCCGTGTCGTGCAGTGCTTTGATGGCACCAAAGAATTTGACTATCCCCGGGTCTGGCGCGATTTCCACAAATTTTTCGAAATATGCGCCGGGAATTACGTGATTGTAGGCGTCAATACGGGACATTAATTTTCCTTATCTTGTTGGGACAATAATAAATCTCCGCTGCCGTTGTGCAAAACCCCCAAATTATGATGAAATTGAAAAACAAAACCCTCTGGATATGATGAAAAAGAAATAAAGGTATCCATAATGTTTTTACGTAACGCTTGGTATGTCGCAGCCTGGGAAAGTGAAATCGGCGATTTGCCACTTGGCCGTACAATTCTTGACGAGCCGCTGGTTATGTTTCGGACTCGTCAGGGGATTGCGGCGCTTGAAGATCGCTGTTGTCACAGGTCTCTTCCACTTTCGATGGGAAAGGTTGTCGAAGGTCGGCTCCAGTGTGGCTACCACGGACTAGAATTCAATTCTGAAGGGAAATGTGTAAAAGTTCCCGGTCAACCCAAGGTTCCACCGGGTGCCATGGTTCGGACATATCCAACGCTGTCGCGTTACGGGTGGGTTTGGGTCTGGATGGGTGATCCGGGAATGGCAGATCCAGGACGGTTGCCGAATTGGTGGTGGCTCGAAAGTCCGGAATGGAAAACCATACCGGGGCGCGATGGCAAACCGATGCACCTGAAAGCAAACTATCTGCTGGTGTCAGATAACCTGTTTGACATTTCTCACCTTACATATGTTCACGCATCATCGATCGGAGCCGATTCCATCGTCGAATTTCGGCCGAAGACAGAACGCTGGAACAAGGAAAAGAGAGTGAAAATGAGCCGTGTAATTTATGACCGTCGACCGGCCCCATTCTATCAGAAAGCCGGCGCATTTGAGGGGAACGTGGATCGATGGATCATGACCACCTCAGATATGCCATACTACATGGCCTCTGATGCTGGCTCCGTGGAGGTGGGTACCGGAATCACGCCGGGAGAGGTAGGTGAAGACCGGGGCGTGGAGATGAAAATAATGAACCTGCCTACCCCCGAAACGGAAACCACAACACACTATTTCTATTCTCATTGCCGGCACTTCAAGATCAATTCAAAGGAATGGGATGAAGTCTATCGTACACAATTTACGAAGGTGTTCGACGAAGACAGGGATGTCTTGGAAGCCCAGCAAAGACGGATTACAGAAAAACCTGACGCCCCCGAAATCAATATAAACGCAGATGCTCCAAATATTCAGGTCCGGCGAATGATTGATGAGATGATTGCTGCCGAGAAAGAGGAACTTCCCGCGTCGGGAAAAACCACTTAGAAAACAAATTAAGAACGACGGGAGAAACTTCATGACGGGACCGCTGGACGGTGTTCGGGTCATCGAGCTCACGACAATGATCACCGGCTCACTTTGTGGTCAGTTGCTGGGTGATATGGGGGCCGACTGTATAAAGGTCGAAAAGATTGAAGGCGGTGACATGTTTCGGTCATGGCGGGGTGGTACGTATTCTGCGCAGTTTGGCGCATATAACCGGAACAAGCGATCCGTAACAATCGACATTCGTTCCGAGGACGGGCGGGAAATTCTCCTGAGTCTGGTTGAAACTGCTGATGTACTGTTGGAGAATTTTCGACCCGGCGTCATGGATCGGCTGAATCTGTCCGTCGAGAAACTTCGCAAGCGAAATCCGAAACTCATCTACTGTTCGATCACCGGGTTTGGCGAGGACGGGCCCTATGAAAAAAGGCCAGCCTACGATGCCGTAGCCCAGTCTCTATCGGGTATCGCAAGCCTTTTTCTCGATCCGGAAGACCCAAAAGTGACGGGGCCAACAATTGGGGACAACATGACAGGCTATAACGCCTGTTATGGTATCCTCGCTGCTTTGTTTGAGAGGGAGCGAGGCGGGCCTGCGCGAACGCTCAGTGTCAACATGCTCGAAAGTGCCATCGCGTTCGTTCCGGATCCATACGCCAACTTTACCCAGCAGAATATCCAGCCGGGACCTACGTCACGCGCCCAGGCGTCACAATCCCATGCTATGGCCTGTGCTGACGGTAAACTTCTGGCCGTTCACCTGTCATCGCCAGAAAAGTTCTGGCAGGGGGTGACTGGCGCTTTCCATCTTGAGCATATGCGTCAAGATCCACGATACGCGGGAAGAATGGAACGCATCGAAAATTATTTCGACATGACTTCAGAATTTAAAAAGGCCGCCGCAGCGAGGCCGCGGGATTACTGGATGCCACGACTGGAGGAAAACGACGTTCCCTACGCACCAATCAATACGTTGCCGGAAGTGTTTAATGACCCTCAGGTGAAGCACCTGAATACATTTTACGAGGTGGAGCACCATGCAGAGGGCAAGCAGACATTCGCCCGACGTCCAGTTTACATCGACAATTCTCGTGATGACCAGCCAATGATTCCACCGCCTCAGCTTAGCGAACACACCGAAGAAATTCTGTCGGAAATCGGTTTCAGTACTGAAGCTGTTGAGGCTTTGCGAGAGCGAGGCGTAGTTTAGGGAAAGCGTTGCCCAAAAATGGAATAAGATTGTGACAGAAAATTTAGAACACAAAAGGCAAATTGTAACGTGTGTCCGGATGCTCGAACGGTCGGGAATCATAGACTATAACGGGCATGCTAGTGTGCGGTTGGACAGCAATCGCATGATGATTAATACAGGTTCTTGTCAGCGCAGCCGGCTGACTGTTGATGATATCTGCACCATTGATTTTGAAGGTAACCTGCTGGAGGGGTCTGGCAAGCCACCACTGGAATTTCACCTCCACGCGGGGGTCTACAAGGCCCGGCCTGAGGTGCACGGTGTCATACATGCTCACCCCAACTGGTCAACAATTTTGACGACTGCGGGTCAGGAATACTTGCCGGTTTATGCACAGGGTTCGCTGGTGTACCCAATGCCGGTGCTTGATTCACCCAATTCCATAAACAACCCCGAAATGGCAGAGAAACTTGTCGTTGTTCTTGGAGATCGGCCTGCAGCCCTCATGAAGGCTCATGGGGCAGTTACAGTAGGAAGCAGCATAGTGGACGCCTTCGTTCTACTTACTTATCTCGAAGACAACTCGTACAGACAGTACATGTCGCTACAGATCGGCGAGCCTTACTCATTCACCAGGGAAGAACTTGTGATGTGCCGCGAAAAGTTATGGAATGCGAATTTGTTCCGTAGAACCTGGGACCATTTCAGCGCAAAACTTGACGAGAGAAAATAGTGGAGCCCAAACGTTTCCTGCTTGCGGGTGTAATGGGTTGGCCAGTGATGCATTCACGCTCACCCTTGATGCACAACTACTGGATGACCCATCTGGGGCTGGGTGGCACGTATGTACCGTTAGCCATAAGGCCTGGAAACGTCGGGCCCGCGCTCCGGGCCATGCATCCTCTTGGATTTTCTGGTTGTAATCTGACAATCCCTCACAAGCTTGACGCGATGTCTATTGTGGACGAGGTGGATGAAGTAGGCAAAAAAATTGGAGCGATCAGCTGCGTCGTCGTCCGCGAAGATGGATCTCTATATGGTAAAAATAATGACTGGCTGGGATTTCTAGGGAATCTGCGACAGGCGCAGCCGGAATGGCGTGCCAATTCAGGACCCATCGCGGTGATCGGCGCGGGTGGCGGAAGCCGCGCGGTCTGTTACGCCCTTCTTCAGGCGGGGGCAAAAGAAATAAGGCTGGTTAATCGCACCCCGGAAGAGCCCGCCCTCATTGTTCGTGACCTCGGGGGCCCTATCAAAACCTGCTCGTGGGTGGACCGTCACGATGTACTGGACGGGGTGTCGATGATCATAAATGCGACCAGCCAAGGAATGGACGGCCAACCCGCGTTGGATCTGCGCCTGGACCGGCTACCGGTTTCGGCGCTCGCGTTGGATATAATCTACACTCCGCTGGAAACACCCTTCCTCCTGGCCGCTCGAAAACGCGGCAATCCCACTCTCAATGGTCTGGGAATGCTCCTTCATCAGGGCCCACCCGCATGGCAGGAATGGTTTGGGATAGAACCCGAAGTCACACCGGACCTTCGAAAAACACTCGAGCGGAGTATTGCCTCGGGCTGATAAATATATCAACCTTGCCCAGTATGGTTCGTTAACCAATAGTGTTGTTTTAAGGGCGGCGGTACATTGAAAATCATCTCATACAGACACGAGGCTTTCCCGGGCGTAGGAGTTGTCGCTGACGACGGAAACATAATTTCGTTGAAAGTTGCGGCCCCCGAACTTCCAGACACCCTCCGGGACATCCTCAAATTCGATCCAGAACTGAAATTCGTTACAAATGTAGTCCAGGGAAGATCCGCAGACCTTCAAATGGATGAAGTGACCTTCGACCCGGTTGTTCCGAAACCTCACGCAACTTGGGCGTTAGCCTTGAATTATACCCTTCACATTGAGGAAACCGGGCTCACTACCTCGCGGGAATATCCCCAGATATTCATGCGCATGCCTATTTCACAGGTCGGTCATAATGAACCTTTATGGGCTCCACCCCTTTCCGTTGCTGAAGCATACGATTATGAGGGTGAACTCGCCGTAGTAATTGGTAAGCCGGGCCGGCACATAAAACGCGAGGACGCATTTGATCATATTGCAGGATACTCCTGCTACAATGAGGGCTCGGTCAGGGAATATCAGAGCCAGAACCGCCAGTTTGGCCTCGGTAAGAACTTTGAACGATCCGGAAGTTTTGGGCCGTGGCTGGTTACAAAAGACGAGTTTGGTGATCCTGCGGGGCACACGCTGATCACCCGTTTAAACGGCATTGAGCGCCAGAAGGCCGAGATCTCCGGTATGTTATTCGATGTCCCTCACCTCGTGTCTTACCTTTCAGAGGGGTACACCTTGCAACCTGGGGACGTCATCGTTACCGGCTCCCCGGGAGCATTGCCCTTGCGGCCCGGGGAAACACCCGAAAATCCCCGCGGTCCGGTCATCGTCGAGGGACAATTACACATGCGTCATGGCGATATCTGTGAGGTGGAAATCGACGGGATAGGTGTTCTCTCAAACAGCGTCATTACCGATCCAACACCGAAATAAAATTGGCAAATTCTGGTTGTGCCGGTGTCTCCCGGATTAGTCGGGATCTCGATATTCGATGTTGTTAATGAAATCGACTACGGCAGGTACGATAGGGTTTTCCATTTCCTCGTACACATGTCCGATCAATCCCGCTGCCCGGCCCACCGCCGCCACGGCGCGCATGACCTCTACCGGAAAATCAATTTCGTTCAGGACAGCACCCAGCGCACCGGTCACGTTTAACGTCAGTGGCTTGCCACGGGCATTTTCGATTTCTCTGCCGAGGATCTTCGCAAGCTCTATGTATTTGCCGTCGACACCAGCTTCGTGAGCAATCTGGAACATTCGGTCAGCGCGCGGGTCAGTCGGGAAGTAATAAGGGTGTCCGTACCCGGGAATAAATTTTTTCTGTTCACGAAACTCTTTAACGACTCCTGCGGCCCACTCGCGCTTGTCGCCGTCATGCGCGCTTCCTTCCTGAAGGATGGCACCCGCACCAGCCATTGTTCCGGCGAACTTGTTACCTACCATCATGGCACCCGCAATCATCGGCATCTGGACGTCGTCAGGAAGGGAATCGTGCACCATACGGGCGACCAACGCCGTGGGCGTAATACCGTGATCCATCAAGATTACCATGCACGCGTCAAATACGCGTATACGGTGTGGTTGCAGCTCACGGCCAGTTACCAGAAAATAAAAAGTTTCAGAGAAGCTTTTTTCACCGAGCACTTCTGTCAGGACATCTTTACCACGCATGCGAAATTGTTCGGTATTTGAGGTAGGCGTCCCTATCTGCGTGTAAAGCTTTTTTGTCATAATCCCTCCCTGATGTTCTATGCCTAACGTTTAACTGTTGAATCCGGCGCACTCAACACAAACTCAATAGTGTATTGGCAACCAGCAGGCACAGTGGCTATTGATCTCTTAGCGTTCGGCAGGCTACCATTTGGCAGTTAGATTTCTAAATTGTGCGATTTAAAACGCAGTTAAATAGGGAGAGTCCAAAATGAAGCGACTATTATTTGCGACAGCAACGGCGGCTGCATTTACGTTTTCGTCCGTTGCCTCACTGTCAGCGACCAACTTAAAGATGTTAACCAGCTGGAACAAGGATAACTGGCCGACTTACGCCGTACTTGACCAGTTCCATAAAAACGTTGAGGCGAGCGGTAAAGTCAAGCTGACGATCTCCGGTAAAGAAGTGGTGCCGCCGTTTGAGCAACTGCAGCCGGTGTCTTCCGGGGTTTTCGATATGCTGTTTAGTCACGGTATTTATCACGCTGGCAGCAAGGGCCTCGCATTTACCTTCGATGCCATAGACAACGGCGCCAAGAAACGCCGAGCATCTGGTATCATCGAATATCTCGATAAATATTACCAAAAGCACAATAATCTCAAAGTGTTAGGTATCGCTGCGGCCAGTAATCAGGGCTACCATATGTTTCTAAAGAAACCTCTATCCGCAGCCGGTGATGTCAAAGGGCGTAAAATACGCGGAACCTTAAGTTATCACGGTGTTATCAGGTTGCTTGGGGGGTCACCGGTTGTGTTGCCGGGTGGGCAAATCTATACGGCGCTTGAGAAGGGCGTTGTCGACGGGGCATGCTGGCCAGCGGCGGGGATGCTGTCGATGAAGCACTATGAAGTGGCAAAGTTCAAGGTACGGCCTACGTGGGGCACCAGTAATTTAGGGTTTTGGATGAACCTAGATAAGTGGAATAAGCTCTCAAAAGGCGACCAGAAGATCTTGATCGCCGCTGCCAAGAAAACAGAAGTGGAAATGCCGGCAATTGGTGATCAAATCCTTGCCGACGAGACCAAAGAGTTAGAAAAGTTTGGTGTGAAGGTTACGCAATTATCTGCGGCTAAGCATGCTGAGGTAAAGAAAATTTGGGCCTCAAGTATGTGGAATATTGCGCAGAAATGTTGCTCCGACGGAGCCAACGAAATACGCGCACTTGCTAAGAAAGCGGGGCTGACAAACTAACTTTTCGATAAACAAAAAATAGATAGCGAGGCAGAGTGTGGTCAAAGCATTAATATGGCTTCATGACAGGATAACTGATGTTGGATTCCAACTCGGTAAGCTCTGTCTCGCTATTATACTTTTTGCATATTCTTTTGAAGTTATTTCACGTTACTTCTTCAATGCACCCACATGGTGGGCAGATGAGGCGGTGTCTTATTCGCTGTGTATAGGCTGCTTTCTGATGATGCCCTACGTTACACGGGAAAAGGGCCACGTTGCTGTCACTTTTTTGATTGATCTGCTCCCAGAAAAGAAGGCTAAAATTGGGTATTGGTTAATTTATCTCATGTGTTTTGTGGCGTGCGCTCTCGCGACCTGGATCAATCTAGACGAAAACATACGCCAGATTGCTAAAGATGTTCACATGATGAAGGTGAAACCATTTCCAAAATATTATATTTCGGTGTTCCTTACGTTCGGTTTTGGAATGTCCGCCATCCATTTCTTGCGTTTTCTTGATTATCGAAAGTTGGAAATTGGGAGTAAGGGAGAGGATTTCGGGTAATGGAGTGGTGGGTAATCCTTACGGCAGGACTGACGCTCCTGCTCGCCGCATTTATGACAGGCGCGCCGATTTTTGTTGCCTTTCTTTTAATTAATATTGCAGGCGTCTTAATACTCCTGGGTCAGCCTGGGTTTGGACTTGTTGCCAACTCGATTTTCGAGACAACAAATATTGCTGCCCTTTCAGCTGTGCCCCTGTTTATTTTAATGGGAGAATTGTTATTTAGATCGGGTTCGATCGATATTCTGTTTGATTCCGTAGATAAGTTGATAGGCAAAGTTAAGGGGCGTCAGTATCTGCTCTGTTTTGTGCTAGCGACAATTTTCGGTGCCTTGTCCGGTGCTGCGATGGGGGTTGCCGCCATGATGGCTCGAACCCTTTTCCCCGGTATGTTGGACAGGGGGTACGATACCAAAATGTCGACGGGGGCCATCCTGGCGGGAGCGTCTTTGGCTCCGATCATACCTCCAAGCGTACTGGTGATTATTATTGGAACGCTTGCCAATGTATCGATTGCTGGGTTGCTGATTGCTGGTATTCTCCCTGGGCTGATGTTGTCCAGCATGTTCTTGTTCTACACACTTACACGCGTGCGGATGAACCCTGAACTGGCGAACGAGGAAGCATCCGGTTCCACTGGTGTTGTAACTTTGAAAGAAAAAGTTTTCGCGGTTCTGCGAGTTTCGCCGTTCGCGCTGATTATATTTTGTGTAATGGGGTTCATCCTTATGGGCATCGCGACGCCCTCTGAGTCGGCGGCAACGGGTGTTCTTGGAGCCCTTGCGACCGCCGCCTACTATCGCAAGTTAAACTTAAAAATGTTTTCGGAATCCTTGGCCTCTGCCGCATTTATTACCAGTATGATCCTGGTGATAATGGCCAGTTCCAAGATGTTTAGCCAACTCCTCGCGTTTACCGGATCGACCCGAGAACTTACAAATGTGATAGCCGGACTGGACCTCTCCGCATACGTGATGCTGTTCATCATGATGTTAATTCCTTTCATACTGTGTATGTTCATTGACCAGATCGCCCTGATGCTGGTTGTCATTCCGATATATCAGCCATTGATCAAATCGCTTGAATTTGACCCTATCTGGTTCTGGCTTTTGATGTTGCTGAACGTCACGGTCGGTGGAATTACCCCACCGTTTGGTTATACAATCTTCGCATTCAAGGGCGCGACGAACAGGGTGACGTTGCAGCAGGTGTTTAGCGCGACCTGGCCATTTGTCCTGATATTTCTTGTCGGAATGCTTGTTATTGCGGCATTCCCACCCATAGCGACCTTCCTGCCGACTCTCCTCTAGCACGCACTGGTTCAGGCCACCTTTTCTTTCTTTGTCTGCAGGCCAGGTTTTGTTTATTATGAGGGCCGAAATTCAGTAATGGAGTAGGCGCAGAGAATGGAACTCCCCACAGGTAACGAGCGCTATTTCCGCATGAGTGTAGAGGAGTTTGACACTGAAAAGCTCCTTCAAAATGCGATTCGTCAACGCGACCAGCGCAAGTTCGAAGATGTTCTGATTATTGATGTCGATGCCCATCATTATGAAACGGAGTCGATGAAGGATATCGTTGAATTTATTGAAGACCCAGTGATGCGGCAGCTTGCACGGTCCGCCCAGCAGATAGCGCATCGTGGCTCAATGTTTTCCCTTGGTCGCGTGGGCTATCAAGATGTTGGGGGGCGGGTCACGCGGTATCCTCTGCGGGGGCTGGAACAAACACCAAAAGATGAAAAGCACCGTGATGTTCACCTGACGCATCGCTGGATGGACGCAATGGGCGTGGACTATGCCTGCGTATTTCCTACACCGATGCTGGGACTGGCCATGCACCCGCAGGCGGACGTCGAGGTCGTTCTGGCCAGGGCATATAATCGCTGGCTCGTCGAAAAAATTCTGCCTGGCAGTCCACGCATGAAATCCATGCTTTACCTTCCCTTTAACAATCCAGATGCGGCGCTAAAAATCGTTGAGGATTTTGGAGATGCTGAAGGGGTGATTGGGTTCATGGTTACGTCTGTGCGTCACCGGCCTGTCCATCATAACGATTACATGAGAATTTATTCGGCGATACAGGAACGTGGCCTGCCGATTGGTTTTCATTCCGGGTTTAACTGGGACGATCCAATGTTCCGTACTTGCAACCGTTTTCTTGCGGTCCATGCATTGGGGTTCACCTGGTATAATGTTGTACATTGCACGAATTGGGTGCTCAACGGAATGAATGAGCGTTTTCCCAGCATGCCGGTAGTCTGGATCGAATCGGGAATTTCATGGATTCCTTTTCTGATGCAGCGAATGGACACACAATACCGGATGCGCTCGTCGGAATGTCCACTTCTGAAGAAGCTTCCGAGTGATTAC